>CAZLTY010000024.1:614-27626 GCA_964562575.1 uncultured Pirellulales bacterium
CTTCTGGCTCACTTATCTTTAATGCATCAATAAATTTCTCATCAATATCTATTTAAAGTATATTTTTATTTGAAATCGGAATCTCGATATCGAATCCGAGCGAGGCCCCCGCAAGCAGAGACTCCGAGTCAATTCGGACCTGAGCGCACTCTATGGGTCCAACCTCATCAAGAAGGTGAATTTCGACGGCGACAAGGTGAGCTTCAAGTACGTTTTGACGTTCAACAGCCAGGATTACGAAGTCAGCTTCGAAGGAAAGATCGCAGATTCCAAGCTCACGGGCGAAGTGAAAACGGACCGAGGCACGTCGAAAGTAACAGGCGCCAAGCGTACATACAGAAGACGCGGATCCAGCGGGAGATAGGCCCGAGTAGCCAAGGTTCCATCCAGAGAACATGCATTCACGAGCCTGCCGGAGTGTTCTTCGGCGGGCTCTTTCTCTTGGTATTCCCGGTCCGGCCGGCCGTTGCGGACTTGCCCCGGATTTCTTGCGCTGCTATGATATGCGAACAGTTCGGATAGATGCGACGACAGACATAAAGGCAATGGAATCAAATTGATGGCAAATGTAAAATCGCAGTCACAAAATGCGGCGGGTATCGCGGCGCCATGGGCTCACAGCAGCGAAGAGATTCTCGATCAATGCGGCGTGATCCGCGAAAAGGGGTTGGATAAGCGGCGAGTCAGATCCCTTCTGAAAAAGTACGGGCCCAATCGCCTTCGCGAGGCCGAGAAGAAGAGTATCGCCAGGATGCTGCTCAATCAGGTCAAGAGCCTGATCGTTATTCTTCTTGCCGTCGCGGCGATACTATCGTGCGCATTCAGTGAGTGGATGGACGGGCTGGCGATCGCCGGCGTTATCGTTATCAACACGGCAATCGGTTTCTTCATGGAGCTCAAAGCGGTCCGCTCCATGGAGGCGCTACATAGGATGGAAATGGTCACGGCCAGGGTCCGCCGCTCGGGACAGGTGAGGGAGGTGCCTGCGCGGCAACTTGTCCCCGGTGATATCGTCGTGCTCGAAGGCGGAGACATCGTAAGTGCGGATATGCGGGTGGTCGTCGCTGGCAAGCTCCAGGCGGATGAATCTGTCCTCACGGGCGAGTCCCTCCCGGTCGAAAAACAAACGGAAAAAGTCGATGCGTCGGCCTCGCTGGGCGATCGGACGAACATGCTTTACAAAGGGACCTCCGTCACGCGAGGATCGGGCGAGGCCGTCGTGGCCGCAACGGGGATGGCAACCGAATTGGGCAAAATCACCGACCTGGTCCAGAAAGCCGAAGATGAGGTGACCCCTCTGGAAAAGCGGCTGGATATGCTGGGCAGGAAGCTGCTCTGGGTGACATTTGTTCTGATCGCCGTGATCGCAGGGACGGGCATCGCCAGAGGAAAAGACACAATACAGATGATCGAAACTGCGATTGCATTGGCGGTCGCCGCCATTCCCGAAGGGCTTCCGATTGTTGCTACTCTGGCCCTGGCGCGCGGAATGATGCGCATGGCCCGGCGAAACGCGATGGTCAACCACCTCGCCGCCGTCGAGACGCTCGGCGGGGTCAGCGTCATCTGCACCGACAAAACCGGCACCCTGACAGAGAACAAGATGACCGTCACCGATATTATCTTCTCGGATAAGCACATCAAGATCGGGCGGATCGACGATCAGGGCCGGGCGGAGTTTTCGATTGAAGGCCAACCGATTGATCCGGCACAGAACCAGAGACTCATCAAGGCGCTCCAGGTGGGCGTGCTCTGCAACAATGCATCTTTGGACAACCGCAGGGCCGATTCGACAGAGGGAGTAGGCGACCCGCTTGAAGTGGCCTTTCTTGTGGCGGCGCGGAAGGCGTCCATTGATTATGATCAGCTTAACAAGCAGTTCCCCGAAGAACGTGAAGATGCGTTCGACTCAGACACCAGGAAGATGGCGACCTTCAATCGATCCGGCGACAATTACTGGGTCGCCGTCAAAGGAGCGCCGGAGGCCGTTCTCGATGATGCCGCGTGGGTTGCCGGCGAAAACGGTCGCGAGCAAATGGACGACGAGCAGAGGGCCTTCTGGTTGCAGCAGGACGGTGAGCTGGCCGAGCAGGGCTATCGCGTCTTGGCGCTGGCCATGAAAGAGGGCGAGTCGCTCGAATCCGATCCGTACAAGGACCTGACGTTTGTCGCTCTGGCCTGCATGGAGGACCCCGCCAGAGAAGACGTTTGCCAGGCCATAGCAGCATGTCGAAGCGCAGGCATCCAGACGGTCATGATAACAGGAGACCATCCCAACACGGCTGTCAACATCGCGTCGTCCATCGGTTTGACCGAGCCCGGCGGGGCAAACGCAATTGTCGGCAAGGACATCAAGGCGTTTGAAACGATGTCGCAGACCGACCGAGACACCTATCGGCAGACGCCTGTATTCGCAAGGGTCAGCCCGAAACAGAAGCTCGATCTGATTGCGGTTCATCAGCAGACCGGGGCGGTTGTCGCCATGACCGGTGACGGGGTCAATGACGCTCCGGCTTTGAAGAAAGCCGACATCGGTATCGCGATGGGCCGGCGAGGCACCCAGGTCGCCCAGGAAGCCGCCGACATGGTCCTCAAGGACGATGCATTCTCGACGATCGTAGTCGCCGTCGAGCAGGGCCGCATCATTTTCGAGAACATACGAAAATTTGTGATCTATCTGCTGAGCTGCAATATCAGTGAGGTCATGATCGTCTTTGCCGCGTCGGTAGTAAACGCCCCTATGCCGATTCTGCCATTGCAGATCCTGTTTCTGAATCTGGTCACAGACGTGTTCCCGGCGTTGGCGCTCGGCGTCGGCAAGGGGGATCCTGCGATAATGCAGGCCTGGCCGCGATCTCCGGATGAACCCATTTTGCCGAGGAGTCACTGGCTTTCAATTTTTGGATACGGCACGTCGATGACCTTTTCCGTACTTCTGGCTTTCACCCTCGCCTACAAGATGCTGGGAATGGACGACAGTCAGGCCGTGACGGTATCATTTCTGACGCTTGCATTCGCGCAATTGTGGCACATTTTCAACATGCGGGACCGAAACACGTCTCTGCTCAGGAACGACATAACGAGCAACCCATATGTCTGGGGGGCCCTCGGATTGTGTGTCGCGCTTCTGATCCTCTCGGTATATCTACCTCCTATGGCGCGGATATTGAAACTTGTCAATCCCGGATTCGGCGGATGGCTGCTCGTGCTGGCGGCAAGTTCGTTTACGTGCCTCATCGGCCAACTGTTGAAACTGCGGGCCAGAGGTTTGGCATGACAACTTGCGCTGGCAGTTTGACAAATGAGGAGACAGCGACATGAATCTATACTTCAAGCATCCGGAGATCGTAAAAGAACTGAAATCGCAACTAGAGCAATACAAAGAGAGCGGCCGCAGCACACCGCTTCGCAATTGAGCCGGCGCGCGGACGAAGATTTGTCCCCATGTCGCTAAGGAGATAAGAATGAAAAGACGCGAATTCATGGTGAACTCGATCGGGGCCTCACTGCTGGCGTTTCTGACCGGGCAAAATGTGATGGCGCGCGGCAGCACAATCGCCAGGGGGCAAACATCCGGCAGGCTCTCCGCGCTAAATCCGGTTTCTAAATACGCTGAATCCTATGTTCCGCCCAGGGGCGTGCTCGACGCCTCGCGGCGCCAGAGTTTGACATTCGACGTGATCGGCTGGAGAACCGGCAAAGGCCGGCAGATTGTATCGACGCCTGTGCTGGGCGAGATAATCGTAAAGCGCAATCCGCTTGATGGCGCCGTCGAGTACGAAGTGACGCAGCGTCTGGCCAAAACCGAAAAGATGACTGGTCGTTTTCGTTGCCTGACGGATCGCCGGCATAGCCTTGAGCGGTGGCAATTAGAATATGCGCTGAATTCCAAGCGCAAGAACATTGCCAGCATGAGTCGGACGACGCAGTCGGGCAGGCGAGAGGGTGACAAGATCATAACGGTTACCGACGGCGCCGAAACCGTTTCGAGGAGTTCGGCTCCGCTGCTGTGCCGATGGGGCCTGCTCGATGCGGCTTGCCGGATGGCCGAGCTGTGCGGGCCAGACGACAGATTCATCGTGCTCCATGAGCCAGCGGGGCTGAGGCCAAATCAGCGTTTTCGCGAGGATCGCCGGGGTGTTCTCGGTCATGGGCAAGAGACGAGCGTCCGGACGTTTCTGCAAACCGGACCGGCGACCGTGCCGACCCACTGGATCGTGGATTCGCAGGGGCGTCCTCTGTTCGTATCCGTCTTTCTCATGTCCCTCGCCCTAAAAGCGATCAGTTGAAGGAGGTAGGTATACCCTTTAGGGTAGTAAATTCCCGCGAGCAAAACCATAACATGTTATTGTAAAGTCGCTTGCCCGCGCAAGAACGGGAATATTCATTCAGGAGCACTATATGACCGCGAAAAATTCTGCGCCAAACATTGTCTTTGTCCACGTCGATCAGATGCGTCACAGTGCGATTTCCGCCCTGGGCAATCCACACGTCAGCACACCCAACATAGATCGCCTTATCGCCGACGGCACTTCATTCCTGCGATCGTATTCGGCCAACCCGGTCTGCTGCCCCGCACGGGCCAGTTGGTACACCGGCCGCGCGTCGAGCGAACACGGCGTGATTCAAAATAAAAGGCCCCTGCTAAAATCCGTACCCGATCTTGGGCAATGGATGAGCAAGCGGGGCTATGCCTGCTTCTATACTGGCAAGTGGCATATCCCCAATCGACGCGTGGATCAGAGTTTTACCCTGCTGCCCGGCGGCTCCGGTCACGGCGAAAGGGGCGATACCGGGGTAGCCAGCGTCGCGGCCGGTTTTCTTCACAACTACGACCGGCGAAAGCCCTTCTTTCTAAACGTCGGTTTCCTGAATCCCCACGATTGCTGCTTTCTGACTTTCGCGCCGAAGAATCCGAGCGTCAAGTTCGGCCTCTGCGGTCTCCTGCGCGATGAGCTGCCTCCGGCGCCCGGTAGTTTCAATGCCGAGACCGGGACCAGAAGCAGCGAGGGAGGCGAGTGGAACACGGATAGGGTGCGTCTCTATAATTACTATTACTACCGCATGGTGGAGATGGTGGACGCCGAGGTGGGGCGCGTCTATGATGCGCTGCGTCACTCACGGCATGCGGAGAACACATTGTTTGTCTTCACATCGGATCATGGTGAGATGGGCGGTCATCACGGCCTCTTTAAGAAGGGCCAGTTTTACGATGCCTCTCTTCGCGTGCCGCTCGTGTGTGTCTTCGGTGGCCGGGTAAGGCCGGGCCGGCGCGACAGCGAGCACCTCGTTTCGGGTGTTGATATCCCTGCGACGATTCTTGATTATGCCGGATTGGAATCCATGCCGGATATGACGGTCGCGAAAAGCCTGCGACCTCTTCTGGAGGGTAAGCCTGCGAAGTGGCGCGATTATGTGGTGGCCGAGTCGAACTCTGCCGGCGGTCCGCACCGTGCGATTTGCATGAAAGATTTCAAGGCGGTTCTCAATCGTCGCGGCAGTGCAAGCCTTTACGACTCAAAGGACGATCCGCTGGAGATGCGGGATCTGGCCACCGATCCGAAGTATGCCGAGCCGCTCGGCCGCGCCCGAGCGTTTCACAACGAGTACGTCGACCGGATCACCCTGCATCCCAAACTCAAATCGTTCGGGAAAGTCTGACCAGATGAGACAATCAAGCTGGCGAAAAAGAAAAATATGTATTGTGTCACGCGACTTACCGATAAGGGGAGCGAGTCGCCTCCTTCCGTACATTGCAGCCTTTGCCCTTCTACTTGCCGCGAGCAACTCCGGGAGAGGAACAGAAAGACGCAAGAATGATACGCGAACGAAAGCCGAGGTCGAGGCGCTCACCGACACCCCAAATCAGATCATCGAGAAGCAGGGCCTAAAAGGCGTGGATGCGACCACGAGCGCCACGATAACATCCGAGGCGATTATCAGCGCCACAGCCAAAACACTGGCAAGCGGCTTGGAATGAGCAAATGGGATCATCTGCAAGATCATCGATAGTTCGACATTGTTTCGCAGCCGCTGTGATTCTTCTATATTCTGCGAGTATGCTTTTCTCACAGCAAGCCCGGCAAACTCGGCGAAAGCCAAACATCCTGTTGGCCGTATCAGATGACCAGTCGTGGCCGCACGCAGGCGCCTATGGCTGCGATCAGATTCGCACGCCTGCGTTCGACCGTATTGCCGACAACGGCGTGCTGTTTACGAATGCGTTCTGTGTCGCCTCACAGTGCAGCGTATCTAGAGCGACGCTATTGACCGGGCGAAATCCCTGGCAGTTAAAAGAGGCAGGCACCCAAGCAAGCCTCTTTCCTGCGGGGCTGACGGTGTATACCGAGCTTCTTGCGGCCGAGGGATATCATGTCGGCTATACGGGCAAACCCTGGGGCCCGGGCAATTGGCGAGTCTCCGGGCGCAAGAACAATCCCGCCGGCAAACCATACAATGCTCGTCGGTTGAAACCTCCGACGTCCGCAATAAGTTCCACCGATTACGCGGCCAACTTTGCAGATTTTCTGAAGGACCGCCCTGGCGATGCGCCGTTCTGCTTCTGGTTTGGGTGCCACGAGCCCCATCGTAATTATGAGCCCAGCTCGGGCCTGCGAAGTGGAAAGAAGCTGAAGGACGCCAACGTGCCGCCGTTCTATCCTGACAACGAAACAGTTCGCAACGATCTGCTGGACTACTATCTCGAAATCGAATGGTTTGATCAGCAACTTGGAAAAATGATCGATGTGATCGAGCGCTCCGGTGAACTGGAAAACACATTGATCGTTGTCACCAGTGATAACGGCATGCCTTTCCCACGGACCAAAGCCACATTGTACGAAGATGGGATCCGGATGCCGTTCGCTGTTCAGTGGCCGGCGCGCGTTGGCGGGCCGAGGATTATCGATGACCTGATCAGTTTTGTCGATGTCGCGCCGACGTTCTTGGAAGCCGCCGGACTGGAGCCCTTGCCGGAAATGGCCGGCCGCAGTCTGCTGCCGATGCTGGCCTCGAATCGGTCAGGAATCCTCGACAGAGAACGCAGCTTTGTATTGCTGGGCAAAGAAAGACACAACCACGCGAGGGCTGAAAACCTCGGCTACCCGATCCGGGCGATTCGAACGAAACAGTATTTGTACCTGAGAAACCTCAAGCCGCAGCGCTGGCCAATGGGCGAGCCGCCGGGCTATTTTTGTCACACGAAAATGATCAATCCGACCAAGTCGCATATTCTCGAACACAAAGACGATTCAGCTCGGTACTACTATCGGATTACGTTTGCCAAGCGATCAGTGGAAGAGTTGTACGACATTATAGCGGACCCACACTGCTTGAACAATCTCGCAGATAAACGGGAGTTCACTGAGACGAAAAACCGCCTGTGGACGGTATTGCGGGACCGGCTCACCGCCCAGGGCGATCCTCGCACGTTGGGCTTTGGGGACATCTTTGACAGTTATCCGGTCTTCGGCGGAATTCAGCCGACAATTCCCGGCTTCAAGGAGATTGGCAAGTACAATCCCGCCTTCTGGCCTCGGGATCACGGCCTGCTGCCGATCCTTGAAATCAACAGTAACTAGATCACCTTGCGAGTGTCTTGGTTAGAATGTATGAGCTGGCGATTGCAGGACTGTTGAAAGAGGGGCAAACGCCAGGCTTTACATTCGCGCCCGAGCGGGCTAGAATAGCCTGCACTATCGACGAAGATACGGCTACTGCGCCACTACTGTTCGTGGCGGCATACAGGCTGAGGTGCTCGAAGAGTCTGGCTGCAAACCAATGGGAAGGAATTGACTATGAAAAGCGAATTGAGAAACGCTGCGACCATGACGCGCCGCCAGGCGCTCGGGGCGATTGGCACAGCCGGCTGGTTGTCGGCTTTTCCGACCATCGTCTCATCTACCGTCTTCGGGAAGAATGCACCGTCGGGCCGGATTACGCTCGCCATGATCGGAATGGGCAGGCAGGCACGCATGATCAATCTCAAGACGCTTTTGAACATTGACGACGTGCAGGTCGTCGCCGTATGCGATGTCGATAAATGGCGCATGGACAACGCGAAGAAGGATGTGGATGCGTTCTATAAGAATCACGACTGCAAGAGCTACGAGGACTGGCGAGAAGTAATCGCCCGCGACGATGTTGACGCGATCATGAATTCCACTCCCGACCATTGGCATGTGCCGATTTCCCTGGCGGCGGTCAGAGCCGGCAAACATGTATCTTGCGAAAAGCCATTGACGCTCTCGATCGCCGAGGGACGAGTGCTGGCCGACGCCGTCAAGGAGCACGGGGTGACTTTCCGCACGGACAGCGAGTGCCGTTCTCATTCCTACATGCACAAGACCGCTGAACTGGTGCGCAACGGCTATCTGGGTAAAATCAAACGCATGGAGGTCGGCGTGCCGGCGGGCGACATAGCCGGGGGCAAAGCCGATCCGATGCCGGCGCCGAGAGAGCTGGATTATGATATGTGGCTGGGGCCAGCACCCGAGAAGCCGTATACCGTTGACAGGGTTCACCCGGTCAGGTCATACAGTCGTCCCGGATGGATGCGCTGCCGCGATACCTGCGAGGGCATGATAACGAACTGGGGAACGCACGTGATGGATGTGGCCCAACAGGTCAATGATTCCGAGCGCACCGGACCGGTGGAGATCGAGGGCAGGGGCAAATACCCCGACGGCGGTTCGGGCCTCTGGAATGTGCTGATCGATTTCAAAGTCCGGTACCGCTATGGCAACGGCGTAGTGATGGATTATCTTATCGACAAGGCCGGAGCATACTTGCGCATAGAAGGCGAAGCCGGCTGGATACAGGCCAACTGGCACCGCAAAGGCGGATTCCAGGCCAGTGACACGAATATCCTGAGGACGAAGCTCAAAGACAGCGACCTGCATCTTCCTCAGAGGCAGGACAAGGAGGATTTCATCTACGGGATCAAGAACAATGTCCCGACCATGGCCGATGCCGAGATCGGACACCGAACGTGCTCGCTGGGCCAGCTCGCACACATTGCGATCCAGGCGGGCCGCAAGCTCAGGTGGAATCCGGCGACCGAACAATTCGGCGCCGACGAAGAAGCCAACAAGATGCTGAGCCGGCCCTACAGGACCCCTTGGGGATTGAACATAGATATCTCCACCGTCGGCTGATCAGACACCCCTCACTCGCAAACTGTAGACTGTAGGATGGGCAGGTTTCCTGCCCATGCGGTTCGGGTCACGCGACATTGACAGCACCGGCAATCACAGGCCGTTTGCCCTGAGATACTTGACGCTTTTCTTCAGGATATCTTCCGAACCTATGATCTCGAGAGTGGAGCTGGCGATATCCGCATCCTTCAGAACTTCGCAAACGCCCTTGATGTCGATTACTCCGTCACCGAGTGCGATTGTCGAAAAGCCGCATCCGAACAACATTCCTCTTTTGGGCTCCCACTCGGCGCCCAGGTCCTTCCAGTGGACGTGATGGATCTTGTCCTTGAAAACCTTGGCCATCTCGACGGGGTCTGCGCCGCCGAGCCATGAATTACCCGTATCAAGATTCACACCCAGGGAGTCAGGATTGCCAAGCCTGTCAAACACATCCTGAAGCCCCTTGATGCTGTCGGTCACCGGGCCGTGCGGCTCCAGTAGGATATGGACGCCGTAGTCGGCCGCCATCTTAACGGGCGTGTACAGCTTCTCGGCTATTATGAACACGCGCTCTTCGTAGGAGAGGTCGTTGGCCCATTGAGACCGGGGATCCGTATCGGTTGTGACGACATCCTTGATGCCGATAGCCGCGGCAAATGCGACGGCTTTCATGATCTCCGAAGTGCCGTATGTGCCGGGATTGCTCGGCTCCAGCAATCCGGCATGCGCACAGACTGTACAAGGAGTGATACCATATTTCTCGAAAAGACGTTTTACCTCGAAGGGATTGTCGTCAAGGCTCACCGTGGGGGAAAAGCCCGCCGTCCCCAACATGCTGCCCCCGGCATTGGTGTCCGTAATATCGGCGTGGTCAAACCCCATTTCCTTGGCGCGTTCGAGTTGCTTCTCCACGCTTGCAAACGGCTCGATCAATAAGAATACTCCGATGTTCATAGCGCTGCCTTTCAATATACCCTTGAAGGGTAGTAAATTCCCGCGAGCAGGATCATAAACTGTTATTGCAAAGCTACTTGCCCGCACAAGAACGGGATTTTTCAATTGGGAATACTATAATTGTCTCTTCAGATACAATCAACTAATACTATCTTCCCGTCCAAAGGTCAACAGAAAGCTCAGGCGGCGCAAGTCATCGACGAGAAGAATGCCCGGAGTCGAAGGAGCACTGAGAAAGCAAAAAAGTAAAAAGGCAAAAGGGAAAATAGCCACGAACAAGCACGCAGTCGAAACCACAGATTAACGCTGATGGACGCTGATTCTTACTCACGGCGAAGACACAACGGAAGACAATAGTCATTAGTCAATATCGAAGATCCCGATCCATCGGGAATCAATTGCATGGGCCGCCGATTAACGTGGGTCAAAGAATCGTACGGGCAAGCCACGCTTTGTAACTGCCCAACAGCCCAGCGGATGGGAGGATGTTTCATAGTGGCATCGGAAGCGTCGGAGAGAACAAAGATGGTTACTTTGCGATCTTGTGCCCAGGCTCCGCTGGTAAACACCGGGCTGGAGGCCGCCGCTGTGACGGCAGCAATGCCCTTGATAAACTCGCGGCGTGTTTTTACTCGCCCGACCGACGGGCTGCTTCTATCAGTCATCAGATTCTTCCCGGAAGCGGAAGGTATGCGGTGGGGTGGGATTAAACCTTGGTGTGGCTACTCTTTCTCCGCTCGTCGTGTATGATCCGCTGCTGCGGGCTCTGCGAGCTGGCGCAATAACACTGGGCTGCGAGCCTCATGCTCACAGCCCAGTGTCTGAGACGACGTACCACGTCAATTCACCCGCCGTCCTTGACCTCGGCTCGCGGCGGGGTCAGGAACGCCTATTCATACCAAAAATCGATCACGTGCGTGTTGCTGGCATCGTAGCCAGTTTTGAAGCCTTTCGCTCTCAATTGCCCTTCTCTGGTCACGAGCAGCGAGCGCCAGTATAGGTACGAGTAGGGCGTCGGAGTCGATGCCACTGCTCCCCTCCCAGAAGCCCAAGTGCACCTAATATTAGCTCCAGAGGTAGGGCACCAAAGATAGACTCTGAGTCCCCCACGCCAATCTGGTACACGTAAGCTATTTGGCGTTAGGACTTTGGGACGGTACCAGGTCCACGCGTTGCTTGTACTTGCCAAACTGAGGCAAATCAACAAAACTGCAAGTAATCCATACCGTGCTGCCAACTTCTTTCTTCTCATGATACACTTCCTTTCTTGGCGGCATCCCGCCAAATTAGAGTAATAAGGGATCACTACGACCGACGTTTCGTAATATATTCGAACCACTCCTGCATAGAGATCTGAACGACTTTAAAATCCCCTGTAATGACGTAGAGCATGTCGTCTTCGTGTGTTCCGAAACTTGATTCGCCCCCAATGAGTACGCGATGGCGCTCAGAGATCAGATCGAGGCGCACATTGCTTAGAGTTGTCTTCGGATCAAATGTCACACAGAACTCGTAGGGGAGCTTTGAGACCGGACAATAGAAGATCTTCTCGTTGCTCACATAAGGCAGTAATTTTTCCCGAATCTGCTGGGGAGCGTGGTTGGGATCGGAGACTGAAGGATACCGTCCTCCGTTATCATCTGCATACATCCGGACCGCTTTGGCCACGGTCTCGAGATTAGACCGGCATATAAGCTCGTAGATTCTCTCCTTGACCACGTTAAGGCAGGGAATGAGCAACGCCAGCAGCAGGGACATAATCGCGAGTACGACCAACAGTTCGATAAGAGTGAAGCCGCCGACTTTCTGCGACCAAGGGCGGCGATCCACTAACGTGAACGCTTGACGGTGTTTTCCTGCCAAAGAATCAGCGGACGTGCCATCACTTGAAGCTGCACGAGTATGTGAGGTATTCGGTTTCATTTTCATTTCTCCCGAAACTTGAAGTTTATAGATTCGTTTGACAATTTCCGTCTCCGCAGTGCCTACTGAAAATCTCGATGGTTCACTGCGACGAACATCGCCGCATCATTCAAGACTCAATTGCTACTATCTGGAATAAACAACAGCTATTGCTATCCGTCTATTTCTTCGCCGAGAGCAACCAGAACCTGCGCGCGACCGATATTTTTCCCAGAAAATATTATGTAAGCCGTAATAGCTGAAATGGTGCGTACTCCGTCAAGCGTGCAAATAGGGATGATAAATTCGGATTCCGAGTATGTGCGATCATTTCTAATTCAATCGGGCCGGCATATGATTTCCTGCTCCTCATCCTTGAAATACGTGCACCAGACTATTAGAATGGCACTTGACTGATGTGAGCATTATCTGGCTACTTTGTGATCGTTTATTCTTTCTGAGTGTGCGCAAAGAGTCCACTATCTCTGCTGTAACAGGGGCCACAGTATGGAAGATCTGAATGTGACAAACACAGATGGAGACCAGAACAGATTCCATACAACTCACTGGTCAGTGATTCTCGCCGCCAGAACAGAGGGTGCGTACGAGCGAAGGGCAATCACAAATGACCTCATGGCGAGGTACTGGAAACCTGTCTATTATTATCTGAGACGACAGGGACATACCGATGACGTTGCCAGTGATCTGACACAGGGCTTCTTCTGTGAGATTGTCCTGGACCGCGAGCTGATCCAACATGCCGATAAGGCCAGAGGACGATTCCGAACGTTGCTGCTGACTGCTCTCGAACGGTATCGAGTGAGTGTTCATCGCAAGAAGAGCCGGAAGAAACGCCAACCAGAAGCTGGAATTCAACAACTCGACACCGACAAGCTCTCGGATTTGACTGCGCCACAGACAGAGATGGAGCCGGAGGAAGTCTTCTATTACGCATGGGTGATGGATTTGCTGGATCTGGTCCTTGCCGACGTCAAGGAGGAGTACTGCAGTACCGAGAGGGCAGGCCACTGGGACGCTTTTTGGCTAAAAGTTGCAGCTCCAATCGTCGAGAACGCCGAGGTCCCTTCATACACCGAGATTTGCAGCAAGTGCGGAATTGAGGATGAGTCCAAGGCTGCCAACATGGTAATCACCGTCAAACGCAGGTTTCGAGCCATTCTCAAGCGCCACTTGCGAAATCTTGTGCAATCGGATCCAGAGGTTGAAGACGAACTCAACGAGGTATTTGCGATTCTTTCAAGAAGTGGCGCAGGATAAAGAGCGGTCTGGCGTATACTTACTTATGTGAACGTACAGTTTGATTTCATAATTGAAAGCTTGGCCGGATTGCAGACGATGCAGAACACGGACGGATTCTCGTTACGGCACAGTGCCTGCTGGGAGAGTGCTTAGATGGACAAGCATCCGACCGCCTCGGGTTTAAGCCCGGACAAATTGGCTGAACTCTGGAATATTGGCTCGGAAACAGACCAAGCCGAACCGGACGTGGACCTCGATATCAGAAAGACTGAATTGTTGCGAGATTTGTTCGCCGGAGCATTACCGGCCCAGACGTCAAAGGGCGAATCACGACCGACAGAGAAGACTCACCTGGAGTCTGTTGTCAGTTCGGTCGCAGATAAATCCATAGAAAGACTCGTACAGAATTCCGGAACTGATGTGGCTGTCCTTCGGAGAGTAAAGGATCATGGCAAGAAACTTTCCGACAGGGCGGAATCCAAAGCCCAGTACCGTGCGGCCAACACGGTCTATTACGCAGCTATTGCAAGTGCTCTGGTTTTCCACGACAAGAAAATCACGAAGTATGCGCATAGAGATTTGGACAAGTACTTTCGTCGCCTTGACAAAGAGAAGTGGATACCACAAGCTCTCCGCAGTCTCTTCTCAAGAGCTGCTGAATACTGTCAGATGAGACAGAGTCGTTTGTAGAAGCTCATCGAGCGAGCGAAGTGACAAGATAAAGAAGGGAGCCCGTCAGTGAGTGAGCACGAAGACGAAAATACCTTGCGAGGCGGAGAACAGGATCAGGATTCTTTTCCTCCCGTCAGTCATGCCGATCTGACTGAGCCAATCGGCGCGCAGATCGGCCCTTACAGACTTCTTAGCGTCTTGGGTGAAGGTGGCTTCGCCATCGTATATTTGGCCGAGCAGAAGAAGCCCGTAAGGCGACAGGTGGCCCTCAAGGTCATCAAGCCTGGCATGGATTCCAAACAAGTTATCGCCCGCTTTGAAGCCGAGCGACAAGCTTTGGCTCTGCTGAACCACCCAAGCATAGCCAAGGTTTTCGACGCCGGAACCACTGAAAATGGCCGACCTTACTTCGCAATGGAGCATGTCAACGGCGCTCCAATTACAGAGCAGTGTGATCGCGACAAGCTCACCATTGAAGAACGACTCGAGTTGTTTCTGCAAGTCTGTGAGGCCGTCCAGCATGCTCACCAGAAAGGTGTCATCCATCGTGACATCAAACCGTCAAACGTATTGGTCTCTGTGCAAGCAGGAAGAGCCGTTCCCAAGATAATTGATTTCGGAGTGGCCAAGGCCCTCAGCCAGCCTTTGACTGAACGGACGCTCTTTACTGAACAGGGCCAGTTGATCGGCACGCCGGAGTATATGAGCCCTGAACAGGCCAACATGGATCAGGATATCGACACATGTACAGATGTCTATTCGCTGGGTGTGTTGTTATACGTGCTCTTAGCGGGAGTGTTGCCTTTTGATTCGGAGACTCTTCGCAAAGGTGGCATTGATCATATCAGGCGGACAATCTGTGAAGAAGATCCCAAGAGGCCGAGCACAAGATTAGGCACCGTCGAGGCTGAAGAATCGACGAAACTGGCACAACAGCGGCAGACTAATGTGCAATCACTGACCAGCAAGTTGCATCGTGAACTGGACTGGATAACGGCCAAGGCGATGGAGAAGGATCGTGATCGCCGTTACGAAACACCCCACGCATTCGCTGAGGACATCCGACGCTGGCTTGGAGGCCAACCCGTAGTCGCCAAACCGATGACGACCACATATGTGCTGCAAAAGCTCATATGCCGACATGTCTACGAGACCGCAATAGTAGTATTGCTAGCACTCGTCGTGCTTGGCTTCTCACTCGCGAGCTACTGCTTCTACCGGCAGTCTCTCGCGGAGGCCGCCCTACTGAAAACGGAGGCGACCCAGAGGAAAGAGAAGCTGAAGCAAGCCATGCGGGCCAATAGACTGCTGAGTTTGTGCCATATTCTCGATGCCTGGCGTCTGGGATATGATGTTCCTGAGTTGCAACTCACGCAGCTTTTTGACAGGCACGGCTTTGGAGGCAAGACGGTGAAATTCATCTTCGATGAAAGGCCATTGTCAAAAAAAGTCGACGCATTTCGACGCGATCTGGAAGTCGATGAGCCATTCCTCACCTCTTTTGCGATCGCCAAACACCATCTGCGGGACGGCAACGACCAGGCGGCATCGGCCGAGTTAGGACAGGCCCGGAAGCATGCGAGATACCAGGGGGATATCAACCTGCTCTTCCTTGTGGAAGCTGCAATAGCAGAAATCGCGGCCAGAAAACGGCTGGAGGTCCGGCCGGGAGGTGACGCGAAATGAGTGAAATAGCACCGGCAACGATCGACCTGCGTCTGAACATCCGCCGAAATGCCTTCTCATTGGTGGAGTTGCTCGTCGTTGTTGCAATTATTGCTCTGATGCTGGCGATTCTCCTGCCGGCCCTCGGCAAAGCGCGACAACTGGCCAGACGATCCTTTTGTCTGGGCAAACTTAGGCAGATTGCCTTTGCCTACACTGTGTACCTGGGCGAGAACGATGGAACGTTCTACGGCGATGATCCTAACATCGGGAATCCCAATTATACGTTCGGAGGATGGACAGGTGAAGCTGAAATGGCACGATTCCGACCGATAAACAAGCATCTTGGCCTCCCGACGATGGACGCTGGGGAGCGAGAGGCTGCCGTCTTCCAATGCCCCGAAGACAGGAACCTGGATCGAAGCAGGTATGCCTCAGGAAGTATCTACAGGTATATGGGCAATAGCTATCAAGCCAACAGCATACTCGTCTCCCCCCGCTTTCTGCAAACCCGTGGGAAAGAGCCCTGGGTCACAATAAACCGCAAGATCCTAAAAGGTGATCGTGCGAATCAACTAGATGTCTTTCAACCCTCACGGCTCATCTGGATGGGAGACTCATCCTGGTACACTCAATGGGATCCCTTGAGTAATGCATGCACCGGTCGGCACGGGCGCCGCCACTATCACTGCGTCGCCTTTTTCGACGGACACGTTAACTTTGTTGAAATTGTCAGGGGGCTATACGATGTGACTGGAGGACATCGAATCCAGCCTCACAAAGAAGCCGACAAGACGATACTTGCAAATCAGCACCGCGTGCCGTGCTCGTGCGAGTCAAAATAAGTAACAGGCAAACCGTCCTCGGCTACCGCCGCCCAGCGGCGTCAAGTGCAGCTCTGACCGATTTCCTTGCCTGATGTGTACGTTTCCTACGTCACAGTCTTGCTCCCTTATATTCTCAACGCGATCTCACCGATGAAGGGAAACACAAGATATTCGCTTCTCGCGCATTGACTGTGCCGGACATATATGCGATAATACGTCTCAAGAACTAGTGCTGATGCTGTGGGATGCGTACGGTCGCACCATCATCTTCGATTGTGGGATGTCGCAAACAAGGTAGCGTCGAGCCGCGCGTAGAGTATGGAATGCGAAGTGGATCAAGCGGCACAGGAAAAAAGGGGGCAGTGGCTTGGTTACAGGTACACTGCCTTTCTTTGTCTGGAGGAGGTGAGGTTATGCCTAAGACACGGGTGATCTGTTCTTCATGTAAGTCTCTCATTTTGCTTATGCTTGATCTCGGCTGGGCGGTTTCATCTCTCGGCGCCGGTTATGCGGAGGTCGGCGGGCAGTGGGCACTGAAATTCGACGGTGTGTACGACTATGTAGACCTTGGCAACGAATCCAGCCTCCAACTCAGTGGCGACATGTCGGTCTGCGCCTGGATCAGGCTGGGCCACGATACATCCGGCCAATGCATGGGCATTGCCGGTAAGATGAACGCAAATTATGAGGGTTTTGTGCTGGCCCGAGGCGAAGACAACAAGTTTGCGTTCCTCATCGGCTCGCCGGAAGGCCTGTGCGTCTGCACGGATCCCGGAACCACTGATGACGCCGAATGGCACCACATAGCCGGCGTGATCGAAGAGGGGCGGCCACATCTGTATGTCGATGGAAACCTTGTCTGGGATGAATCGGCGCCGGAGACCGGCCTCCAGTTTATCGACAGTGGGGAATATGCCTATGCCGGCAGGCTGCTTAGCGCGGTAGATGACTGGTTTTTTGACGGGTTGGTCGATGAGATCCGCTTCTATGATAACGGGCTGTCGGCCGAAGAGACCGCGGCGGTCATGTACGGCTATCCAACATCCAGGGACACTTCTCTGGTGGGATATTGGCCCCTAGAGGGGACCAATGATCAGGTCGTCTATGATTTTTCCGGGATGGACAACCATGGCCGGATAGGTAATGATCCGTTGCCTGACTATGCCGATCCGTATCGCGTACCCACCGACTATCCCTCCGGGCCATTTGCAGAGGACAGGTGGAGTGACCTGGTCACGTTCGACAGCCAGGTTGAATATGAAGCTTACGTCACCACAAACAACGACGCATACGACTCTGGGGGTATGCTTGCGGTGGAGCGTGTTACCATCCAGGAGCCAGGTCGGTTGGGCGTCTTGCGCCTGGAGAACTTCAGGGACATCCATTCCACGGCCCCCACATACGGCCATGTCAAACCGGCCCGCGCAGTGTTGACATTTGGAGATTCGGGCGGGGCTCCTTCTGTTCCTTCGCCCCTGCCAGTCCCGATCACACCTCCTCCTGCTCCCATCCCTATGCCGGTCCCGATCATACCCCGTCGCGTGATTGAGATCCAGCGTGCCACCGTTTCACTTGCGTTTGACTATCTGTTTCTATCGCCGGAGGGTACTCTGACGGTAACTCTCGCAAATGGAATACGTCAGATACGCTTGCCAAGCGTGCATGTCCCTGCCCCCGACTTGCCCGGTGGAAACGATACTATGACCTGGGGGCGGTATGAGGAGACATGGAGTAGCCACGGATTTCACTTGGATGATCAGCCCACACGCATCACGCTGGAACTGACGGGGACCGCAGGCACAGTTGTCATGATCGATGAATTGATCGTGGAAGTGGAAAACGACGTGTTTTTCCTGCCGTTACCACCTCTACTACCACCGTATCTTCCATCTCCACCGCCATATATACCACCGCCATATATACCACCGCCAGACATACCTCAGATTCGATGCAACAGCCACTGTGGGGATATCGCCGGCTTTCCTCCTTACACCGTTGGCCCGGAGGACTTTCTGGCAGCCGTGTACTACGGCAATTCCTCAGAGCAGGTGCCGTGGTGTTTGGAGATGGGATTTACCCAAGACGGAGTTCTCAGTCCGGAGGACATGGTATTCTTCGCATGGATCGAGGCATACTCTCAGATATGTTCGTCTGGAAGCGGTCCCTTTGGAGCCGCGGCAGACCCCCGGCTAGACCGCAGTCAGTCGGATGCACTTGGATGCACCCCGGATGCACCCGTGCTCGTCGCGGGCAAAGCCTACACATACGACTACGACGAAGTCAAGGACGAGTATAAGCATTACTTTCTGAGCGACCGGATTTTCGGCTTCGATCGCGACTGTAACACTGTCGGCGAACCTCTGACGTGGGGGGACGATCGACTCAATACGCGCTTGGCGCAAGACCATGCGGGCGGTCTGTATCAGTTGAATGTCACAGAGGGTATAGTCCGGCTTTCCGACGGCCAATCTGTCCTCCCGCCGGGCCGCCTACCCTTTGATGGAAGCGATGTGCATATTGGCTGGAACGGGCAGAAGGGCTCTCCTCCGTTGCAGGATGCGGAATTTGACAGCTTCGGCGATGTCTACGTGGTGCCGGTGCTGGTAACCAGCTTAGACGGAGAGGACTATAGAGCAGCAGCGCGAATTCGTCTGGGAACGACTTCCGACGACAACAGTATCATCCAACTCTACAATGAGCCGCTGTTTGCCAGCGGCGTGCATGAGATCGAGTTGGATCATATGCAGAAGGTATACGTGCTTGACAAGCGACACTGGGATGACAGCGTCCTGCTATGCTACGATCCCGATTCCGGGCTTCTGGAGAACGGGGTGGAAGACGAAGGACGGCTGGTGCCCCCCATAATTGAGGCAAGGCCGTCGGCCTTCCACGTGTCCAAGCGAGATGGCCGGATCTTGATTGCCGATGAAGAAGATAAGTCACTTCTGCAGCTATCCTCACCGCACACCCCTTTTCCGGGCACCGAGAAGGTCGAGATACCCGGAGGCATGTCCTATATCACCGACATCACTGAAGAGCGTGATAGTGGAACAATCTGGCTCGTTGGCTTCCATTTCGTATCGCCACGGCCACATTCCGGGTATATCCTGGTTGGAGATACCGTTGGAGACAGACCCATCTTCAAGCCTGTATTGGCCAAAATTCCGGGCGATGGCAGTCCTGGCTGCGCTGTGTTTGTGTCCGACTATGAAGTAAGCGGAAAAGAATACTTGTCCTTGCCGCTTTCGATCATCTGCACGGGCGACCAAGAATACTGATGTGCCTGTCAACCGCGCATGAAACCCTCGCGATTGTCAGGCACTACAGTTACGCTAGCCAACTCAGACGGTTCGCATGTGAGTTCTGTTGCCATTGCTATTCGTAGACTTCGTTACCGTAAAGCTGAACGTAACGCTTTGCCTCGTCACGCCTTGTCCTTCTGCCGGGCCTTATGTGGCTAAGTGTATTTATGTACTCTTGCCTGGTTCTTGGTCGGGGATATGTGTCTACGACATAGGTGGACCGAGCTTTCCGCGCCAGCTCAGAAGCTCTACGGGCTATCTCGGAATTTCTCACCGCCTCAGCGGCTCTGCGAGCAATCTCAGAGGCTCTCCGTGCCCGCTCAGAAGCTCTTCTCGCTATGTCAGCATTCCTCCTTATCTCGTCGGCTCTCCGTGCTATCTCAGAAACTCTCCGTGCCTCTTCGGCTCTCCTCGTTATCTCGGCATTTCTCACCGCCTCAGCGGCTCTGCGTGCTATCTCAGCGTGTCTCAATGCCTCAGCGGTTTTCTGTGCCTCGTAGGCTCTCCTTGAGATCTCAGCCTGTCTCAATATCTCAGCGACTCTCTGCGCCATCTCAGCGGCTCTCAGGGCTTCAAAATCGATGGGGCGTGTCAACGGCGCAGGAGGGAGTGGAGGAGGCGTCCACAGCACCGGGGGAGGAGGCGGAGGGGGCGTCCACAGCACAGGTGGAAGAGGAGTCCACACCGCAGGGGCTGGCACGTAGGACAATCCAGCCGAGGTCAGAGCCAACAATAATGAGATACTGAGGACAATTCTGGGTTTCATTTTACGTTCTCCTACAAATAGAATGTTAGTAGATGCGTTCGGCAATTCTCGTCTCCACTGGCTGCTTGACAACGGTTGACGGGCCGAACGCTGCACACACCGTTTGAAGCTCAAAAAACGCTATTCTGATCAAGAACATCCATTGCTATCATCCCTTTCTTCGCCGAAAGCACTTGTATCCTGCGCGCGAGGGTATTCTTTTTCTTCTTCCTCTTGTGCAAAGTCGATATGAGTCGCCCTTTGTTCCGTCGGATATACCCCCCCAAAAGACCTTTTTCCCAAACTGGGTTGGACGGGCCGAATGATAAAGCCTATCTATCTGCTTCACCGTCGAGAACACCGAGAGCGAGGAGTCTATTGATGTCTAAAGAACTATTTCAATATGACTATTCACTGAATAGAGGATCGCGCCCTTCTCTGCGGTCTCGGCGGTCCCTGCGGTAAAACAAGCCTGTCCCGTTCGGCTTCGCTCAGGGCAGGCTCTGAGCAGCGTCGAATGGAGCCAATTTCGCACCGCCGGGAGGAGTGGGAAGAAATGAAGGCGGGCAGTGGGGTCTCATGTACTCGACAATCCTGACGCGACAGTTCTGCCTGGCAAATCCTGGTGGAAAAGTTACAATAAAAACCCTAAAATGTGTTACTATTGGGGCCTATATTGCCGAAAAACGTGATTGGCCGAGAGCATAGGCTGAACGCTAAGTGTTGAGATACATCTAAGTTAAGGACAATACCGATGAAGAAGTTACTTCCAGGCGAGTTGGCGTTTTTGATAGTGATTTGTCTCTTTGCTGTGGCGGCCGCGCCGGTTTCGCCGGCGGCGTCCGAGAAGGCGAAGCAGCCCGCGATAAGGGCGGCTGCGGACCCTTCAACCGTTGTTGCCAAGATTGGCTCCTACACCATCACGCGAGAGGAGCTTGAGAAACGGTTTATGATGGAGCTTCGTCCTGCGGACTATGACTACTACGACGAGCAAGCCGAGCCGCCTACCGTCAAGGGCACGCTCGAAGAAATGGTAGCGGAAAAGGCTATGGTGATCGAAGCCCGCAATCAGGGCGGCCTTGACGATGAGAGGAACCGCAGCTTGGCCAAGAAGTTCAGGGACAAAAGGCTCGCAAACCTGCTGGCGCAGAGGTATCTGCAGGACAAGGTGACCGCATCGGACAACGAGATCGCGCAGAAGATGAAAACCGATCCCAAGCTGGACAAGGCGCGGGCAAAGGCCGCGATCGAGAGGGACAAAGCCAAGGGCCTGTGGGATCAGTACTACAGCGAGATCAACAAGAGGCGGAACGTAAAGAAACTGAGCGAGAATTTCCCCAAGGTTGTCCAGGCTCATCACAGGCTTTTGTATCGCCCGAAACAGGCCCGCAGCGTGGGGTGGATTCGCAACTCCCAGGTCGAGGAAGATCTGACACCCCAAGAGAAGAAAATCGCGCTGGCAACGTTTGATAAAGGCCAGATTACTCTGGAGGACTGGTTTGTCGCTCTGTGTGATATTGTCCCGCCGCGCCGACCGAAAAACATGAAAGACATGAAGATTGTCGAGCAGTTGCTGACGTCGGCCCTGCAGATGCCGCTGTTGGTGGTCGAGGCCGAATCACTCGGACTCGATAAGAACGAAGAGCTGTTGAAACAGGTCAGAGACTACGAAGACAGAATGTTGCTGAACAACGCCAGGTCTGCACAGTACAAGGATGCCAAGGAGCCTTCGGCTGAGGAGATTACGGCGTACTTCAATGAGAACAAGGAGATGTTCGCCGCGAGCGAGAGCCTTAAGATCGACCAGATCTGGTGCGATGATCTTGCCAAGGCCAAAAAGGCGAGAGCCGAGCTGGACGAGGGCAAGGATTTCGAGCAGGTCAAGCAGGAACATTCTCTTGAAAAACAACTCAAACCGTTCACTGCGCGAGAGGGCAGCGAAGGATTGTTCTGGAAAGATCTCGAGTCGGGCGACCCGAATGAAATAGTCGGGCCCGTTAAGGGCTTTCACCGTGAGGGAATCAAGTGGCGCATCGTCAAGATTCTGGAGAAGAAGCCCTCCACGCCGAAAGAATACACCGCAGACATGGTTCCGCAAATCAAAGACAGAATAATGACCAAACGCAGGGATGCTCTGCTAGCCAAGTACAGCAGGGAGTTGCTGCAAAAACACACATATCAGATATACCTCAACCGAATCAAGGATATCGCTCCGCTGGACATACCTTAGTCTCTGAAATACAACTCCTGCGATCTCCGGGACGTCCGAACAAGCTTGGGTGCAGTGTCCTTGCGTCCGAATCGAGGGGAATTTTGTTGCAAAGCACTGCTCAGTCAATAGTATTGAGCAAACGATAAGATTGCGCTTGATATCATCGACTAAGTATTGGGAATGCTCTTCACATTACATAGATATATATTTCGAGAGCTTTTCAGAGTCTTTCTGTTGGCGGCGGTAGGGCTGACACTGATCCTGAGTCTTGGCAGTATTCTCCAGCCGGTCCAGGAGTTCGGGCTGGGATCTCGCCAGGTGCTCAGCCTGATGGGCTATTTTCTGCCGATAACACTGACGTTCGTACTGCCCATGGCGGCGCTGTTCGCGGGGGCTCTGGTCTACGGGCGATTCGCCAGCGATAATGAGTTCGACGCCTGCCGGGCGACCGGAATAAGCGTCCTGACGCTGGTCTACCCGGGCCTGGCGCTGGCTATCGTAGTAGCGATTGCCAACCTTCTTCTGAGTTTCTACGTGATGCCGGTTTTTGTGCACCGCGCCGAGCAGTCTCTCAAGGCCGACGCCAAGCAGATACTCTTCCGCAATATCCAGCGAAGAAGGTATTATCCGCTGCCCCCTGACGAGAAGTACCTGATATATGCCGACCATGCCGACCTTCAGAGCGGCACACTGTCGGGCGTGATCGTTACCCAAATGAAGAGCTACGAGGAGATTGAGGAGATCACCACCGCCGAGAGCGCCAAAATAGATTTCGATCCACGTGACAGATTCAATGAAGTGCGGATCGTCGCATACAAGTCAAAGACAATAGGCACGGACGTCGAGGCAGAGGCAGAATTGATGTCTTTTACGTTGGAGTTTGGTTCCCTGCTGGGTGATGACATAAAATTCAAACAGATAGATGAAATGAAAAGAATCCGGGCCGACCTGGGACGATTCTATCCGATAGAAAAACTGGCTCGCGATACTTATGCACAACTGACTATGGAGCTGTTGGCGCAAGACATCAAGAGTGAACTTCTCGTCATCGCCGAAGGTGGTGAAACTGCCCTTGCGGCAAGTGAGAATGCCGGCAATTCCTACGATCTGCTCGGAGAGCCTAACTCGGTCAGGTTTACCGCCGACCAGTGCACGCTGCAGGAGACACAGATCGACTTGTCCGGCGAAGTTGCGGTCACAGAATACGATACGGACACCGGGCAAACGCTGCATACGTTTACGTGCCCAAGAGCCTCGCTGCATCTGGAGGGCGACAAGCTGACGCCTACATTGACGATGGAGCTGCGCTCGCCGGAGGAAGCCGGATCCGTGCAGTTGAGGATGTGGTATATTATTCGCGGATTGATACCGCCACAGGCCATGCAGTCAATGGCTGAGCAGCTCATAACCGAGAGCGGTTCTGTGAGAACTGAGAAACTGGCCTCGGGATTGTCCGAGCTGACGGGACTGCGGCTAAGTGGAAAGCTAACCGGTCTGCAAGAGATGCTGCGAAGAAAAATGCAGAAAACTCTTGCGGAAATAAAGTCCGAGATACATTCCCGGCTGGTCTTCGGAACCGGCTGCGTGCCGATGATATTGATCGGCATCGGCCTTGGCATAATAAGAAAAGGCGGTCATTTGCTCACCGCTTTCGGCGCGAGCTGCATTCCCGCCGCAGTGCTGATCGTGTGCATAATGAGCGGTAAACAACTTACGGAGAACCTGGGCGCGGCCCAGACCGTCTCAGGAGTGACAATTATGTGGGCGGGCCTGGGATTCCTGTCGGTGCTAGTTGCCATGATATATGGCCGGCTGCTGAGACACTGAGAGTTCGATGCTCGATACATGATGCTCGATGATCGAGAATCTGTAATCGAGAATCTAGAATCGAATCATGAAGATATTGGACAGATACGTTGCGAAGAATTTCATCATCGGCTACGCAATTGCCTTCTGCGTCCTGATGGGTCTGCGGATAATTACGGATCTGTTCGTGAATCTCGACGAGTTCACAGAGCACACCGACGTTGACACTGCAACGGTTATTAAGAACATATTGATGTTCTACTGTCTGAACTGCACGCTCTACTTTCGCGATTTCTCTGGGATGATAACCGCGGTCGCGGCGGCGTTTTCATTCGGCCGAATGGTCCGCTCCAACGAGCTGGTGGCCGTGATGGCTTCGGGCATCAGCCTCAAACGGATAATCGCCCCGATAGTGTTTCTCGCACTGTTGCTGACCGGATTGCTGGTGATCGACCAGGAATTGCTGATACCGCCCTTGGCCGACAAACTGGTGCGCAGCCATGACGATCTACCCGGCCAGGAATCGTATGACGTCAAGTTCATCGGTGACAGCAAGAACTCGCTCATCAACTCTCAGAGATTCGACGTGGGGACCAAAACGCTGCACAATCCGAGCATTCTACTGCGCCGGCAGACTTCCAGACCCAGAATATGGGAAGTGACCGGCCTCATAAGCGCGGAAAAGGCGGTTTACAACGATCAGACTGGTCAGTGGGACCTGTACAGCCGAGACACCAAGACCGGCGAGCTTCTCGCCTACGGCCTGCTTGAGAAAAGCGATGCGAGGGGGGCGCCCGAACCGATACCTTCCTACAGCAGTGACATCACGGCCAAGGACATCCCCGTCAGGCGCAAGAGCGAGCACAAGACTCTGCTGTCTTTGAAGGAACTGTCGGCTCTGGCAGCGCAAAAGACCCAGATTAGAGACATGGCTCAGCTCTTGAGCCAGAAGCATTTTCGCATTACAGACCCGATCATAAACCTGATTATGCTGATGGTCAGCCTGCCGATCCTGGTCTGTCGCGATCCGAAGTCGATGAAGTCGGCCGTCATGATCAGCTTTGGCGTGACGGGGGCGTGTTTTGTCACGACCTTCGTATGCAAGATACTCGCCACGGAGGTCGTCTTCGACAAGGTGATGCCCGAATTGTGGGCCTGGCTTCCGGTCTTCATCTTCCTGCCGATAGCCTTTATCGAGCTGGATTCGATGAAGACGTAGGTTCGACTTGCCAACACTCTCGTCAAAAATGGAACCTCAACTGGAGCCAAAGAATAGTAGGCTCTGTCTGAAAACTCCGTCGTCGGCCCGAGAGCGAGCGTTTTTTCGCCTGGCAAAGACGGCGAAGCAGGCGATATTGGTTTTATCGTCGATGCAGCCGGATGCAGTCAGGCGGAAAATAAGCCGCTCGAAGCCAGATCGAGTTTTCCGACAGAGCCGTAGTGTTCCTCCACTTGCCGTGAGCTCATTCGCAGCAGATTTCCCCGTCGCGGCTTCGACCCCAGAGGCTGATCCTGCGATTGACGTCCTGACCGACGAGACTCGCCGGACGGGTGTCGGTCTCGTCGAAGCGAATCCAACCTTCGACCTGTCCGAAATCACCACCCGCCGTCGCTCCCAGCCAGCCGTTCATGTGCTGCAACTGCACTTCGAATCGCTCTTTCTCACCGTAAACCGCCATCACCGCGGCAATCCGCGTCTTCGGCGCCGATTCTCCGGTCTCCGCCGTGACGTGCCAATGATTGGATTTTTCCCGGTGATAAGCTTTCGGGATCCCATGATTGTAAGGTGTGTCGAATTGATCGGTTCGCATCAGTTTCAATCCGTCGGCACAAGCAAGGTTGACATCCAACGTAGCATTGCGGCGACGTGATGTCACTGTGTTGCCTTTGATTTCCATTTTCTCAAAGGCATGTAACATCCACTGGTATCGACTCGGCGTTGGTGCTTCGATTTCATCCAGGATCAGAAACAGTCCCGGACGAAGGAATAGTATCCGGCGAATCCATTTGTTCAGCTTACCCACATATGCCGCCGTCGCGTCACCTGCAACGTATGAATAACCGGCGGTGTCCTTGAAATCAACGATCGCGCCGCCGTCGGCGACGCGAATCTTCTGTCCCTGGCCGTCGACGAGTATGCAGTTGTTGGCTTTGGTGGACCGAGTCCACTGGGCATGGTGAGGTTTGCCGTAGGAGGGCCCGTAATAGCCCGATGGAATCGCCAGGGCCGTGCCGCCTTTCATGATGGCAAATGCATTCTGATCGGCATGGCTGTGCGAGACGCTGCCGTATGGACTGCTCTTGAAGATCAGACACGTGTCGTCTTTCGGTCTGGTTATGTCACTGTGCAGGCCCGCCCAGCCTACGCTCTTGAAGACGCGCGAATTGGGCAGATCGGTCGGCACTTTGGCCGGCAGCTCGTCCTCATGCAATAGCGCCCCGAAGCCACTCTTTTGGCCTCTATATCCCGTGATCTGATTGACCCACCAGCAGACATACGGATCAATGTAGCGTTGAGCATGGAATGACA
>CAZLTY010000025.1:0-27405 GCA_964562575.1 uncultured Pirellulales bacterium
GGCCCAGCAGGAAAAAGCAGTGGGAATATTACATCTTTGTCGATATCCTGGGGCACAAGACGGAAAAACATATCAGAGAAGGATTGGAAGAATCGCGCAAACACTGTTTGCAGCTTTCGATATTAGGCAGTTTTCCAAGGGCAACGGAATTATTGTGATTGCCGGTTGCCCGCAGATTATGACCCGAATGACGGGTCACGAATACAGGAGAGTTTTATGAGAAAACCGTTTGTTGCAGGCAACTGGAAGATGAATACCGACAGCCATAGCAGTGTAGAGCTGGCTGAAGGAATTGCCTCCGGATCTCTGGAGGTGGCGGGAAAAAGTGTTACCGTGGCAATCTGCCCGCCTTTCGTTTATCTCCAGGCGGTGGCCAAAGCCGTTGGCAACTCGAACGTCGCCGTCGGCGCTCAGGATATCTACTTTGAATCCAGCGGCGCCTTTACCGGCGAAATCAGTGCCTCAATGCTCAAGGATATTGGCTGTGTGTATGCTATCTGCGGCCATTCGGAACGCCGGCACGTCATCGGTGAGACCGACGAGCTGATAAATAAGAAAGTTGCCGCTGCAATCACAGGTGGACTTCTGCCTATATTGTGTGTGGGCGAGCTGCTCAGCGAGCGCCAAGGGTCGCAGACAGACGATGTGGTGACCCGGCAGTTGAAAGAGGGTCTGGCCGGATTGAGCGCCGAAAAGGTCTCGGCGGTAACGATAGCATACGAACCGGTCTGGGCTATCGGAACGGGCTTGACGGCAACACCGGATCAGGCGCAGAAGGTGCATGAGTTGATACGAAAACTGCTAAGTGAGATGTACGACGATCAGTTGGCTCAGGATATCCGCATCCAGTACGGTGGCTCGGCGAAACCGTCCAACGCCGCCGAGTTGATGGGCCAGCCCGACATAGACGGCCTGCTCGTCGGCGGGGCGAGTTTGAAGACTGAAGATTTCCTCGCGATAATCAAGGCGGCGGTATAATCAACAATTGACTATTTACTGTTGAACGAAAAGAGAAACCTTGACTCTCAAACAATGGTAAATAGAAGAAGGTAATAAATAGCCAGTTGAAAGGGGAACAAATATGACTGCTTTTGTTTTGGCGTTGTCGAAGGACAGTTTTATTATGAAGTGGGTGGCTGCCCCACTTTTCGTCATTTGTTGTGTGGTGTTGATTCTAGTGATCCTGATTCAGAAAGGCAGAGGCGGCGGTTTGAGTGCGGCGTTCGGCGGAGGCGGCGGAGGCGGACTGCTCGGCTCCAAGACCGGTGATTTCCTGACCTGGGTAACGATAGTTCTGGTGGGGGTGTTTCTGAGTCTTGCTGTTGTGCTGGCCAAATACTATAAGCCGCCCCCCGCAAGCGCGTCTGCCCCGCAACTGTCGGCTCCGGAGCAGTCAGTTCCACCCGCCGGGGCCATGGACGCAGCCGGTGATGGCAATAGCGGCGCCGACGGGAATTCGCCCGGCACATGATAAGACGATTACCGCAGTGTGCGTGTTGAACGGCCATTTATAGTGCTGCCGATTGAAAATTCCCGCTCTTGCGTGGGTAAGCGGCTTTACAATAACAGGTTATGGTTTTGCTCGCGGGAATCTACTACCCTTCAAGGGTATACTGGACCAAATTCGGCTTGAAGGCAAGGTATTATGATAAATAGCATGACCGGCTATGGTGAAGCACAGGGCCAGTTCGACGGCGCAAGCTACGCCGTTGAGATCAAGACCGTCAACAACCGCTATTTCAAAACCATTATAAGGTTGCCGGAGCTGGCGGCGTTTCTTGAAGAGGACATCGACAAGCTGTTGCGAAAGAACCTGTCGCGCGGAACGGTAAACTACGTGCTCCGGTTCAAAGACGCATCGGCAAACACGCTCTTTGACATAGACGAGTCTGCTTTGCAGACTATTGTCGAGAGGCTGAGCCGGGCCGGATCCTCGGCCGGTATCAAAGGGACAATTGACGTCGGCAACCTGCTCAATCTGCCCGGCATTATTCGGCCGGCGTTGCCGGACGAGGAGGTAGCCGAGCAAATCAAGAGCGTGATTCTTCGAGTAAGCCGGGAGGCGATAGATCAACTCAAAAAGATGCGTGCCGCCGAAGGTGTCATTTTGGAAGCCGATCTGAAAAAATGCCGTGGGTTGATAGAGCAGAACCTAGAGCAAATATGCAATCGACATGACGTGGTGCCACAAGAGTATTCGGATAAGCTCAAGAAAAGGGTCGATAAGCTGCTTGCACGCGCAGAACTGAAATTAGATGAAGAGACTCTTGCCAGGGAAGTGGCGGTTTTTGCAGACAGATCGGATATCTCCGAAGAGGTGGCACGGTTGGATTCGCATATGCAGCAATTTGAGCAGTGTTGTCAGGCCGGCGACCAGGCGGGACGCAAGCTGGACTTCATCAGCCAGGAGATGCTCAGGGAAGCGAACACTATCGCGAGTAAGGCCTCCGATATTGAAATTACGCGTTGTGTGGTCGACATTAAGTGCCAGATTGATCGGATTAAGGAACAGGTTCAGAACATTGAGTGAGAAACAGTAAGACGGCGGGCCATTGGCAAGTCTGCGCTGAGACGTAAATGACCGATACGAAGAGCAAGAAAGGCAAGGTGGTGATAATCAGCGGCCCGTCCGGCGTGGGCAAGAGCAGTATTTGCGAAGGGCTGGTCAAACAAATGGGTGACGTCTACCTGAGCGTATCGGTGACTACCCGTCCGAAGAGCGAGACGGAAGTCGACGGCAGAGATTATTGGTTTATCTCCGAAGAGGAGTTTCAACAACGCATCGACAACGACCTGCTGCTCGAACATGCCAGGGTGTTTAGCCATTATTATGGAACGCCAAAAGACAAGATCGCCGAGGTGCTCGATGCGGGCAAAGTCGCTATTTTGGAGATAGACGTTCAAGGCGCCATACAGGCCAAGGCGGTTTTCGATGACGCGGTGATGATCTTCATTTTGCCGCCGACCGAAAAGGACCTGGCCGAGCGGATGAATCGTCGGGGCCGGGATCCCAAGGACGCTGCCGAAGAGAGACTCAACGGAGCAAGTGCCGAAATCGCTGCCGCGTGGCAGCATTATGAATATATGGTTATAAACGAGGATTTGCAGCAGGCTGTGAGCGAATGCGTGCAAATCATCGAGGACGCAAGGGGCCAAACGTAGACAAGGCGAAAGACGAAATTGAAAAGCCGCCCGTATCGGGCGGACATTAACTGCGAGATACGAGAGATGATAGAAGAGCTTAAGAGCGAAGAAATAATCAACAGGGTCGGCGGCAAATTCAAACTGACCGCGCTGGTCCAAAGGCGACTGGCCGAGCTGTTGCAGGGCGGCCGACCTCTGATCAAAGACGTAGAAAACAAGACGATGCTCGAAATCGTCGTGCAGGAGATTCTGCAGGACAAGATTGCCATCGATGACGGGGCGCCTGCAGAGTCCGACTAGAGTTGAAAGGTCGGCCCGAATCCTCCGTACGGTTCGGTGGTCGCGCAAGATATGAGATGCTTGAAAACCTGAACATTTTGCTGGGTGTCTCCGGCGGAGTAGCCGCATACAAGGCGGTCGAGTTGGCCAGCAAATTGACGGCCCGCGCCGCCAAGGTAAGCACGGTAATGACTGAGGCCGCGCGGCGGCTTGTTGGTGCGAAAAGCTTCGAGGCTGTCACTCAGTCGGCCGTCTATACGACAATGTGGAACCGGCCCGAAGAGCACGAAATCAGCCACATAGCGCTGGTCGATTCAGCTGATATCGTCGTCGTCGCGCCAGCAACGGCTAACATCATCGGCAAAATCGCGGGCGGCATTTGCGACGATCTGCTCAGCACGGTCCTTTGCGCCTGTTGGCCCCGGATCGAATCCGGCGCGGCGCTGCTGGCCCCGGCGATGAACGACAAAATGTGGGCCAACCCCGTCGTTCAAAACAATGTCAAGACCGTAAAAGAGCTGGGCTTTCATTTGATAGGCCCCGTCGAAGGCCGGCTCGCCTGCGGCGCCGAAGGTCCCGGCAGAATGTCCGAACCGCAGGACATCATCGAAGCGATAGAAACAATAGCCTCGAAAATCAAAAAGGCCTGACTCTTGAAACTCGGGACGCGAGGCTCGGGGCGGATACAAGATGCAAATCCTGATCACAGCAGGCGGCACCCGTGAATACATCGACCCGGTGCGTTTCATCTCCAATGCAAGCAGCGGGAAAATGGGTTGCGCACTCGCCCACGCGGCTATTAAAGCCGGCCACAAGGTGACACTCATAACCGCTGCGACCACGCAACGCCCGCCAGAGGCGGCGAAGGTCGTCAAAGTCGAAACAACGATCCAGATGTTCGAGGCGGTGAAGAAGCACTTCGGCCGATGCGACTGTTTGATCATGGCCGCCGCCGTGGCCGACTACACTGCCCTGAGCCCGGCTAAGACCAAATTGAAAAAGAGCGATCAGGTTCTTACAGTCAAACTGAAACCCACGCCCGACATACTGAAGTGGGCCGGAAAAAACAAACAGGTAAAAAGTAAAAAGGGAAAAGGAAAAAGGAGGATTCTCGTCGGATTCGCGCTGGAGGACAACGCCGTCCGCTGCCGCGCGGAAAAGAAACTGATCGAAAAGAAGATCGATATGATAGTCGCCAACTCCCCCGCGGCGATCGGCGCCGACAAATCAAATGTCCAGATAAAGACTGTTGATTCTTCATGGATCAAAATCGAAAACGCCACCAAAGCAGCCACTGCAAAAAAGATCGTTTGCCTGGCCGAAGGACTCCACCTGGCCGAACTCAGTTGAAGTGCTCATAGTACCCATCGCAGCTTCAAAGCAAAGGCTGGCGACTAATTGATCTTGACTCTTAGTCTGGGCAGGACTCTGCTGATAGAATCCGTTTCATAGAGGTCCCACTGATAATCTCTTATCTTCAAGTTCGGCAGGTTTCCTTTGAGTTCATCTATCTGTTCGCGGTCCAGCCAGAGGTTCCACATAGAAACCGAAGCGAGTTCTGGGAGGTTCTTGAGAGCTGTTACATCGTTGATGTGTGTCCCTGATATATTGAGCTTTTTGAGACTTTTACAGTAAAGCAGAGCCTCGACCTCATCAACATAGGTAAACGAAATATCAAGTGACTCCAGACTAGTTATGTTTGCGATGTATTCTATATAGTCTGTGAACTGAGCGGGCGTCATCTTCTTCTTGTCATAGTCGAGATATCCCATTCCTAAAACGATGGCGCCTCTGTCGCAGGTGAACTTTCTCGCCGTGCGACAGATAATGGGATTGTATTTATCGCCTCTTCCCTTGTAGAGGAAGATCATCTCTACGAACAATTATACTCCCTCTCGGGCCTTGTAGCAAAGATAAATAGCGATTGGTCACCAGGCATGAGGCATGTAACTTACGAATCACCTGATGTATTGCCAGTTGCCTTTATACTCGTGGCAGAGGCCCCAGCGCATGGCTTCGAGGGGGCTCTTGTCCGTATCGAGCGAGCGTACCATGCCGACCGCGTGCCGGCCCCATTGAATGTGCGATTTGACCTCGAAGTTGATGCCGTCTTCGGCGAATTGGATGGTGTTCCTTTCGGGGCCGCCGGTTGTCAACATCGCGGCGACGCCGCCGCGGTAGGGCCAGACGCAGAGTTCGTAGCCGCTGTTGGTAATTGGATTGTACGGTGACTTGACGTAGGGCCCTGTAGGCTTTTCGGCAATAGCTACGCCCCATTTTATTTCCCGTCCTCCGAACGTTATGCGCTCGCCCATGCGCTCACCTTTGTAGTCAACAGCATGGGCAAACAAGTTGCCCATCCTATTCACCGGCTATCATGACGGCAAATCGGGGTACACTCCTGCGACGGCTTCGTTGACCAGGTGATGGTCCCGGAGGTTCATGGCCGCGGCGTGGCCTTCGTCTACCGCGGCGAAGGCGTCGACTCCCAGCGAGGCAAGCTCCCGCACGTAAGGCAACGTGGCATTGCACAATGCCTGACTCGATGTCCGGCTGACTGCGCCCGGTATATTGGTGACACATCTGTCTTGGTCTCTTTCGGAACGCCAATAATCATCTTGATCTCCCTCTCGTCTGAAGCGACAGACCGGCGCGAGCTGCGGTTACTCCGTGTCTTTTATGCCCAGATCGTCTTTTGTCAGGATAGAGCCGAACTTGTAGCCCGCTTCGGCGATATTCTCACCGGCTCCCTGCTTGCGGTCGATCACGCAGATGATTTCCTTGACCGTCGCACCGGCCTCGGTAATTATTTTCGCAGCTTCGAGGACCTGCCCGCCCGTGGTGGCGATATCCTCGACCAGCAGGACCACGTCGCCGGCTTTCAGGATACCCTCGACCATTTTGCCCGTCCCGTAGCCCTTCTTGCTGTTGCGGATGATGACCCAGTTTTTGCCGGACTCCATTGCCGTCGCAGCCGCCAGAGCAACACCGCCCAATTCGGCGCCGGCGATCAGGGTAACATCGTCGGTGACATACCGGGTGAATTCTTCGGATAGCCCTTTGAGTATGTCGGGGCAGGTCTCGAAAAGATACTTGTCGAGATAGTACTTGCTGCGTTTGCCGCTGCGAAGGACAAAATCGCCCTCCAGATAGGCCGTTTCCTTGATACGCTTTATCAGTTCTTCTCTGGTCATAATATGTCTTTCAGTTTCATTTTGACGCTTAGACGTTCAGTTCCGCCTTTCGATTCAACTCTTTGCGATACTTGTTTCGGATGGGCGTAACAATGTCTCTGATGAATTCGTCGACCTGCTGGGCGGATCGGCCGATGTACGCGTCGGGATCGAGGATCTTGTCGAAATCGATCTTGGCGAAGGCGATGTCCGCTCTAAGCCGGCCGACCAGATCGTTGTGTTTGCCCAGATTCTTCACCTGCGACGCGGCTGCCTGTGAGTGCAGTCGAATCTTCTCGTGTAGCTCTTGTCTGTTACCGCCGGCTTTTGCCGCTGCCATCAGGATGTTTTCGGTCGCCATAAACGGCAGCTCGGCGGTGACCCGCGCCGCTATCACCTTCGGATACACCACAAGCCCGCCCGTGACATTGATCAAAATTTGCAGGATTCCATCGACAGCCAGGAACGCTTCCGGGATGACAATCCTGCGGTTGGCCGAGTCGTCAAGCGTTCGTTCGAGCCACTGCTCACAAGCGGTCATCTGCGGGCTGGAGGCCAGGCTCAGGACCAATCTGCTCAGCGAGGTCGCCCTCTCGCATCGCATGGGGTTTCTCTTATAGGCCATCGCGGACGAGCCGATCTGCGATTTCTCGAAGGGCTCTTCGATCTCCTTGAGATTGGCGAGCAGGCGAATGTCGTTGCAAATCTTGTGCGCCGATTGCGCGATCGAGGCCAGAGCGTTGACAACGAGGGCGTCGATTTTCCGCTGATATGTCTGGCCTGTCACGGCACAGATCTTCTTGAAGCCAAATGCCGCCGCTACGGCCTTGTCGAGCTGCTTGACTTTGCTGTGGCGATTGTCGAACAGCGCCAGGAAAGACGCCTGCGTGCCGGTCGTGCCTTTGACCCCTCGAAAAGGCAGCGTTGCGAGTCGATGCTCGATTTCATGCAAATCCATCGCGAACTCATAGCACCATAGCGTCGCCCTTTTGCCTACGGTTGTCAACTGGGCCGGCTGATAATGCGTAAAGCCCAGTGTCGCAAGCGAGCTGTGTTTCTTTGCAAACTTGCTCAGCAGATTTATCACCGCCGCCAGCTTGGCTGCGACCAACTCCATCGCCTCTCGGATGATTATGAGATCGGCGTTGTCGCCCACGTAACAGCTTGTGGCGCCGAGGTGGATAATCGGCGCAGCCTTCGGGGCCGCATCTCCGAACGTATAGACGTGGGCCATCACGTCGTGCCGGAACCGTTTTTCATATCGGGCCGCCTTCTTGAAATCTATCTCGTCGAGGCGCCTGGCCATCTGCCTTATCTGGCTTTGTTTTATATCCAGACCGAGCTTCTGCTGCGCTTTTGCCAGTTCGAGCCAGAGTCGGCGCCACGTGCCGAACTTCTTTTGAGCGCCGAATAGTTCAGCCATTTCTCTTGAAGCGTTTCTCTCAACGAGAGGACTAGTGTACAGGTTTCTTTCCTTTGCCATTTTGCTCCCGATGTTTGACGTTATTTGCCATCGACTTTAGCTTGGCGCCCGGCCAGCAACTGCTCGATCTCTTCGATATCATTTTCACTCAGATTCCAATCCGACGCCGGCGCGGTCTCGACAATCTGCTCGGGCCTTCGAGCTCCGGCGATAGCTGCGGCTACCTCGGGCCTGCGACAGACCCAGCTAATCGCCAACTGAGCACAGGTCCTGCCGTTTCGCTCGGCGATTTTTTTCAGGCCTTCGACAAGCTCCATCGTGGCGCTGAATTGAGGCTCCTGGAAGTCGCGGTGCCTTTTGCGATGATCGTCCGGAGCAAGGCTCGCGAGCCTTTCGGCGCCGAACTTGCCGGTGAGCAGACCTCTCTGCATGGGGCTGTATGCGACGACGCCAATATCGTTCTCGGCGCAATAGCCCAACAGTTCGCCCTCGACCTCGCGATGGAGCATGCTGTAGGGTGGCTGGAGCGAGGCGACCGGGTGAATCTTCTGCGCACGCTTGATCTGCTCGACGCTGAAATTCGAGACTCCGAGATATCGAGCTTTCCCCTCCTCATGGAGCCTTGTCATTTCTTCCCAGGCCTCTTCCATATCCTCGTCGGGATCGGGCCAGTGCATCTGATACAGGTCGATAGTCTCGACGCCGAGTCTTTTCAGGCTCGCGTGACATTCGTCGCGTATGCTCTGTCGTTTCAGACAGGTCAGTTTCTCCTTCTTTTCATTCCACAGGATTCCGCATTTTGTCGCGATCAAAGGTTTTTCGCTCGCCTCTTCGAGGGCCTGGGCGACAAGCTCCTCGGAATGGCCCAGCCCATATGCGGGGGCGGTGTCTATCCAGTTGATGCCTGCTTCGAGGGCGGCTAATATCGCGGCAATCGCCTCATCGTCGTCCTGCGGTCCCCAGCCGAACTGCCACGGTCCGCCGATCGCCCAGGTGCCGAGGCCCACGGTCGTCAGTTCAAGATCGGTACAGCCCAGTTTTCTTGTTTGCATAATTTCGCTCCAAAAGAAGACAGCGCATAGCATATTCGCAACTCGCGCACATATCAACTTCTTGTCCGCGAAAAATCCGCAACGGCTTCTAATCGGCTAGGACGACGTAGGCACTCCCGGGTTTTGTGTTGAACTCGATGACGTATCCGGAGTCGGAGTCAACGGTTTTGGCCTCGGCGCCGAAGAAGTTCGATTTGAGCCGGAGAGGCGTGGCCGAGCGAACCGAGCATTTGCCGCCGAGCTTCGAGCGAATCGTAGCTCGGTTGAGTCTACCGCCGGCCCAGGCGATGTCGACCTCGAAGCCTCCGCGAGCCATTAAGCCCTTTACCGAGCCGTTGGGCCAGGCCGCCGGCAGAGCGGGCAGCAGATGAATCTGGCCATTCTGGCTCTGCAGGAGTGCCTCTGCAATCCCGGCGGCGCCTCCGAAGTTGCCGTCAATCTGGAACGGGGGGTGATTGTCGAAAAGGTTCGCCAGCGTTGACTTTCGCAGCAGGGCCAGGACGTTCTCGTGGACTTTCTCACCATCGTGGAGGCGGGCCCAGAAGTTGATAATCCATGCTCGGGACCAGCCGGTATGGCCACCGCCGTTGGCGAGGCGATGCTCGAGGGATTTGCGCGCCGCCACCGCCAACTCGGGCGTATCGTTGATGGTAATCTGCTTGCCCGGATGCAAAGCGAACAGGTGCGAGACGTGTCGATGGCCCGCATCCGGCTCTTCGAATTCCTGGTTCCATTCGAGCAACCGTCCGTCGGAGCCTACCTTGGGCCCGGCCAGCTCCCAGCGAGCGGTCCTTATCTGTTTGACGAACTCATCGTCAATTCCGAGCACCCTGGCGGCCTCGCTGCAGTTGCTGAACAGATCGAAGATGATCTGCTGGTCCATCGTCGGTCCCATCGTCAGATTCGAGTTCTTGCCCTCGGGCGTACGGAAACGATTCTCGGGCGATATCGACGGGCCGCAGACCAGCTCGCCCGTTTTCGGATCTTCGACGAGGAAATCGAGGAAGAACTCGGCCGCCTCTTTCATCGCTGGATATGCCCGGTTTGCAAGAAATTCCCGGTCGCGCGTGAAGGCGTAGTGTTCCCAGAGATGCTGGCAGCACCATGCGGCTCCGGTGGGCCACATGCCGTAACCGACGTTTCCGACCGGGCTGGTCCAGAACCAAGCGTCGGTCGTGTGATGGGCGACAAAACCTCGGCAGCCGTAAACATCTCTGGCGGTCTTTCTACCTCGCGGGCGCAGATTGTCCACAAGATCGAAGAATGGCTCATGACATTCAGACAGGTTGCACACCTCGGCGGGCCAGTAATTCATCTGGACGTTTATGTTGATGTGGTAATCGCAATTCCACGGCGCTTTGATGTGGTTGTTCCACAGGCCCTGAAGGTTGGCGGCCATGCACCCCGGGCGCGAGCTGGAGATCAGAAGGTAGCGCCCGAACTGGAAGTAAAGAGCACACAGAGCCGGGTCATCGGCACCTTCTTTCATTGCAGCCAGGCGCTCGTCGGTCGGCTCCGCCGCCACCCCGGTCGCGCCGAGATCCAGCGCGACCCTTCGGAACAAGCGCCTGTGTTCGGCAACATGTGCTCGGCGCAGGGCGCGATATTTCTTCCCTACGACGCCGGCCATATACTCGTCACACAACATGCTTGGATCGTCTTGGCGATAATCGGTCCCGGCAACGATCAGCAACGTCGCGGCGTTGGCGTTTTCCAAGCGCAGGCCTTCGTTGGTTGTCGTCAGTTCGCCGCCTTCGGGGATAATCCTCAACTGGGCCTCAAACTTGACGCCCTTGTGCTGGCCGGCCTGCGTCGCCTGGCCTATCATCACGATCCGGTCCGGCGCGATTGTTTCGACAACGAAATCCTCTGGTCGAGACAGAGCCGCATCGAACGTAATCCGTGCCCGCTTGTCGCACGAGAGCCTCACGATGATACACTGATCGACGGGGCTGGAAAAAACCTCGCGTGTGAAAGTCGCATCACCGGCCCGATAGGTCACCGACGCAATCGCCGTGTCGAGATCGAGCTGCCTGCGGTAGTCGGTTACGCCCTGAGCGCCGGCGAATCGCAGTTTCAGATCGCCGAGCGTCTGATAGCTACGAATGAGCCGCTGACCCATGAACTCCTGCTGCATTATCTTCTGACCCTCGGCGTATTTGCCCTCGAAGATCAGTCGGCGGGCTTCGGCTAAGTGTTTGTGCGCGCCGACGCGGTCGCGCTCGACTGGCTTGCCCGCCCAGACGGTGTCTTCGTTGAGCTGCAATTGCTCGGTCCCGACCGTGCCGAAAACCATCGCCCCCAGGCGCCCGTTTCCAACCGGCAGAGCCTCGGTCCATTCCTGCGCGGGCTCATCATACCACAACTTCAGGCCCTCCGGTCCCCGCCGGCTTTGCCCGGGCGACTGGGCGCCGGGCGTTGAGCATCCGGCGACAAGCAATACCGCTACGACTGCTGCTTTTACGTAGTTCATTTTCCGCTCTCTCGGTTCGCTGCGATTGGTGTTACTCAACCAGGATTAGGTATTCTCGATTGTCCCTGGTGTTGAACTCAACGACGTCATTTTCAATTCTTGTGGTTTCGACCGGCTTGTCGGCGGAGGTGACCGCGATAGGCACGCTCGATCGGACGGTGCACTTGTTGCCGAGCGCCGAGCGGATCACGCTTTCGATCAGTTTGCCGTCCTGCCAATGGATGTCCACCTCGAAACCACCGCGGGCGCGCAGGCCCTTGACGTATCCCGCAGGCCAGGCAGCCGGAAGCGCCGGCAGCAGGTGAAGCTCGTCGAGATGACTCTGCAGCAGCATTTCCGCGATGCCGGCCGTGCCGCCGAAGTTGCCATCGATCTGAAACGGAGGATGCGCATCGAACATGTTGGGATACATTCGCTGCGGGGTCAGCAGACTGCTGAGCATTTTGTATGCGTGGTCCCCGTCTTCGAATCGCGCCTGGAAATTGACCTTCCAGGCCATGGACCAGCCGGTGCCGCCGTCGCCGCGGAGTTCCAGCGACTTGCGTGCGGCGGCGAAAACATAGGGCGTTCCGCGGCGTGATATTTCTTTGCCCGGGTGCAGGCCGAAGAGGTGCGAGACGTGCCGGTGCTTGTTATTCGGATTGTCCTTGTCTTCGAGCCACTCCTGGAGCTGACCGTACTGGCCGATTTGATTGGGTGCGATTCTTCGCCGCAGCTCAGTCAACTTCTGGCTGAAATCTCTGTCGATGTTGAGGACCTCGGAAGCCTCAATACAGTTTGTGAACAAATCGCGGATGATCTGATGGTCCATCGTGGGGCCGGCGACAAGACCGCCGTTCTCAGGCGAATTGGACGGCGTGCTTATCAGCCAACCGGTCTTCGGGTCCTCGATAAGAAAATCGACGAAGAACATCGCGGCGCCCTTCATCAGAGGATAGGCCCGTCGCCTGAGAAATTTTCTGTCACCAGTGAATGCGTAGTGCTCCCAGAGGTCCTGACAAAGCCAGGCGCCCCCTGTGACCCATATTCCGTGGTTGGCGGCGTTAATAGGCGCCGTGCCCCGCCAGAGATCGGTATTGTGATGCAGGACCCAGCCCCGGCAATCGTAGTGCGACCTGGCGGTCTTGGCCCCGGAGACGGCGACGTCGTCGAGCAGATCGAAGAGCGGCTCGTGACACTCCGACAGTGCAGTAACCTCGACGGGCCAGTAGTTCATCTCGGTGTTGATGTTGACCGTCCACTTGCTCTCCCAGGGCGGGTCGACCTTGTCGTTCCAGATGCCCTGAAGATTTGCCGGCTGCGAACCGGGGCGCGAGCTTGCGATCAGCAAATAGCGACCGTACTGGAAATAGAGCTCCATCAGTTCGGGGTCATTCTGCTGGGTGAAGTTCTTGATTCGCTCATCGGTGGGCTGGTCGGTTGCGTCGCCGGTTCCGGCCTCAAACGCAACCCTGCGGAACAACCTGCGGTGGTCAGCGACATGTCTCTCGCACAGCGAGTCATAGCTTTTTCCTGCAACTGCCCTTAGCGTGCGCTTACAAGCAGCAGCGGGATCACCGCTGACGTCTTGGAAGTTCCTGAAGCTTGTCGCCGCGGCCAGAACCAGTGTCACCGAATCGGCGCCCTTGACATCCACGCCGTCTGCGGAGGTTTTGACTTCGCCCCCCCGGCTCTTCCAACCCAGCCGGGCCTCGAACTTCAATACGCTGGGCTTCTTCGTCTTTGACCGCCTGTCCATGTAGTCGCGAAGCTGGCCTCGCAAGGCGAGGGTCTCGTCAACAACGAGCGTCTCAGTCCCGGGATGCGGGCTGTCCAGCTTCGCCGTGAACGTCAACTGCCCGGGCTTATCACAACTCAGGCGGACAGCGATTACTTGATCCGGGAAACTGGAGAAGACCTCGCGGGTAAAAGTCGCCTCGCCCACGCGGTAGCGGACTGTGGACAGACCCGAGTCAATGTCCAGTTGGCGCCGGTAATCGCTGTGCTCGTCATGCCCCGGGAAGCTCAGATACAAGTCCCCGAACGGCTGATATTTTTCCTGCCGCAGCGGCACGCTCATCATGTGCTCGGCCGCGAGCCTGTCGGCCTGCTTCTGTTGGCCCTCGAAGAGCAGCTTGCGAACGGTCGGCAGATGCTCGGCCGCTCCCTCGTGGTGGTATTCGTGAGGCTCGCCCGTCCAGAGGGTGTCGTCGTTGAACTGGAGTCGTTCCTGCGCGGCGCCACCGAAGATCATCGCACCCAGACGCCCGTTTCCGACCGGCAGCGCCTCGGTCCATTCGGTTGCCGGTTGCGCGTACCAAAGCAACATCTCGGTCCAATTCTCGTCATCAAGGCGGGCGCGAACGGTGTTGTCTGACATACATCCCGATGCCATCAGACAGAGAGACAACGGAATCACTCTGAGCAGATCTGAGGCACGGAGTGGCAAAGGCACAAAGTTATGCCGGTTCGCTCTGTGCCTTTGTGTCTTTGTGCCTTTGTGCCTTAGCAGGTCACCGTACATAGTAACTCCTTTTCTAATCAGGTATTGTCCGGGCCGGCCGTGCACAGACCGCTATCGGAGACTCACACTTTCGACGACGCTCTTGAAGACCTGCTCGGCCTGCTTGACATCGCCTGTAGATTCAACTACCTTGATATCGAGTTGCCCGCCATCTGGAAGGTTCGCCGTGCCGAGGAACATGGTCAGGGGGCTCTCCCGTCCTTTCACGTGCGCCAATTCGAAAATGAGCATGTCGGTTGGCATCTCGTTTATTTCTATGATATCGCCGTCAGCTTCGCCGGCCTCTTTCTCGAACCACATCCGGGGTGCAGTCGTTTCAGCGGTTGCCAAGTACTGGCAGATGACCAGGGCGGTTGCCTGGTTGCCACCAACGAAAAAAAAACTCCTCAAATTGTCGCGAGCGCCCCATTTGCCCTCACTTTGCCAGCCATTTCCCATCGGCACGGATATCGACAGACCCGTGCCACGCAGCAGGATCGGCTCGGAGAGCACAAGAGCAGACCTCAGACCCACTACGAAGCGGGCCGTCAGCAGAGCCGCCACAAACAGGCCCAAAAGGGCGATCTTATCGCCCCCGAGTTTCCTCATTGTGTAGGTATCGCTCATAGACGGGGCAATACTAATCTATGCACATTTTGTTTGCAAGTTTGCGGTTTCGATTCTGAGCCTTTATGCCAAGAGGAATTTGGACGGATTTACTGTGAAAACGCATTTGGTTTACCGCTGAATCATTCATATATTTTTAAGGAGTTCCCTGAGAAACAAGGTGGGTGCCGAGGTGGTCTCGGCGTTATGACAGAAGCCTTGCGCATGAGAGGCAGGGGGAGGTTGACGATGAACGATGTAATGACGCCGTATGGAGTCGACTCAGAGAAAGTCTTGCAGATTGTAATCGATGAGAAAGTGCCAGCAATCATGTCCTACTTGTCCAAGGACAAATGGCACGTCGCAAAAGTGGTGCTGACCGATCTTGCCGAGGGCCACCTGAAGGTTGAAAGCACCAGCTCATCGAACAGAAAACGTCCCATAAACATACGGGTAGATCAGCCCGTCGGTTTATCGTTCAAGTACGGATACGGCAAGTTCGTTTTTGACACAGTTGTAAGGGGCCTTGAGCCATCTTCCGGCCCCGAGGCACATCGAGAGCGGGGCGGAACGATTGTTCTGGCCATGCCCGAGAAGATCGAGGCGATCCAGCGCAGAAGCTACTTCCGCGTCAGCGTGCCGGAATCGCTCAAGGTGCAGGTTCTGTTGTGGCATCGCAGCGGAAACCTTAAAGGCAAGCACCACCAGCACGGTCCGGCGCATGAAATGAAAGATTGCTGCCACGGCAGCCTCGTCGATATCTCTGCCGGCGGTGCGCAGGTTGCAGTACCGAACGAGGCCAAAACACAGGGGACGGACTTCAGGAAAGGGCAGTTCGTCAGCGTGCGATTTACGCCCATGCCTTATGAAACACCCATAGTCTTCAGCGCCCAGATCAGAAACGTTCTGCCCACCGCCGACGGCAAGAGCGCCTCTCTGGGATTGCAGATTGTCGGCCTGGAGGCAAGCTCCGAAGGTCGAGAGGTTCTGAGCAGACTCATAGGTATCGTCGAGCAGTATTACAGGACGAATCAAGCAGGGGCCAAGCAGCAGGATGCCCAGCCGGCTGTGAATAAGGCATAGCCCACATTATATTCAGGTTCGAGTCGGCCTGGGCTTCTCGTCATGGACCTCACCTGGAGCTTCGTCGCCGCCGGCCGCAGACGAATGTCGGGCGGCCGGAATGCCGCTGTTCCCATTGCGGATCGCTTTGGGGCTCCATCTCGCGAGATATTCCGAAACGGACACTCTAGAATAGATCCACTTCACAAAGCTGCTCGCAGCAAAGCCACAGAAAAGCAACACGAAAGCAATCTGTCTGTTCCAACTCAGAAGAACCAGCAGCAATACCACCCTGATTAAGTGTCTGAACGGTTTTTTGCCCTTGAGATGCTGATTCAAGACGTGCGGATATCGAAGCCTGCTGACCATCAGTATCGCAATACCCAAGGCCACAAACGGCAGGATATAAATGACCCCGTTCACCATCGGCAGCGTTTCCTCGTATAATTGCAGCGTTTCCTGATGGAATATCACGAGGCTGACTATTACCCCGGCCGCGGCTGGCGTTGGCAGGCCCATGAAACTCATGTGGGCGGACTCGTCCTGTTCGTTTTCGACGTTGAATCTTGCTAATCGGATGACCGCGCAACTCAGGTACGCCGCTGCGGCCAGCCAGATGAAACGCTGAACAAAATTGTCACCGGCAAAGCTCGTTAACTCCAACTCACATTCTACGATCTTGAGCATCAAGAATACCGGTGCTACACCGAAGCTGATTACGTCGCAGAGGCTGTCGAGTTGACCGCCGAAACTGGAAGTACCCTCTACTTTTCGCGCAAGTCTACCGTCAAGCATATCGGCGATCATCGCCAGCAGGATCATGTAGCCGGACATCGCGAAGTAGGGCCTTTGCGGGTCTGCCGGGACCTGCGCAATGACCTGCTCGGCACCTTTGCTGGCGAGAATAATAGCCGTGAAGCCGCAGACGCCATTGACAATAGTAATCAAGGACGGCAGGATTGAGATATACTTCAGCCTCTGCCTTCGCACCCGCCGGAGCAGGCTTTTCTTGGCGGTGTCAGTTTTCCGTTTCGGCATCTCTGGCTTCTCTAACTCCGTACTTCAACAGCGGCGTCAGACCCGCTTTAACTTTATCGCCTATTTGGACCAGGCACTTGATTTCGTAGCCCGCGTCTCGTGCGTCGTAAGTCGCTGCCGGCTCGTCTTTACCGAAATTCGAACTTACGGGCACGTACAGTTCAGTTCTGGAGCCGAATTTTATCATCCCGAATTTTTCACCGCCAGCTAATTCCCTGCCCTCTCCCGTGGCGCATACGATTCGCCGGGCGATCGCCCCGCTGATTTGCCGGACAATTAGCTTATCGGCGGGCCTGTCGGTTCGGACCAATCCCAGGTTGTTGGACTCATTTATTCGCCCGGATTGGGGATTCATCGCGTTTATATACTTGCCCTTTTTGTAGGTAATCGTCTCGACTCTCGCGTTGCAGGGGGCACGGTTGATGTGTACGTTGAAGATGCTAAGGAATATACCGATCCGAAGCGCCGGGCCGCCTATGAAGCCGTCCTCGTCCACCGTTTCAATGTCCGTTACCCGGCCGTCAGCGGGCGCCAGCAGCAGATTCGGATCCGAAGGGCAAAGACGCTCGGGATCGCGGAAAAACATCAGAATCCACAGTAAAACGGCAGCCAGGGCTGTTTCGATCGAAATGACCGCCCAGACACCCAGCAGCGCGATTGTGCCCAGCGCAAGGACAATCATCGCCACAAGCAGCGCCGCCGGAAAGACCACCACCTGCGGCCACCCATATCTGGTAAGTGGAATCCTCATGTTCGCAGTCCATTGTTCATAGTTCGTTGTATAGTACTCCCGATCGAAAATTCCCGTTCTTGCGCGGGTAGGCGGCTTTACAACGACAGGTTATGGTTTTGCCCGCGGGAATTATACTATGGACTATCAACCATGAGCTACCAACAAAAAAAGGCCGACTCTGTGGACGTCGGCCTCTTGAAGGAGGGTGATAATGCACAATTCCAATTCTTCTCTTTGCCTGCCAATCCGGCCTTTCCTGACATTCGCGAACGGCCTATTGCGTGTTCCTACTATATATAGACGCCAGAGAGCCCGAAAAGTTACAACATTTTCTGGAATTTGCCAAGAATTGCGAAAAAGCAACAATTTTGGCACAAAGAGACTACCCCTCCTTGGGCCGGCTCGACGGACATATCAGCAATCTCCTATTGAAGTCAGTGATTCCCTGATCCGCTACAGAGGTTCATCCAAAGAAATTCAGGTTTTCGATTTGCGATTGCCGATCTTAGACTTACAATCATAAATCGAATTTCGACAATTGAAAACTGACTTATCCCTACTGTGGGCCATGCAAGGACGAAACGTTGTTCGCGCCATTCTGTTTGTTCTGTTCTTCAGTATCGGTGCGGGCTCGCTGAGCGTTTCGGTACTCTGCGACGATCTGGTTGAGTACTATCGCAATGCCGAACTGTTGAGGAGGGCTGAAGAATCCATGGACCGGCTCAAGTCCCTGGATGCCGACTACGGGGTGGCGATCAAGAGGCTGCAACTGGACCCCAACGATCCCAATTCCGTCAAGCACCTTGCCGGGGTCACACTCGGGCCCGAACATCACGAGCCGAACACGGCTTACCCGAGAGCGACGGCCAAGCTGCTGGAGGCCATTGAGGGGGTCCTGACCGACGAATCAAGCCGGCCTGACTCCGGGCCATCGGACTCGCCCCTTCCCTGGTGGCTGAGCCGGTGCAACGAGCCGAGGCGGAAGATGACGCTGTTTTTCTGCGGCGTTGTTCTAATCCTTACGTCATTAGTTTGCTTCGGACGGAGAAAGGACGTAGAATGACGTTTTCTGCCTGGGGAGATTCATTGGGGACACAGGTTGACCGTTTAATATGACTAACGATGACAGACAAGATGGTGATCGCCCGGAGCCAAGAAGTCTTGACTTTGTCAGGCAGATCGTTGCCGAGGACGGCAAGACAAACAAATGGGACGCGCGGGTTGTGACTCGGTTTCCGCCGGAGCCTAACGGGTATCTCCATATCGGCCACGCCAAGAGTATATGCCTGAATTTCGGGATCGCGGCCGAGAATGAGGGCGGCGTCTGTCACTTGCGATTCGACGATACCAATCCGACCAAGGAAGAAGACGAGTACGTCCGCGCGATCGAGCAGGATGTTCGCTGGCTGGGCTGGGACTGGGGCGAGCATTTATATTATGCCTCGGATTATTTCCAGCAGATGTACGACTGCGCGGTGCAGCTTATAAAGACGGACAAGGCGTATGTGTGTGATCTCACAGCCGAGCATACGAGGCAGTACCGCGGAACGCTGACTACGCCGGGTACCGACAGCCCCTACCGCGACCGCTCGGTGGAGGAGAACCTGGATTTGTTCGAGCAAATGAAGGCGGGCCAATTCCCCGATGGGTCGCGCACGCTCCGCGCGAAGATCGACATGGCCCATCCCAACCTTAACATGCGCGACCCGGTGATGTATCGCATCCTGCACGCTGCGCATCACCGCACGGGCGAGAAGTGGTGTCTCTATCCGATGTACGACTGGGCCCACGGGCTCGAAGATTCCATCGAAAAAATCACGCATTCGATCTGCACACTCGAGTTCGAGAACCACAGGCCCCTCTATGATTGGTTCCTTGACGCGTTGGATGCGTATCATCCGCAACAGATCGAATTCGCCCGGCTTAACCTGACCTACACCGTGATGAGCAAGCGAAGACTCCTGCAACTGGTCCAGCAAGGGCACGTCACCGGCTGGGATGATCCGCGGATGCCGACTATCTGCGGACTGCGCAGGCGAGGGTACTGCCCCGAAGCTATCCGAGAATTCTGCAGGCGCATCGGCGTCAACAAGTTCAACAGCACCGTTGATATCGCGCTGCTGGATCACTGCCTGCGAGAGGACTTGAACAAAACCTCCCCGCGAGTGATGGCGGTGTTGCGGCCGCTCAAGGTGGTCATCGAGAACTACCCCGGAGACAGGATCGAAGAACTCAACGCCGTCAACAATCCTGAGGATCCAAGTGCAGGCAAGCGGAAGGTTCCGTTCTCGCGCGAGTTCTATATCGAGCGCGAGGATTTCATGGAGGAGCCGCCAAAGAAGTTCTTTCGCCTGGCCCCGGGCAGAGAGGTCCGGCTGCGATATGCATACTTCATCACCTGCACGGGTGTGATCAAAGACGAGAACGGCCAGATCATCGAGCTGCGCTGTACGTACGACCCCGCCACGCGAGGCGGCGACGCTCCGGACGGGCGCAAGGTCAAGTCTACACTCCACTGGGTTTCGGCCCGAGGGGCAATTGAAACCGAGGTCAGGCTGTACGACCATCTGTTCAGCAAGGAAAATCCCGACGACGCGCCTGAGGGCGAGGACTTCAAATCCAATCTGAAGGCGAATTCGCTGGAGGTTCTCAGTTCGTGCCGCCTCGAGCCCTCCTTGGCTGGCGCTAAACCGGGCACTCGATACCAGTTCGAAAGATTAGGCTATTTCTGCGTCGATCCCGACAGTTCACCGGACAAGCTTGTCTTCAATCGAACGGTGACATTGCGCGATACATGGGCCAAGGTTCAAAAAGCGCAAAAGAAACAGCAGAAACAGCAGAAGAAACAGTCGAAGTCAGGTTGATACTTTCGCGTGCGGCACCGGTGTCAACCGAACAACTCGGTGAATTTCTCTTCGATGTCGGGGTGCTCGCATAGCGTCTGGCCAATCAGGACGGCCTTTACGCCAAAGGACTTGAGCTTCTCGACGTCGGCCTTCGTTCTTATTCCGCTCTCGGCGACCAGCTCGGCGTTTTCATCGAGAAGTCCCGTCAGCCGACCGGTTGTGTTCAAATCCACCTGCATCGTCGTCAGGTCGCGATTGTTGATTCCCAGAATGCTGTAGCCTTTCTTGGGAAAGCCGATCAGGCTGCGGACGGCCAGCAGCGTATCGGCTTGGTGAACCTCCAGCAGCACGGTCAACGTCAGCTCCGCTGCGGCGATCATCAGGTCCATCAGCTCGCCCGGCTTCACCGCCTCTGCAATCAGCAATATCGCATCGGCGCCGGCGGCGCGGGCCTCGTAAACCTGCCAGATGTCGATGATGAAATCCTTGCGCATAACAGGCAGATTCACCGCCCGGTGTACCTGATCTATGTATTCAAGCCGGCCCTGAAAGTACTTTTCGTCGGTGAGAACGCTGATCGCCCTGGCGCCGCATTTCTCATAAGCCCGCGCGATCGCCACAGGGTCGAAGTCCTCGCGGATGAGGCCGGCCGAGGGTGAGGCCTTCTTGACCTCGGCAATGACGTTGATGCCCCGGCGGTTGGGCGCGGTGACGGCCTTGTAGAAATTACGGCACTTGGGTAAATCGGCAACCTGCCCTTTGAGCTGATCGAGACTCGTCTGCGATTGTCGGCAGCGCACTTCGAGTCTCTTGTCGGTCACTATTTTGTCCAATATGTTCGCCAATTAAATCTACCCCGCAACTCTGACATAGCCCATCCGAAGCTCGCTCAGAGTGGTCGAGAGTACCTTCTCTTCTTCCTCCGTCAGATTTCCCTTGGTCTTTTCTTCGAGGACCTCAAGCATGTCGATGTTGTATTTTGCCAACTCCAGATCGGGCTTCTTCTCTTCCTGACCCTTCATCTGTAAAAGGCCCAACGAGAACAAAGCCTGCGTGGCAAGCATGCTTATCAGGGCGGCGAGATTACCCTCCGGCAAAGGGCCTCGCGCTTCGGGCTCATCCTTCTGCTTGTCTTCCTCTTCAGCCTTCTCCTTGGCTGCTAATACTTCCTTCTCCCGTTGCGCCTCCTGTTTCCAATCCTCGTCCACTATGATCTTCTTCTCTTCTTTGTTCTCTTGGTCGGCCATAGTTAGAAGCCCTCGTAAAACTGTCGTTCTATCTTCGATATTTCTTCATACTTCTATCGACGTCACGTTTCTGATCGCGGGCGGCGATCGTCTGCCTCTTGTCATACTGCCTTTTGCCCCTGGCCAGCGCCAATTCAGCTTTTGCCAGGCCGCGATCGTTAAAGTATATTCGCAAAGGCACGAGGGTAAAGCCCCGCTGTTCGAGCTTTCCTCTTATCCGCCGGATCTCGGCCTTATGGAGCAGCAGCTTCCTTTTTCTGGTCGGCTCGTGCTGGTTGTGCCCGGCCTGCTCGTACGGGGCGATACCGGCACCGACGAGCCAGCATTGCTCGCCCTCGATCCGCGCGTATGAGCCGTTCAGATCGCCGCCGCCGACGCGCAGCGATTTGACCTCGGTGCCCAACAACGCAAGACCAGCCTCGAACCTCTCGACAAGCTCGAAGTTTCTGTAGGCCTTCTTGTTGGCTGCAACCGGGCCCCGCCTATCCTTGTTCTTGTGCGATTTCGCTACCATCGGCCCAATGATAGCGACGACAGGCCGGTTTTGCAAGAATTGGTATTGGGCAGGCACAAAGTGGCAAAGGCACAGAGGCACAAGGTTGTGCCAGCGTGCTCTGTGCTTTTGTGCCTTTGCCCCCCTGTTCACTAACCTCCATCCTAATTCAATAAGAAAGCGGCCCTATGCGTTTGAGCATAAGGCCGCTTTGTAACACAACCGAAGCAAAGATAATCAGTACACAACCAAGCCACGGGCCGCTGCGCGGTTCTGCAAAGCAGATCGAACTAGCGCCTGAGCACCGTATTAGAAATCGCGTACGATTACCGAATCTTTGCCTACCATGTACTGGTCAGAACCCTCAATCTTCAGGTTGTAGACCTTGCCGGTATAGCTTCTGGTCGTAATGCTCTTGATACCGACATTGCCGGTGAGCGTTTTCAATCTGAGGCTAGTCGTCAGGTTCTGTGCAGCAACCCACTGTCCGGCATCGGTCATGAAGCAGTGTGCATCCACGACGCTGATGCGGTTGCCGGTCGCCAGAACGATGTCACGACAAACGAACGTGCCTTCGTGCTTTTGGAGAGTCGTGCCAGTGACCTTCTGAATCTCGACGAGCTTGCCGTCCACCAATGCGGGGGTCTCAGCAATAAAGCAGGCCCTTCCCTTGGGAGGAGGCGCGGCGCCGCCGGCGCCGGTGGCGGAGGGGTCATCGTGTACCAGCAAATTATCCGTCCTGTTCTGGGGCTCGGCTCCTATGAAGGGCAAGGCGCCACGTCGGATGTCGCCGCCATCCCAGAAGGTGTAGATGTTGTCGTCGTTGATGCCGACATACGGCTCTTTCTCGAAGCCAACGTGGCTGTCGAGGAACAGTACGTTCTGTCCGTCTTCCTGGTGCTGATTGGCATTGCCACCCTTGATGCCTTCTCTGCCGCTATCAACGATAAAGAGGCTTATGTCCTTGGCCTCGGCCATGGGAGACCCAAGGAATGGGTTTCTGTCTGCCGCAACCGCCATGCCCGGCTCGCCTGACGTGGTCAGGGCATACAGACCGAACGGCATGTGATAGGAATAGCTGCAGCGCTCACTCGGAGTCAGGCCGAAGTCCCACAGATCGATCAGATCCAGGGCACCTGCACCATCGTCGGCGGGCTTGAACTCGGTGGTCCCGGAATCGCCCTTGCAGATAAACGACTTCGGCGTAACCTCAGCATACTTGACCAGCAGGTAGAAGCAGGACGTGATGTTTCCCTGACCGCCTTCTCCGTTGGCCGCAACGCCATAGGCTGCGAACCTGTTTGTCGCCATCCACTGGGGAATCATCCCAGCCCAAATACTGTTTCTGCCGCCGGCGCGCGGCAGCTCATCATCGTAATCGTTGCTGTAGATGAGCATTGCCTTGCCGATACCGGACAGGTTCGTACCGCAGACCATCCTAAAGGCGATCTGTCGTACCCTGGCCAATGCCGGCATGAGGATACCCATCAGCAGCGCGATGATCGCGATCACGACCAACAGCTCAACTAATGTAAAACCTTTCTTCTTCATCTTTGTCTCCTTTTTTCTTTTTGGGATTCGCACGCCCGACCGTTCCTAAAAGTACGCTTCGGTTTACAGTTTAGCATGGATAATGCCTACTGCTGCACACACATGCAACACCAAACACTATATTCTTGCGTTGCGAATCTCCTCAACAAGTGAATAATTTCGTTCAAGAACAGTCGGTCTAAATTTCCAAAACCGGTTTCGCCGATAAAGTCCGTACAATTCAGTTATCTCTACACACCTCTCCTACACACCACTCAACTGCTGCAAACTCACAAGCAAACAACCAAACCGTTACACAAAACCCTTTTCCGGCAGGTGGGTCCTTGATATGAAACAAAAACCAAAATTATGATGGCAATTCAGATTATAATAAAAACCCTATTAGAACCTACCTGCATCTACATTTTGAATCGTAGCATACCATAGGACAACTGTCAACTGAATTTCGTCAAATTTTCCAATCTACTTGAAAATTTCCTCCGATTAGCCTAGAATCCCAGTTTTCACTCTGGAATGGTAGATATGAACGCTCAGAGAACTCTTGAAAACGTAGAAGAATTGCTGCAAGAGCACGGCCAGGGCCATCTTCTGGCATTTTGGGGTCAATTGGATGCTGACCAGAGGCAGGGTTTGCTCTCGCAGATTCGAAGCCTAGACCTAGGGAAAATAGACCAATGGGTGGCTAATTACGTCAAGAAAGCCGCTCCTGCGGAAATGACCCACGATTTTGCCGCCGCCGAGTCCTACAGTCCTCATCCGGTCGGCACCGAGCAGCAGAACAAGTACGCCAAAGCCGTGAAATTGGGCAAAGAGTTAATATCGGCCGGCAAGGTCGGCGCTTTCGTGGTTGCCGGGGGCCAGGGAACCAGGCTCGGATTCGACGGGCCAAAAGGGAATTTTCCCCTCAGTCCGATCAAATACCGGACGCTTTTTCAGATTTTTGCCGATTCTATTGCAGCAGTCTCAGAGAGGTACCAGACTGTCTGCCCCTGGTACATTATGACCAGCCGTCTAAACCATGGCGAGACTGTGGACACCTTGCGATCGAGAAGCTACTACGGGCTGGACGAGAAGAATGTCTTCGTCTTTGAGCAGGGCACTTTGCCCAATTTCGGACCCGAAGGCAGGATTCTTCTCGCCGACAAGGCCAACATCGCCCGCTCGCCCGACGGCCACGGCGGAAGCCTCACGGCCCTCCATCAGAGCGGCGCTCTCGAAGATATGAAGAAACGCGGCGTCGAGTACCTGAGCTACTTTCAGGTCGACAACGCCTTGATAAACATTTTCGATCCTCTCTTTATAGGCCTGCATGTCCTGGACAATGCCGAGATGTCTTCGAAGGCGGTCATGAAGACCGGGCCCAAGGAAAAGGTCGGCAACTTCTGCCTGGTTGACGGAAAGGTAACCGTCGTCGAATACAGCGATCTGCCCGATGAGTTGGCCGAGAAACGCCAATCTGACGGTTCGCTGGCTTTCCAACTCGGCAGCATCGCCATTCACATTATCAGCCGCACGTTTGTTGAGAAGCTCAATTCCAAGGATTTTGCCTTACCGCTGCACCGAGCCGTCAAGAATATCCCGCACGTAGACGGGCAGGGAAATCCAACCGAATCCGAAGGGGTAAAACTCGAGAGTTTTGTCTTCGACGCCCTGCCGCTGGCTTCGAACTCGATGATCCTCCAGACGCTGCGGAACGAAGAATTTGCCCCAACCAAGAATCCAACGGGCACCGACAGCGTTGAGACTACGAAACAGATGATGGTCGCCCGCGCCGCGGACTGGCTCGAATGGGCCGGTGTTGCTGTCCCCAGAAAGCCGGATGGCTCGCCCGACTGCATGCTCGAAATCGCTCCGAGCTTCGCGCTGGAGAAAGAGGACCTCAAGGAAAAGCTGGCTGAGATACCCCAGATCAAACCCGGCGACAGTATCTACCTCGCCTAGGATCGTGGATGAAGAAGACGCCGGCAACTCAGAGAATATGGCTGTCGGCTTCTTCGGACTGGACTGGGGCATCGAGAGCGGTGAATTCTCTTTCGCCGACCAAAGCTAAAGGGCGGCCCAGTATTCCGGAATCTGCCGATGTGGGCCTCAACGGCTTGAATAGGGCTCATTGCAGGGCCGCCGAGCAAATCCCCGATGTTCCTTCCTGTGTCAGATATTTGGCCAGGAGAGGCAGGAAAATGTTTAAATTTCCCTGCTATTCTGGTAATATAGGTTGTCGAGCGCGGGTGGGCCGAAGCGCTCGGTTGGAAGTTTGTGTGGGGATTGATGGCTTATGCAAGTGACTCAAATGTTGAAAGCTAGGCGGACAACAATCGTCGTGCTTCTTGTGCTTGCCGCTTGTGTACCGCTGCAGGCCCGGCGTCGTTCAAGTCGCCCGCGCATGACGCAGCCGACTCGCATACGCGCAGGTCAGTTTCAGAGTGAAAAGAGGCGTACCGGGACCGGCCTCAATCGTATCGACACTTTTGTGATGGCAAACCTGCGCAGGCAGGGCATCCAGCCGGCGGTCCTGTGCACCGACCAGGTCTTTGTCCGGCGCGTGTACCTGGATGTGATGGGGACGTTGCCCGAGCCGGAGGAGATACGCAAGTTCTTCGAGAACAAGAGCCCCAGTCTCCGCAAACGTGCCGGGCTGATCCACTCACTTTTGCAGCGAGACGAGTTCGCCGACTATTGGTCACTAAAGTGGGGCGACCTGCTGCGAATCAAGGCCGAGTTCCCCATCAACCTGTGGCCCAACGCCGTCCAGGCGTATCATCGCTGGGTTCACGATGCGATCAGGGAGAACATGCCTTACGATCAGTTCGCCCGAGAGCTGTTGACAGCGAGCGGCAGCAATTTTCGCGTGCCGCAGGTCAATTTCTATCGTGCCATTCAGGGCCAGGAGCCGTCTGCTATCGCAAATGCAGTTGGCCTGACGCTTATGGGTGTGCGTCTGGACAAATGGCCCGAGGCGCAGCGCTCGAATATGGAGGCCTTCTTCTCTCGCGTAGCATACAAGGGCACAGCCGAGTGGAAGGAAGAAATCGTCTACCTGGACCCGGCGGCGACCGATCCCTTGGCGGCGGTCTTTCCGGACGGCAGCACCGTGCAGATCAAGCCTGGTGAGGATCCCCGCAGGATCTTTGCCGACTGGCTTATAGCTCCGGACAACCCATGGTTCGCCCGCAACATCGTCAATCGCATCTGGTCCTGGCTGATGGGCAGCGGAATAATCCACGAACCGGACGACATTCGCCCGGACAATCCGGCCGTCCATCCCAAGGTGCTTGCCTATTTGGAAGCAGAACTGGTCAAGTCCAAGTACGACCTGCGCCATATTTTCCGGCTGATTCTGGGCTCGGCAACCTACCAGCAATCCTCGATCCCGGCCACGAACCATACAGATGCCGAGAGATGGTTTGCCTGCTATCCCGTGCGCCGGCTCGAGGCAGAAGTGCTGATCGACGCCTTGTGCTGGATTTCTCAGACACAGGAGACTTATTCGAGCCCGATTCCGGAACCTTTTACCTTCATCCCGGGAAGCAACCGGACCATTGCATTGGCCGACGGCAGCATAACGAGTCAGTTTCTCGAAATGTTCGGCCGTCCCGCTCGTGACACCGGCCTGGAATCCGAACGCAATAATCAGCCCACCGACTCGCAACGGCTGCACATGCTTAACTCGAGCCACGTGCAGACCAAGATCGACCGCAGCAGCCGGATCAACTCGCTGGTCAGGAACGCCAAGGGTAAACGTCCCAAGATCATAGGCGAGGTGTACCTGAATATTCTGTCACGCTATCCATCGCAGGAGGAGC
>CAZLTY010000026.1:0-27386 GCA_964562575.1 uncultured Pirellulales bacterium
GGCGCTGTGAGGCGATTCCGGACTATATCTGCCCGAGCATCGTATCCCATGAGGGCATCCTATATGCATTGGGCGGCCGACGTTCAATGGCAATCGCGATCAAGAGCGGTGGTCGCGGCGACGTATCGAAAACGCACAAGCTATGGCAAGCCGACGTGGGGGCCAACGTTTCTTCCCCGGTCGTTCATGATGGCCATCTCTATTGGACCAGCGACCGTAACAAAACCGCGTACTGCCTCAGCCTCGATGACGGATCAATCAAGTACTCCGAAGACGTTGACCTCCAGCCCTATGCGTCAACGCTTCTGGCCGACGGCAAGCTGTACGTGGTCACGCGCTATGGCGGTACGTTGGTGCTGGCAGCAAAGCCACAGTTCCAGCAATTGGCGCACAACAGGCTCGCCGACAAGACTGTGTTCAATGCCAGTCCCATCACCTGCGGTGGCAATCTAATACTCCGCAGCAATAAGAACCTGTACTGTTTCGGGCTCAAATGATCAGCCCGACAATAATAAGCTCTATCGACTATTGCCTGACACTGAATTTGAACACGGTCGCTGTGGCGTATTTTTGCCCCGGGTTCAAAACGACAGACGGAAAGTCAGGTTTATTCGGCGAATCCGGGAAGTGCTGGGTCTCCAGGCAGAACGCGTAGTGTTTCTCATACTTCTTGCCGTCTTTGCCGGTAACCGAACCATCCAGGAAGTTGCCGGTATACAACTGAACACCCGGCTGCGTTGTAGAAACCTCCATTACCCGCCCGGTTGTGGGCTCGTATGCCCTCGCGCACAAAGCGAGTGAGCCTCCGCCGCTGTTAAGCACGTAATTATGGTCGTAGCCGGTACCGGTCTGCTCGATGCGCGAGCCAATGGACGCCGAGACGGTGAAATCCATCGGCGAATCCTTGACATCTCTGTTTTCGCCGGTCGGTATCAGGCCTTTGTCGACCACGGTGTACTTGTCGGCGTCGAGCATGAGCTCATGGCCGAGAATATCGCCGGTTCCCTGACCGGAAAGATTGAAGTAGCTGTGATTCGTCAGATTCAGCACGGTTGTCTTGTCCGTGTCGGCTTCATAGCTGATCTGCAACTCGTCGTCCTCGGTCAGGGCATAGGTGACGCTGCACGCCAGATTGCCCGGATAGCCCTCTTCGCCGTCCTCGCTGATGTAGCTGAGCTTCACCAGGGCGCTGCGGCCCTCGGCCTTGAGATCATCGAGTTTCCATACCACCTTGTCGAATCCCTTGAGACCACCATGCAGATGGTTGTCGCCGTTGTTTGCAGCTAATTTGTATTCGACGCCGTCGAGTACGAACCGAGCTGCGCCGATACGATTGGCATAGCGCCCGACGACCGCCCCAAAGTAAGGGTGCTCGCCAAGGTATCCGTCGAGCGTATCGAACCCGAGTGTAATATCAGCGAGTTTGCCTGCGCGGTCGGGGACCTCCAGCGAAACCAGGATCGCCCCGTAGTTAGTGATCCGGGCCTTCAAGCCGTTGCTGTTGGTCAAAGTGTACAAGTCAACTTCTCTGCCCTCGGATGTTCGACCAAAAGATTCTTGATTGACGCTCATTACCGGTGTCTCCTTAGCTTCCTGCACGGCGCCGGGCGTTGTATCGGATGTGCCCTGCGGCTGGTCCTGAACGGCCTCTTTCTTCTTGCAGCCGGGCATGCAGGTTACCGCCACTGCCAAAATCAAGGTTGCCCAAACTCTCGTTCTCATTTTCTCACTCCCTTCTTGAAAATGCTCGTGTTTGCACGAATTGCTGTCCTGCGACGAATGTAACTGCGATAAAATGAAATGTCAAAAGATTTATTCTCGGAGAGTGGTTTTAATGTAAGAGACTTGAAGATTTGGCAGATTTGGAAAGACTCTCGTCTGCAGTTCATGCGCGCCAGTGCTGGACAAGGAGCCCCGAAAATGCTATAATAACTAGGCTCTTTCTGAAAACTCCGTCGTTGGCCCGAGAGCGAGCGGTTTTTCGCCTGGCAAAGACGGCGAAGCAGGCGATATTGGTTTCATCGTCGATGCAGCCGGATGCAGTCAGGCGAAAAATAAGCCGCTCGAAGCCAGATCGAGTTTTCAGACAGAGTCTTGGTACGTTCTAGTTTCAACGCAAATCATGAGGATGAGGATATGAGGATCAATGTTCTGCTTCTAGCGACAACTGTCGGGTTTCTTAGCCTGGCTCAGATTGCGGCCGGTGAACAGGCAAACGAAACTGCCGCCGACCGCCTCGGCTCAACAGGAGGGCCGACAGACGATCCGGGTGCAGTCTGGGGCCTGCACGAGCAGTTCAAGGACTGTATTGCCTGTCATGGTGATCAGCCGCAGCAAGACTCGCCCGACGGATCTGACCTTGTCGCTGCAGTGCCGAAATTGTGTTATACGTGCCACGAAGAGTACCGCTCACTGGACGGGTGGGAACACGGTCCGGTGGCGACCGGCGACTGCCTGGTATGCCATGAGTCGCACAATACAAAGAACGAATCCCTGCTGAGCAAGGCAATACCCGAGCTGTGCCATCACTGTCACGAGGCCCAGACGCTGGAGTTGGTCGCCAATCACTCGGAAAAATCTCATACGAATTGCACCGATTGCCACGAGAGCCATTCGAGCCCGGGAAGAATGCTCCTCAAACAGAGTTTTCTCAAGACCGACGCCGGACGGGATTATCTTGCCAGCAACTCAGTCGCCCGGCCGCGACCGACATTTGTCGACCGTCGCGGCTCTGTCGGCGGGCTGGAGGGCGTCGCGGTTGTATCGGTGGTTGACGGATCGGATCTGGCCAGGCGTTACGGAGTGACGGAGGATTTAGTGAGGGCAAAGGTCGAGCGGCAATTGAAGCAAAACGGCATCAAGATACTGCCCCGTAGGGAGCAGACCGCGCGGGAATCGGCGCTCCACGTGCATGTTCGGCTGGTGGAGGTGCCCTCTCGGCGAGGCCGTGGTCAGGTCGATGCGTTATCGGGAAGCTTCAACATATCGTTGCGGCAGACGGTGGAACTGCTCGCGGCGCCGGGTGACAGCAAAAGGAGATTTTGCACAGCCACAACATGGGACACCGGCGCCGTCGTGATCTGGGGAGTATCGCAGGTCGAAGAAGGGATCGACCAGGCCGTCAAGGCGCTGGTGGGCCACTTTGGCAGCGATTACGTAAAGGCCAATCCAATATTACAATACCGGAAAAGCCATCCACATAGTCCTGCGATGAAGAAGGAGAAGAAGTCATGAAGAGGTTCCGGGTCTCTACAAAGCTCACCATTGTCCTGTGGATTTCTTGTGCTCTGTCAGTTGCAATGGCTCAGCCGAATGATCACGAGCAGAGGGCCAGGCAGATTTTGGATGAGACGGGCATCAAAGGCGGCCTGATTGTGCACATTGGCAGCGGTGATCCCGACGCGCCGGGACTCACGGCAGCACTGGGAGAGAAGGAATGCTATGTTGTGCAGGCTCTGGAGATCGACGTAAAGAAGGTCCGCAATGCCCGACAATACGTCCGTTCGTTGGGCCGGTACGGACGGGTGTCGGTCGGCCAATGGGATGGCCGGCGGCTGCCGTATGCAGACGGTCTGGTGAACTTGGTTGTGGCCGAGGAGTTGGGCGCGGTCGATTTGGACGAGCTATTGCGAGTGCTGGCACCGCGGGGTGTGGCGTTGGTGAGGCGAGGTGACGGTTGGACGAGACGGGCCAAGCCGTGGCCCAAGGAGATTGACGAGTGGCCGCATTATCTTTGCGGACCGGATAACAACGCGGCGTCGAAGGACATGTTGGTGGGGCCACCGCAGCAAATGCAATGGGTATGTGGGCCGAAGTATGCCCGCAGTCACGAGATCAATTCGAGCATGGCCGCCATGGTGACGGCCGGCGGGAGATTGTTCTACATTTGGGATGAAGGTCCAACCGGCCTGACGGATCCACGCCTGCCTGCCAGGTGGTCGCTTCTGGCTCGGGACGCATTCAATGGAACGCTGCTTTGGAAGCGACCGATGCCGAATTGGGGATGGCGGCAGTGGCACGATCCTTCTCGCTGGGACGACAAGCGGCAGCGCGCCAAGATGTTGCGGCACACACCTGCGACGCTGCCTCGACGGCTTGTTGCCTCGCAAGAACTGTTGTACGTGACGCTCGGATACGAGGCGCCAGTAAGTGTACTGGACGCCGCCACGGGCGATGTGCTGCGCCACGTCGACGAGACGGAACTGACGGACGAGATTCTGCTTGCCGACCGGATCCTTCTGCTGCGCGTGAGAGAGGCGGATCACCGGCCGGACAGGGATATGTGGGATAAGCTGCCTAATCGGCAAAGCGGCTTCGTGATGGCCATAGATACCGCCAGCGGGCGTGTACTCTGGCGCAGCAAACCCGAGACAATGGCGCCGCTGACGCTCGCAACCTCCGGCAATCGGGTTTTCTATTCAAGCTACGACCAGGTCGTCTGCCTGGATAGGGCCCGTGGCCGGGAGCTTTGGCGCACGGTGCGCATTGAGGGCGGGGACGGGCATCGCGGAACCGCCGGGACACTCGTAGCACAGGACAAAGTCGTTCTCCACGCGAATGTGCCCGCCTCGGGCGGAGCCCACTTCGGTGAACTCCGTGCATATTCGGCCCAGACTGGCAAATTATTATGGACGGGTCCGAAGTATGCCGGCCCGGGCGTCACCAATCCGCCCGACCTGTTCGTCGCCGACGGCCTTCTCTGGCTGGGTGAGTCTCGGTTACCGGTGGACAACATGGAGACCGAGATGCTGCGGCGGGGCTACGATCCGGTTACCGGTGATGTGATCCGGGATATTTCCGTGCCGAAATTGACCAGCCCGGGTCACCACTATCGGTGCTACCGAAGCAAGGCAACCCAGCGCTATCTAATGCTGCCCAAGCGTGGTATCGAGTTTGTGGATTTGATAGAGAAGGACCACATGCGACACGACTGGCTCCGGGCGCCTTGCATCTATGGTGTTATGCCAGGCAACGGAATGTTGTATGTAGCACCTCATCAGTGCGTCTGTTATCAGGGTGTGTTGATGTCGAACTTCAACGCATTGAAGGCTCGCACCGAACCGGACGCCGAGCCAATCGGGCTACAAGAGCGTTTGCAGCGCGGGCCGGCGTGGGACGCGGCCAAGCAAGTCCGTCCGCCGTCTGATACCGACTGGCCGATGTATCGTCAGAATCCGCGACGAAGCGGCAGTGTTGCGACTGAGACGCCCGGCAAGCTGGAGCAAGTGTGGGAGGTTGCCGTAGGTGAGAACGTAACACCGCCTGTTGTGGCGGGTGGCCGCCTGCTGGTGGCCGAAATAGACGCGCATACGGTTCACGCGCTGGATGCCGAAACCGGCCGACGATTGTGGCGTTATACGGCCGGCGGGCGAGTGGATTCTCCGCCTACGGTGTACGGTTCTCTCGTGCTGTTCGGATCGGCTGACGGCCGGGTTTACTGTCTGCGGGCTGCCGACGGCGCCGAGGCGTGGCGATTCATGGCGGCGCCGCGAGAACGGCGGATCACGGCCTTCGGGCAGGTAGAGTCGGCCTGGCCGGTCCACGGCAGTGTGGTTGTGCAGGACGACGTGACATCGGATCCGCCGCGCCCTCTTGTTTACTTCACAGCGGGGCGATCATCCTATCTGGACGGCGGGATTCATGCCTACGCTCTCGATCCGCAGACCGGCGAGTTGATTCACCAGGCACGCCTGGACGGCCCGCGTCCCGACCCGTATAAAGACACCGGCGGAGCGGGTTACATGGACGGAGCCAAGTCCGATCTTCTCGTGAGTGACGGAGCGGATCTGTTTTTGTTTCAGGAGCGCTTCGGCGGCGATCTTAAACGCTACCCGGCGCCCATGCAGGCATTGGCCAAGGAAAGGGGAGGCTTCCGCGTTTATCCACCGGCCCCCGAGCGCAGATCGAGCGCAAAACGCCTGATTTCCACCAGGGGCCTGCTCGACGACTCGTACAACGAGGGCACATTTTGGACCTTCAGCCAACGGTGGCCCGGCTGGGACCGGAACATGCGAAACGTGCCCGCCTACGGTCAGATCCTTTCGTTCGATGAAGACCGGCTCTACGGCGTCCACGTGTTTACCGAGAGCGTTCGCGTGCGTCGGGGATTCTTCCCCGGCACGAAGGGCTATCGGTTATATGCCCGGGATCATGATGCCAAGAAGGATAGGTGGTCGGTCTTGATCGGCGTCCGAGTTCGGGCGATGGTGGCGGCGGGCGAGAAGCTGTTTGTGGCTGGGCCACCCGACGTCGTTCCGGACGCCGATCCGCTGGCGGCGTTTGAGGGGCGACGAGGTGCATTGTTGTGGGCCTTCTCCGGCCAAAACGGTGAAAAGCTCGCTGAGGTGGCCCAGTTGGATGCCCTGCCGGTGTACGATGGTCTTATTGCGACAGCGGGTAGGCTGTATGTGAGTATGAAGGATGGTCGTGTGGTGTGTTTTGGCCGAAAGGAGACCAGGTAACCCCGACCAACTGTTATCCGCATACACTCTTGAGATTGTGTTTACGGGTATCTGTCGGGTTCTATTGCGTCCAGGGCTTCCGGAGAGTTCGCCCGCGTAACGTTGTCATTTCTTTATAGAGGATAACCTTTGTTTTGCCTCGGACAATTGTTGCTCAACTTGTTTTACAACCGCCTGCTGGGCTTTTATTCTATCCTGTAAATCCTCTGTTGTGAACGGACCAAGATACAGAAACGTCTTGTCATTCGCAGGAGATCCAATCAATGCATCTAGGTATCCATCATTATTAACATCTCCTGTCGATACCCGCATCCCAAAAAAGCCAGTGGATTCTTCGGGATCAAAAATATAATCACACTCAGTATCCATGCTATGCCTATTGTTCCCGAAGAAAACGTACGCACGTCCATGCCAAATACGATCTCCAGGATAGTTATATGCGCCAACAAGGATATCTCCATAACCATCATTGTTGAAATCACCACAGACCACATCATCCCCTCCCATATTGCTCTTGTACTCCCCTTTAAGGAGAATATCCGCTGGTCTGTTGTCGTTAAATTGTGTTCCTCCCCACCAAATAGAAACTACGCCACGCGTTTTAGAAAAACGTGCACCAACGACGACATCGTGAAGTCCATCACTATCTATGTCATACAAATCCAGAGAAGAACCCATCTCATTTCCAGCATCACCTCTAAACACACAATCACAAACTCCATCCATTTCCTGCTTTGAACCTCCAAAATAAAGATAAGAGGCCCCGTTGTCTTCCACGCCTCCTGCGTGTCTGGCGCCAATCAAGATATCTCTATAGCCATCCCCATTTACATCTCCTTTAACGTCGATTCTTCTGCCAAACCAGCCCTGTGTAACATCCCCCGACGCCAGTTTTCTTGGCTTGCCCCCATAATAACCCTCTCCTTCGAAAACCATGTCCGCATGCGTATCCAACGCTTTACCGCCCCAGTAAAGGTACACTCTCCCTCGTCCTTGGTCGTGATATTGAGCACCCACAAGAATATCTACATACCCATCATTATCAACATCTCCGGCGTTCACCATGAGTCCAAACCAACCTTCAGCACCTTTTTCGCCGTCAAGCATGACATCAACGGTATTGTCCATATTAGGACCACCATGATATATGTATACTCTACCATCGAAGTCATGATATCCACGTGCGCCAATGATCACATCGTCATAGCCATCGTTGTTGATGTGAGCGAAGACGCCTGATTGGCCACCGAAATAATCACCGTCACCTTCTCCTTCAAATACAAGATCTGGTGAAGAAACATCAATATCTTTGCCACCATAAAACAAGAACACTTTCCCGGTGCTGTTGTTCCAAAGGCAGGCACTAATTAATATGTCTGCAAATCCATCGCCATTTACATCACCATTCATACACACGTTATTTCCGAACGCGTTTATTTCATCTAGATTCAGGCGTCCCTTCAATACTATCGCTTCTCCAGTTCCATATTGGAATATTCTATAGTTGTTCACTCCCATCTTACTGAATTCATGCCTCTCCTTATGCAGCCTTTCCTCCAGGTCAGAGACCTTTTTTCCCAATTGTGCTATCTCGTCTGCCCGTTCCGTATTTGGAAATGGTTTGGGAGGCTGTTGGGTTGTGGTCGCTTTCTTGGTTTCCCGATAGTACTGGGCCAGGCTCTTCATAAGCACCACCCCAGAGGCCACATTATCCTGCTTGGTGATGATGCTACCCGCGCCCTCGCACAGGACTGTAGTAATGCCGAACTGGACGTGCGGACCGTTGTTCCAATGAGAGGGATTGCCCGATTTTTCATAGATGGCCAGGGGCTTGATCAACTTGTCCGGATCGTTTTGTTTGACTATGTTTTTGAGCTTGGTCCAGTCAGGCAAAACCGTCCCCATCTCCGGGCCGACAAGCATAATGGGCTCTACTACTCCACCCCAGGTGTGCATGCTCCAAAGATCTGTTACCGGGGCCTCGGAAACCATCAGCCCTTCGAGGTCTTTCTGAGTGATGTAGGCTTCGTGTGCCTGTTTTTGCTTGTCTGCTCCGGTAACCAGATAGGAGCGGTTCCCATCCACACCCTGGACGCCCACCCGGTACCAGCCATGCGATGGACCGTCCGGGTACATCATCAACACGAAGTGGCTGATACTGCGATTCCGACAGTCAGCGCCGGCATCGCTTAGCAGCCAGTCGATCATACCCACCATGCGCCACTGGGCATTGTGTTCGCCGGGATGTTGATTGCCAAAGTAGTGAATCCAGCGCCTATTCCTGGCATAGGGACTTTGGGGATTCGTGATTTCAAGACGAAAGATGTTGCGACCTTTCAGTGATTTCCCTAAGGTATGAACCTCGGCATGAGGATGTTCATCCCATTTCTCCATCATCTCTACCAGGTTTTCATAAGACATGGGCACTTGATGCCCAAAGTAGACAATGTCCTCTTCAAATTCAGGAAATAACAACGTGTCTCCTTTGCTGGATTCTTTGGTTTCTTTTTGCCATTTAATGGGCTGCCAGTTGATGCCATCATAGGACCAGCTACTGTGCGCGTAGTGATTAAAGCGATAGTCATCTCCGCCATAGAAATACACATCCAACTGGAGTCGATTCCCTTTGGCGTTCCGCAGGATCTGAAACTGAAGCATATTGCACCAGGTGGGGTGATCAGGTGCATGCCCGAGTATGACTTTGAAATGATTAGCAGCCACCCTTTCAATTGTGGCACCCGCAGAGCCGAACGGACCATCGAATGTAAAGTCCTCTGTTGAAAGCTCTCGGGCAAGTGCTACTTGTGGCAAGGCAGCCGTGACAATCAGAATTAATAGTAAAGCAAGATTGTGTGTCTTTGTTCTCATTGCTGTCTCTCCTTGACTTCAACCTCCACAGTCAGGCTGTCTATTTGTCAGCCTTGCTCCATGGACCACCCGGTTCCCAGTATAAAGCTAATTTCTTATTCTTGGCGGCCGCTTGAAGGTGTGGAGACAGGAACCGGTTTAACCGTTCAATGACTTCAGCAAATTCCGGAGCAGAGTCACTAAGTTCGGCCCGCTGCACAAAGCTTTGCCACTGCCCTTGTTTAAGTGTATCGTGGATAAATTCACTGGTTAGCACAGAAGGAGTCTGCTCGTGAAGCTCCGTTTTTCGTCTTTTGAATGTAGCAGTTATGGCTCCTGACAAGGTGGTTCCGTCAAACGAAAAACGTTGAGACATAAACCATAGATCATAGAAGTCTTTCATGCGACTGTTGATTGCACCCAGGGAAATCATTGCCTCTAATTTCTCAGCCACCGCCGTTTCTATGGAATAGGCTCGTATACGCGGTGCCGGCAAGTCAAGTAGTGCGGGATAGTCAACAGTCCTTGGCTCAGGGACCACTACATCGCCGAGTCCAATGTCGATTTGAAGTCTAATCCTGGTCTTGCCAATTCGACCGGTTAGTTTCACTCGTTTTCCCTGATAGGTCTGCCCCTCGCGAATCTCCGCGATTGTCATGGAATCTCCCAGGAATTCCAGCCCATCCTCAGTGACTTTGGTGCTTATGATATCATTAAGTACGGCCTGAAGGTTTTCGTCCGACATATCTCCAATACCGAGTAGATCTAAATCTTGTGTGGGTCTGTGTGGCTTTGAGGTCCACACTGTGAAGAGCATCGCACCTTTGAGAATAAAGTTCGCCGCATAGCGTGATTGAGACAAACGATACAAGAACCGTTCTACAGCATATCGAACCAGAGTCAGATTGAAATCTTCTCCTGTAGGGCGGCTAATGTTCAATAACCTGGCCCGAATCGAGGCGGGGATGTTCGCAGGTCCATGTCGACTCATACTATTGCTTCCATATAGGGTCTCATGACATTTGTAACACGACAAATCTTCGCGTACACCCACAACTCATCCATAGTGCATTTACGTTGGGTGATACAATCCCTGAGGGCTTCGATCGCCACATCCAAGCCGATTTTATTTCGATATTTAAAGCAGTCTACCACCGTTTTGGCGGGGTTGTATATCTTGACTGAGACGCCCTCGATGTTATGGATGACAATACCTTGTGTGAATGCCTTTCCGGAACTGCGCATAAAGCGTATCCTGGGGCGGTCCACTTTAGGCCTCCAGGCCTTGGCCTCAATCGTCATCCATACCTCAAACGGTAACTGGGTTGTCAGCTCATGAAAGCGCAAAGCGGACAGTAAGCTGATGACCCCTTTGGGAATCCGTTTGGCAGCCTGCGCAAAGGTATGGTTTTCAGTGACTTCTGCATCTGCAAGCACATACAGCCCCCGGCCCGCGCGATCGAGTTGTCCTGCCTCATAGAGTTGGCGTAGATACTCGCGTGGTATCCCATAGACATCCAGATCCCTGGGCCGCAAAACACCATTCTTGCTTATCAGCTTTACAATCTGTTTAAGTTGATTATCCTTTTGCATAGCCAGATTATTACAATTACTATATAAATGTCAACAAAATACTATGTTTCGTAACTTCCAATTGGAGGCTTGGATATTTATCGTCACGGTCATCGTGTTATCCGCCACATCTTCTTCTCGTGCAACGGGGACTATTGGGTGTGTTTGCCTGGGGAAGCGTTGGTGGTGTCCCAGTTGAAGGTAATGCCGGTCGAAGACTCAAAAGGGCCGTAGTAGAGATAGGCCCTTCCTTGAGACTTGTTATATGACCACGCCCCTACAACGATATCATCACAACCATCTCCATTAACATCGCCAGATTCAACCGCAAATCCAAAACGTCCGATCATTCCTGATTCCCCTTCAAGAGTGTGATCGGTCGCTTTGTTCATGGCTCCTTGTGCACCCCCATGAACTATATAACTTCCTCCATCGTTTCTGCCATATCCACATGCCCCGGCCAATATATCTCCATAATCATCATGATTAAACTCACCGTGAGCAAGATCAGCTCCAAGAGCTGAGTAAGTTGCCTCTCCTGTAACCTCAAGATCACCAATACAGGCATGTTCGCCAAATCTATCCCCATCAGCTTCTCCCGCAAACGTTTTATCGGCGATATTGTCCATATCTGGTCCGCCGTAGTAAAGACACATCCGTCCTTTTTCGCTTTTGCCGTCCCAGCGTGAAGCCCCAGCGACTAAAACGTCGTCGTAGCTGTCACCATTAACATCTCCCGTGTAGACATATCCTCCAAATTCCATAGGGCCTCCCGTCTCCCCAGTAAAGGTTAAGTCAGCAACATCCTCTGATCCATCTTTCCATCCTTTTGACAAAGCCACTTCCTGGCTGGCTATTTCTTTCCCACTATTTGTATCAGTCAATGTCACACTAAACGTCTCTCTTCGAGTACCTTGATTGGCGAGGCTGATGGTAACAGGGATAGTATCACCAGAAGCGCAACTCGAAGGCACAGACACATTAGTCACCGCCACATCGTGAACTGGCTTTGAATCAGACCCGAGACCGGGATAGGCACTGGCTGTGCAGGCTGCGAGTACGAAATATACGATTTTCAACCAGCCTTTGCTTCGAATAGGCATATTATGCCTCCGCGCAAAATCTCGTTCAAAAATCCTGCAGATAGCCGTCGAACTTCATCATTCTCCGCGAGGAGCTTTCATAGGTGATCGGCTTGGGGTCGAGCCAATCTACAATTCTGCCCTTGATCGAATAGGCGAAGAAATGATTTCCCGCGGGGCTGTAATGGCCTATGAAGTACCGTTTGAAGTAATCGTTGACGCTGAGATTGAAGCTCTTGAAATCTTCAACGTGCTTGAGGTTCATGTCAATGTAATTGAAATCACTTTCGTTCAGAAACTCAACGATCTCCCGGTCATACCGGCTGTCTCCGCTCAAGAGCTTTCTTGTCACCCTGTACGGATCAAACATGATGACCATTAGCTTCTTGTCGTTGGCCGAAGTAAATTCTCGCGCTTTGTTCAGAATGAACTTCGTGACGGCGAAAGAATACTCGTCCAACAGCGTAGCCACCGACGAACGCAGGTTATCACCGTCCAGATCCACGGGGCATTTCAGATGTTTGCTCAACACCTTCAACTTGGAAACCGAAATGTCGCGAATCTGGTTGTTCTTGTACAGATACATCTGCAGCGCCAGGTCATCTTTGAGAGCCTCGTACATCCAATCGGGATCGGTCATCTTGTACAGGGATTGTCGAGTTTGCAGCATGTTTTCCTTTTCCACGAGTTCGCCCGTCTCCAGATCGATTTCCACATGCGCCCAGAAATTCCCGTGAAACATCTTGCCTATCCCTTCAGTCCGATTCGTGTTCCGATTCCAGCCCTTCGTCAGCATATACCGGCATCGCAGCAGACTTCTGATGTGGTCATCTCCCCATATGTAAAGAATGACGTACTCGGCGTCGTTCTCTGTCGTTTCCTCTCTGATCATGCGCCTGTACGCCTGGTAGACGCCAAAGCCTCCCATGCCGAAGTTTCTTACCGGCTCGCCGAGATGACCCGCCAGATATTCCTGCCAGGTCTCGCCGTCGTTAACCTGGTTGCAGGCGGTAAAACTGTTACCGTAGGTATTGATCCGGCACGGTTTATCCTTGTACATAAATGAGGTTCGCGCCCCGTTGGATCGGATCGTGGAGATCGTCGAGCTGCCGTCCAGGCCGTCGCGCGGCATGTAATTGCCCAGGACATACCCCACGTCCTTGTCGAATCTCGCCCAGGACAAATCGTTCAGGAATACATCTATCTCTTTGCGTGTAGGTACTGTCTCTCCTACATACTCTCTGAAGGATCTCTTTTGGCTTGCTCCGACTCTGCCGGCGGCAAGTGAACTCGCTGCAATCAACAATAGCGCTGCTCTTGAGATGGTGTTGAATCTTGCCTCCATGGTTCTTCTCCTGTCTTGGCGATTATCTCATTGCTGGGACGGCCAAATTCGATGTCCCATTCTATGGTTCGATTTTACAGCATTTTGCTCCGCATCGCCAGAGGGGCAGCTCTCCCAATTTGACGACGTCTGCTTGTTCCTTGCCAATTCGATTTCGTGAGTCTATAATGCGCACGAACAAATCGCATTCTGGGCGGTATGATATGCCGGTTCGAAACAGGATCTTGGTCGGAATCTGAACACAATAGAACTATGAAAGAACCTGACACTGACAATAGTGGCGTAGATGCCAATGTGGTTCTACCTCCCACAGCCTTCGAATTTGATCCGGCTCGCCCATCGGTCTTCTGGGCCTCGGGCGAAGATCCGTACAACAATACACGAAAGGTCCTTGCGAATATCGATATATCACCTTCAAAGGGCAAACGCGTACTGCTCAAACCCAACGTCGGACGCAATGTAAAACCTGAAACAGGCATTACGACCCATCCGCAGGTAGTCGCCGCGGCAATTGATGCTTTCAAAGAAGCCGGCGCCGACGTTGCTGTAGGTGAAAGCCCGATCGCAGGCGTTACGATGCTGGAAGCCTTCGAGAACAGCGGCATCACGGCCATCGCCGAAGAGCGGGGTTGCCCGTTGATCGATATGGACGTCCGTCCCTTTGTCACTGCGCAGATTCCCGACGGCGCCGCGATCAAATCGCTCAGACTGTGCAGAGAGATCTCGGAATATGACATTCTTGTCTCGATCCCCGTGATGAAAACGCATATGCATACGGGCGTAACACTGTCGGTCAAGAATATGAAAGGCTGTCTGTGGCGCCGGTCCAAAGTGGACTTTCACATGCTCTCGCCACTTGCCGGATGTGAGGAAAAACCGCTGGATATCGCCATCGCAGACATGTCTTCGGTTCTGCGGCCACACCTGTCAATCATCGATGGGACAATCGGCATGGAAGGGCTTGGACCGAGTGCCGGCGAACCCAAGCGCCTGGACGTGGTACTCGCCGGCATCGACGCCTATGCCACAGATGCTCTCGCATGCGGGATAATGGGAATCTCTGCCTCTGACGTTCCGCATTTGCGACTGGGCGCCCAGAGGGGCCGCGGCGTCATCGACCTCGATTCGATCGACGTATCTGGCAAAAACTGGCGAGACGTTCAGAACACTTTCGCGCTGCCACCCGATCAACTGTCGATAGAGTTCTCCGGATTCACAATCCTCGACGAGCAATCCTGCAGCGCATGCCAGTCAACATTGCTGATGTTCCTGCGGAGATATGGAAAACAACTGCGCGACCAGGTACCGGACGAAAAAGATATAGTCGTCGCGATCGGTAAAGGCCACAAGGACCTGCCGATCGGCACCCTCTGCGTTGGCAACTGCACCGCCAAACACAGAAACTGCGGAGTATTCGTCTCCGGCTGTCCACCGGTCGCAAGCGAGATACTATCCAGGTTCGATTCATACACCCTGCGGCAAGAGTACGGGGCGTGATCAAATGTTCGATGAGCTTGAGAAGATAAACACCCGTCCAAAGCCGTTTGAGTTCTACACGGCAAGTGACCTGTGGACGGATGAAATATACGATTGTCGAAGCATCGCGCACGCGAATCGTTTACAACTGGTTACAGTATTTCAGTCCCGAAGCCCTGGAGAGGGAATTTGCCGAGTGCGGCTTGGCGGTTGTGAAGCGTTATTCGGACGTTGCCGGCTCACCATTCGACTCGGAGAGCAACGAGTTTGCAGTTGTCGCCAAGAAGCGGTAGAAGTGGATGTTTGGGCTCGGCCTGACGCTGGCCATCTGGCTCATCGTCCAGGGGCTGCTGATCGGTTTCAACTCGCCAATCCAGTATATAACAGCCGCAGGCGGATTACTGGTCATCCTGCTGGCGTTGATGCCGGCTGTGAGGAAATTCTATGCCAAGTGGGATAATTGTCTTCTTCGTGGTTCCTGGTGAGCCCCATGTGAAGCACGGGCCGATTGGCTCAGAAACGGTCTGTCCGAGATCCCAATTGTTATTTCACCTATATTTCGCTTCTCAAAAGGACTGTTTTGCCTTATAGTCAGGCCAGATTCAGATGCTTTGCAGTTTGCCGGGCGACAGAATGTTAGATGAGGTGTTAAATATATGAGTCTTAAAAAGATGCCAACACTGCGGATCGGTGCTTTGGAAGCTGACATACCAATTGTCCAAGGGGCAATGGGCGTTGGCATTTCCTTATCGGGATTGGCCTCAGCCGTTGCGAATGCCGGCGGTATTGGAGTTATTGCAACCCCTGGAATCGGTCAGTTCGAACCCGATTGGGACACAAATGCCAAGGCTGCGAACGAAAGGGCCTTGCGGAAAGAAATAAAAAAGGCGAAAGCTAAGACGAGCGGCCTTATTGGCGTAAATGTAATGGTAGCCCTTTCAGATTACGATAACCTTATCCAGTCTTCTGTGGACGAAGGGGTAAACGTGCTTTTCCTCGGGGCAGGGCTGCCGTTGGCGCTTCCCAAGACATTGCCGCTGGATAGCCTGGCTGAGCTTGCTACGAAGTTTGTTCCTATAGTATCTTCCGGCAGAGCGGCTAAATTAGTATTCAGAGCCTGGCAGAAACGGTACAACCACATACCCGATGCTGTGGTCGTAGAAGGTCCGTTGGCTGGGGGGCATCTTGGCTTCAAAAAGGAGCAGATCGGCGATCCTGACTACGCGCTGGAAAAAATACTGCCGGACGTGATCGCCGTGGTAAAGCCCTTCGAGGAGCAATTCAACAAGAGCATTCCGGTCATCGCCGCTGGGGGAATATATACGGGTGCCGACATTCATAGATTCTTGGAGTTAGGAGTTCAGGGAGTCCAGATGGGGACCAGGTTTGTTGCAACCGATGAGTGTGATGCCTCCATGGAATTCAAAGAGGCGTATCTGAACTGCAAGAAAGAGGATATTGTCATAATTGACAGCCCCGTCGGATTGCCGGGAAGAGCCATACAGGGTAGCTTTCTTAAACGGGTCTCGGAAGGTGTTAGAGAGACTTTCAAATGCTCCTGGAAGTGCTTGAGAAGTTGTAATTTTAAGAATGTGCCATATTGCATTGCTCTTGCATTAACCAACGCCAAGAAGGGGAATCTTGAAGGAGGATTCGCTTTTGCGGGAGCTAATGCCTACAGAGTAGATAGAATCGTCTCTGTCAAAGAACTTATTGGAACGTTAGCTGAAGAATATAGGGCCGTAACAATACAGGGATCGACGGCAACTGGAATGCCGGCATAAGCCTCTGATGCCAACTAAGGCTCTGTCTGAAAACTCGATCTGGCTCCTACCCTATTGCAGCGCGACTGTGGGCCAGATTTTCAGCACCAACTCTTCATCCTCGGTGAGTTCAAAGGGACCTGGGGAGGGATTACTGGGATTTCTCTTCTTGCCAAGGTAATCGGCGTTGATTCGGTACGGTGAGCCGTCCGGTTGTTCATAGGGTAGATTAGGGATCTTCGCTCGCCCGAGCAGTTCAGTCGTTACAAGCTGACGCGATTGCTTTCTGGCCCACGCCTTGTCCAGTGTGATGTGAAGATAGAAGCCATTGTCCTTTTCGACAAGGTCTATCAAAGGATCGAACTCCATGCTCACCAGCGGATTGCGCTCATGCTTGCCGGCCTTGGCACCTTTGAGGAAGACATTGCCGCCCATGAACATCCGGTGCGATGCTTCGTCATACGCAGCCAGACCACTCTGTGCCACAAAGATGTTATTGTAGAAACGATCATCACCACCCTCGGTGTTCCGCAATCCTGCGACTTGCGTACCGTGGGGCTTCTGGAATGGAGTCTGGCGCCTCAGCTCAGGCCGAGGCACAATGCGACCGACGAACAGGTTGTGCACGTACGCGCCGCCCTGCGACCAGTCGGACAACGATCTTGGCGATAGGAACAAATTGTGGTCCACCATAAACGGCCCGTGGTTGACCTCCACAAAAAGGTCCTCTCGAGTGTTGTTATCATGCAGAAGATTCCTTGTCACGCGCGTGCCCTGTGTCATCCAGTCCAGCCAGATGCCCCTGCATGTGCGGTAGATGTGGTTATGGCCGATCAGGGTGTCAATGGCGCCATGGATCTTGATACCGGCCATCTCGGCGCCCGTAAACAGTTGCCGGATATGTATATCGTGGATGACGTTGCCGGTGATGGTGCAAAAGACCGCGCCCATGCTCCCGACGAGGCCCGCCTGCTCGCAATGCGAGATGCGGTTGTTCCGCACCACATGGCTACCGATATTCTCCTTCGACCAGCCGTTCGCCAGGGCACGCTCGATGGTTTTGACGTAGCCGGTTGCAGTATTCTGTGACGTGTTGTCCCATTGGTCGCCGTATTTGCCGAGCGTGATCCCCACGCACGTCGAGTAGCGGACGTCGTTGTTCTCGATGATCCATCCCTTGCTCCAGTGGGTGCCGATCAGGCCAATCTGCTCGGCGGTTGGCGGCGCCCAGGGTGTCGCGGCGTGCATCATGGTCAAGCCGCTCACTGTGATGAAATTGACTCCGGGCCTGTCGGGATAGAACACTGCCTGGCGAACGTTGATCTCTACGCCGGCCTCGTTGGGATTGACGCCCTTGAACTGCGCCCAGATCGTGGTGTTTGCCTCGTCCACCTGTCCAAACCACAGTGCCGTATTGGCGATGGGTTTGAGCACATCGTCGAGACCAGAAGCTTCGGTGAGCCAGTGGTCATTTAGATAGACCGCTCCCGTATGGTGATCCCGTCCCTTGGGATTGAACCAGTCACCGCTGATCAGGTCGCTGTATGGGTTGAAGTTTCCGAAGAAGCTGTTGGGAATTTTGACTTTCCAGGTATCGCTCTGCACCTTCTGCCAACCCTTGACGATTTCCGAGCCCTTGATGATCACCTTCTCGCCGGGCGCAGCACGGTAGACGATGCGCTTTTGGTCGGAGCGTCCGCCACGCGGCGGGTTGATGCGTTCGCGATAGGTCCCCTCATATATTGTTATGATGTCGCCGGGCTGGGCAACCTCGGCAGCCTTGGAGATTGTCTGAAAAGGAGCCCCGGCTGTTCCTTTGCCCGCATCATCGCCTTCGACCGAAACGTGATACTGCCGCCCCTGTATCGCCCCGGATGATAAGACAAGCACGCAAAGCATCAGCAGAACCCGATTGGTGCTATTTTGAAAAGCCATGGTTTCACCTCGCTATTAGGATATTATACCCTTCAGGGTAGTAGATTCCCGCGAGTAAGATCATAAACTGCTATTGTAAAGCTACTTACCCGCGCAAAAACTCGAAATTTCAACCGTGAGCACTATACTACGAACCTTGACTGCTCTATTCTCTCTGGCCGGAAATACCGATTTCGAGTTCAAATCGTCGGTCGAAGTTCATCTTCTTCAAAATCCTCTTTGACTCCTTGATCTCCGCTTGCTCGACATTCTCTATGTTGACCGTGACGGTTCCGTAGTTGGTGGTGATAGTCACCACATTTCCCTCAATCGTCAGCTTCCTCAAGAGCTCATTTCTGTCTTCGGGAAAATCTTCAAAAGAGATACTGACACCTCGCTCAGATTCATCCAGAGCAAACTCATATTTGGGCGTACGAAGAAGAGTCAGACTCTTAACATCCGCGAACTCATCAATAGGTATCGCAAACGAAACGATAAGGTCGTCCCCGTCTTCATTTGTCATGAACGATGCATTTTCCATAGATACCTCTCGCACTTACTTATTTCCACAAGCCACGTGCCTTCGTCGGGCAGCCTTTTCGAGCGGGCATTCTTCCCGCGCCCAGGCGGAAATGCCACCGTCTTTCACCATGCAGTCGGCGCTGCTTCCGCTTACCGAACTCCTCTGAGGGCCCTTCGGGCTCTCTGCCTGGTGCGGTCGTTCTTTGATTTCTCGATCACCGTTTGCAGCACTTCTCGGCGCTGGTCCCCGGAGAGGCCGCGCACATCCTGGCCGGCAATTCCGACCATGGCCGAATAGACTTCCTCGACGACCGCCGGGTTCTCGCCGAAGGTCGTCAATAGCTCCAGGGCAGCAGAACTCGGCGCTTCGGCCAGGACAGCGATGGCCTGCCGCTGCTCTTCGGGCCGCTCAATGTGGGACTGCAGGTCCCTGACCTTGGCCACCTTCTGTTCGCTGCTGAGCTTCTTGTTGCCGCGTATGTACTGCAGGTAACCACGCAGGCCCAGCACCTGATGGGACATCTTCTCAGCCGATGTGGCCAACACCAGCAGAGCTTGTCCTGCCTCGTTGTCCTCAGACCAGTTGTTCGGCCAGGTCGACAAGATCCGCACTGCCTCGTCCTGGACCGGAGGCTCAGCGCTCTCGATGGCGGACTTGACAGCAGCCAGCGCGTCGGGCCCGCCGATTATGGCCAACGCGTGCAACCCGATCATGTGGAGTTCACCGTCACGGCTCTGCGTCAGGGGTCTCAGGTGCGGGATGCAACTGGCGCCGCAACGGCCGCTGATCGACAGCAGGGCTTTTTCAATACCCGTCCGTTCACTGGAACTGTTGGCCTCTTGAAGCAGTTTGACGAGATCGGCAGCCTGCGGGTCCCGGCCGATGATGCCGATCGTCTCTACGGCGCCGCCGCGAATCCCGGCATCCGTATCGTGAAGGCTCGACGCCACCACAGCAAGGGCCTCGCTGATTTGCCTCTGGCCGGCCAGTTCGATCAGAACCCGCTTAAGCTTGCCCCGCGCTTGCGGCAGGCGGGCGAGCAGGTCGGCATCCACCTCTTTGCCGGCCAATCTGACCAACGTTTCGGTGGCGGCCTTTTCCAGTTCGGCATCGCCGGCAGCGGTCGCATCCAGCAGGATCGGCACACAAGTGACATCGCCCAGGCGGATCAGGATGTTGATGGCCGTGATGCGTAGATTCTTAGGGCCGCTCTGAGCCGCCTTGTGAACGGCGGGTAATACAGCAGAGTCGCTGCGGTCGGCCAAGGCCAATAGCAGCAGGGGACGCCGGTCCGGGCTCAAGCGGTTCAGTTCGGCTGCCAATGCCTCGGTCACGTCACGACCTCGAAGCTCGCGGGCCGTGCGCAGTCCGATGCCGAGCTTTTCTCTATCTTGCGATCGCAACTGCTCGATCAACAACGGAACACCGTCGGAGCTGCGGGCCAGAATAGCGCCGCGAATTGCCTCCAGATGCCTCTGCTCGGGTACGTCCGCCCGGCGGACCGTATCGTACAGCTTAACGGCCTCGGTTGTCATGTCGCGCGCCAGGAGTTGCTCGGCGCACATAATGCAGCCTTCCGCCGCCGCCGAGCGAACATCGGCCGGCGCATTGGCCAACGATTGCGTAAGTGCCCGCACAGCCTGCTCGCCACCGATGTGCCCCAACGCCGCCGCGGCGGCCGATGCCACGTCAGCATTGGCATCGTTGAGTTTCTGCACGAGGGCATCGACGGCGCGGTCATCACGGCGCACGGCAATGGAATTTATCGTCCCTATTAGCAGCCGGCCTTCCAGCACGCCTAGCGCATTGCGCAGGGCCGCATCGGCGGCGGGCCCGGGGATCGCTTCCAGCGCGATCCGCGCCCACGACGCCAGATCTGCGTCCGCCAGCAGCGGCGCCAGGGCAGGGACGGCCTGCTCGGTGCCATAGATTGCCAGTTGCTTACAGGCGATGGCCTTATCACCCTCGGGAGCATCCGACTGCAGCACACCGATCAGATCGCCTTCTTTCGCATCTCTTACATCTGCGGCCGGCCGATCCTGAGCAACGGCCACGGCCGATATCACGACTGTGATGAGAATAACAAGCCAGGATAAGTATCGTTTCTTGATAATCATGATTGTCCTCGTAGCTATAGTGCTCCTGATTGAAAATGCCCGTTCTTGCGCGGGTAAGAAGCCTTACAATAACATGTTATGGTTTTGCCCGCGGCAATTTACTACCCTTCAAGGGTATGGTTTCTTTCGAGAGACCCGAGACTATATCCGCCATGGTTCCCTGAGGGCCTCGCTGCGCAGCCGGTTTGCTGCCTCGTCGTCGATGAATTCATTTTTCTTCGGGTCATACCTGACCTTGCGATTGAGGAACAGGGCGACATTGGCCGCATGGCAGGCGATATGCGCCCAGCACGCCGCATCCGCGTTGGCCCGGGTCAAAGCCCGCGTCTTGACACAATCGAGGAAGTCACGCACGTGAAAGTCGGCGGGATAGCCCGGTATCTTTGTCCCTCTCCTAAGGAGCAGCGATTGGGAACTGGCGCCGAACTCCGCATCGTCGCCCGTTTCGACCCAGCCGGTTTCGCCCTCGAAACGGACCGGACACGAGCCTAACGGCAGCCATCCGTCGTTACGCAGCACAAGTTTGACACCGTTGGCATAGCGGGCGTGCAACTGATCATCGACAGGCTCGTACTCCACAGGCGCCGTGTCGTCGGCGTCGTTGGCCATCTGGCACAGATCAACGCAGTGAGAGCCCCATTCGAGGCACCCGCCTCCGACCAGCCCGCCACCTTTTTCGAAGTGGAAGGCGTTCATAAGTTTGCGGTTGTAGGGTCGCCAGGCGGAAGGCCCGAGGTACATGTCCCAGTCCACCTGCTCCCGGGATGGTTCGCTCTCGGCCGGGAACCAGCCGCTCATCTTGGTCCCGAGGCCGCCGGGGTGCGCGTGGAGTGTATGCAGTGGGCCGAGCTTGCCGGTCCGGGCCAGCTCGATTGCATACATGAAGTTGGGCAGGCTGCGACGTTGCGTGCCGGCTTGGAACACACGGGCCGTGCGGCGAAAGACATCTGCGAGTTTCAGACTCTGGGCAATGTTCTTCGTGCAGGGCTTTTCGCAGTAGACGTCTTTGCCTGCCCTGGCCGCCATCGTAGCGGCCGTCACGTGCCAGTTCGGACCGGTCGCTATCAGCACGGCGTCGATATCCTCGCGGGCGAGCACGTCGCGCATGTCGATGTACGGCGTGCAGTCTTTGTCGCCGTTGGTGGCATCGACCATGTCCTTGGCGCGCTTGCGGTTGTCGCCCCGCACGTCACAGACGGCTATGCACCGCAGATCGGGCTCGCGCAGGAAGCAGCCCAACACGTAACGGCCACGATTGCCTATTCCCACGGCGCCAAGTGTGATTCGTTCGCTGGGCGCGACACTGCCGTCTCTGCCCAGCGCCGTCGCCGGGACCACCTGCGGCATCGCCAGGCAGGCACCGGCCTGCACTGCGGTCTTGAGAAACCGCCGCCGGTTTAGACCAATTCTTTCTTTGCACATACTTGACCTCCTGTTGAACAGAAATCCACGAGGCACAATAATCACACTTCTTACAGGCCCCTTTCCTCATATTTGGCCGCAGCCTTCCTGAGGTTTCACTCCACAGCAGCGTCGGTCGAGCGTATCTATCAAGCTCGACATCGTCGCCGGCCACACATCAGGGCAGTATAGCTGGAAATCCTGTCCTGTGCAAAGAGATTCTCTTTCGACTGATAGCACGCTTGCAGACTGGTGGATCTGCATTCAGGCATCAAGGAAGAAACCGTATAGGGTTAGGAACCGCGTACAAGGACAGACTTGTGCTCTCGCGCAAGATCAAGGTTTGTCCGTGAGACTACAAGTCTTAATCCATTTTCTGGCGTTGATATCGAACCGCCACATATCGTTCAGATTCGTGACTCCAAAGTCTTGCCACCCGCCAAACATCCATCCCTGACCCGACGATGGATCAAGCACCGACGATGCTCGCCATCGAGGCTCCGGTGAATCTCCTTCGATCTCCAACCGTTCCCAACGCAGCTCAGCCAGGTGCAATACATAGGCGTCTTCAAGCAGTTGGGCTTCACGAGGCAAAGTCTTGTTGAAACCGCAATTAGGTTGTTGACTTGCGCCCGAATTGCTTATAATGACATTTCTTTCAAGACGCTGTGAATGGTGACGTTTTGGACTATGATTCGAAAGAACTTACTGATGCTGAACTTCTCACCCAGTTTGCCGCCGGTGATGAGGCTGCATTTCGTGAAATCGTAGATCGTTACAAAAACGGCCTGCATGCCTTCCTCGGGAAGTTCTTGAGCCATAAAGACCTTGTAGAGGATGTATTCCAAGAAACCTTCCTGCAGTTATTCTTAAGTCGGGACAGCTTCGACAAGAGCCGACCCTTGCGCCCGTGGCTGTTCACAATAGCTGCAAACAAAGCAAAGGATGCCCTTCGCAAATGGCGACGAACATCCGCGGTTCCGATTGGCACTATGGGCGATTCGCAGGAGCTGTCTTTTGATGATATGCTCAATACAGTTGCCTCTGACGGTACACTGCCTTGCGATGAGCTCCAGAAAAGTGAAACAGCTTCGCGTGTCAGGCAGATTATATCGGGCATGCCGGATAATCTTCGAGATATCCTACTTCTTTCATATTTTCAGAGATTCTCTTACAAACAAATGGCCGAGATTCTAAGTATACCTATCGGAACGGTTAAGAGCAGACTGCACACAGCCGTTGGTCGTTTTGCAAAGGAATGGAAAGAATCAGTCGGGAGTAAAGAGGTCAAATGACTACGCTTAACACCGAGCAGAAGCAGCTATTATTCGATTACTGTCTGGGTTTGACATCTCGCCAACAAAGTGCTGAAGCCAAGGCACTAGTATCGGCCAATCAAGCAGCGGCTGAAATTCACTCCAGGCTCAAAGCCACGCTCGCCCCGCTCGACAGCTTAGAGCCTGCATCGTGTCCGGATGACTTGGCCGAGCGTACTGTTTTGCGACTCAATGACCTTGCAAATCTGAGCCAAGACAAGCTGCACCAATTGCTTGATAGCGAGCAGACGCGAGAGGTTACCCTCAAGAAGTGGCAATGGGCGAGCTTTGCCCGGAGATTGGCAACTGCCGCCGTGTTTGCTGTTGCAGCCAGTGTTTTCCTGCCTGCACTCGGCTATCTCCGCTATAATTCGCGGCTGCAGCGATGTCAGATGCAACAGGGCAGTTTCTTTCAAGGTTTGACCGATTACGTGTCCGACCACGCTGGCCAGCACCCGACCGTTGCAACTACAGCAGGCGCACCATGGTGGAAAGTAGGTTATCAGGGCACCGAGAATCATTCCAATACCCGTAAGATATACCTTCTGGTCCAAGGCAACTACGTCAAGCTAAGCAGTTTTGTCTGTCCCGGAAGTAAGCGCGGCAGGATCGTCCAGGTAACTCCCTCACAAATACAAGCCTACAAGGATTTCCCCGACAGAAGTTGTGTAACCTACAGCTTCCAAATAAACTGCCGCCTGATGGGAAATGGTCAGTTGGTTTGCCAGAAGGTTGTGATGGCAGATTGCAATCCACTGTTTGAGGATCTGCCGAAAAACTTCTCAGAGGCACTTAACCTGCGGATCGACGGGAAATCGTCAACTCTTAACAGCAGAAATCACAGTTATCTTGGCAACCGTCGCGGGCAGAACATCTTGCTTAGCGACGGCCATGTCGAGTTCCTGCGAACACGGCACTTCGACGCCTCAAAGGATGATATCTTCACAGTGCAGGGTACTAATGTATATCAAGGCTTTGAAGTGCCTTTCTGTGAGAACGATTTTTTCCTTGCTCCTTAGGACCATGCACGGGGTGAGACCCGTTGATAACCTGGATGAATGGTATGCATAATGAATTGCTTGCAGTTCTGGGCTGACAATCCCAGTTGAGACAAAGACTCTGAGTATGTTATGTCACTCCTCCACAGCTTCTGTTTGCGACAGTTTTGCTTGCCACTCTTTGGCCTCTTCCGGCTTGTTCCAGGCTTCGTAGAGATCGATTAGGTTATTGATAGACTGTAACGTGTGTGGATGGGTGTCACCGAGTTTGAGGCGGCGGCCTTCGACGGCTTTGAGAAGTAGGTTCTCTGCTTCTTCGTATTGCGACTGTTCTTCATGGAGTACGCCTAATTCGTGCATAGACTCGAAGCAGGCGGGATGGTCTGGGCCCAGTTTGTATTGCCTGGAAGCCCGACCTGGGCCGAAATGGCTGGCCCAGCTACCCGTATGAACTGTCTTCGTGTCAGCATGTGATCATCTCCTGTGAGGCTCCTGTCTTGTTTTCTGCACAATGCTCATTCTATCGGAAACACCCAGTGAGACTCCACCGAATTCACGGGTGGCACCAAGAACGGCCACCTATGAACAGTTCAAAGTCAAACAGCAGAATCCCCCTCGCCACAATTTCTTTGAGACATCTACGTTAAGGCATGCCAACCGACATTCATTAGTCCCAGTTGCTAGCCAATTGTCAGATCAAGTACTTGTTGACGCAGATTAGAGCCTTTTTAGATTGCGTATCTTCCGGTATTGAGTTCACAAACAGACTAATCCCAGCTAAAATGGCTCATCGTATCGCAATTGACGGGTGCTAAAGTCCTTGGGAGACAGGTATTGGACTCTGAAAGACGAAACGAGCGGTCGAGGGCAAAAGGCGATGAGGATTTTCGTTCATTGCAGCAGAAATACCTGATGCAATGCTGGGCACCACAGCGCTGTTATGAGCCTATCGCAGTCGACAAGACCGAAGATTGCTGGATTCACACGACGGACGGCAGAAGAATCTTCGATCTGCGAAGTGCCCATGAATGTATCAACCTGGGCTTTCGGCATCCGGAGGTGCTGCAAGCGATGCGAGACCAGATGGAAAAAGTTGTGTACGTTACCGATGATTTTGCCACCCGGCCAACAGCTCAGTTGGCAAAGACCTTGGCTGCCATAACACCCGGCGATCCCAACAAACGCGTTTGGTTCGGCCAAAGCGGCGCCGGAGCTGTGGAAGCGGCCATAAAAGGTGCGAGGTTCTATAAGTACCATCAGATGATTAAGAAGGGGCTCGAGAATCTCTCACCCGACATGCAGTATCCTTACCCGTTCAAGATCATTTCCCGGTATCGGTCGTGGCATGGTTCAACCACAGGGGCAGCTTCGGTCAGTGGGGACCCACGACGCTGGTTTATCGAGCCATTTACCATGCCCGGTGTCAAACACGCGCCAGATGCCTACTGTTACCGATGTCCGTTCAACAAGACCTATCCCAGTTGTGATATCGACTGCGTTGAGTACATCGACAAAATGATCGAACTGGAAGGCGGCTCCAACAAAGTGGCCGCCGTCATTGTCGAGCCCATTGTCGGTTCCAACGGCATCATTCCTCCCCCCGCCGAATACTATCGGCGACTCAGGCAAATCTGCGACAAATGGGACTTAGTCCTCATAGCCGATGAGACTATGACCGGCCTCGGTAGAACTGGTAAGCTGTTTGCGATTGAGCACTACGATGTTGTTCCTGACATAATCGTGATGGGAAAGGCGCTCGGCGTTTACTGCCCGTTGACTGCCACGGTTTTCAGCAGCAAGATTGCCGAAGTCTTCAATGATAACGTCTTCGGTCACGGCCAGAGCTTCTCCGGGCACGCGCTCGGTTGCGCGGCGGCCCTTGCCGGGATCAAGGTCTTGAACGAAGAGAGGATACTCGATCGGGTCAGAGAAATGGGGCAATACCTGGGCAGCCGTCTCAAAACTCTCGAACAGAGGCATAGGTCGGTGGGAGAAGTCCGGGGCCTTGGCCTGTTCTGGACGCTCGAACTGGTGAGAAATAGAGAGACAAAAGAACCGTTCAGAAAACAAGTGGAGAAGTATGCCCGCAATGTTCTCACGGAAATCGCTGAATACCTGCTCCGTGAAAAGAATATCTACATACCGGCGGACAAATTTGGGATTTGGATCGTCCCTCCGCTGATTGTTAAGAAGCAAGAGATCGACTTCATTGTAGAGGCTATTGACGAGGCCCTGAAGATCGCGGACGACGAGGCAACAGAATAAGGCGAACCGTCGATCTTCCTTGTTGCCTGTTGTGTTTGGATAATTAACCCTCAGCGAGTACTAAACTATGATGACCATTATTTCATTTATCGGCTTTACAGCGTTTGTTGCGTTCTATGCATGGTTCAGACTTCGCAAAGACAGGTTGGATTCGTCTGACGGGTACTTTCTGGGAGGACGAAGCTTAAGTGGTGTAGTCATTGCCGGCTCCATGTTGCTGACCAATATTTCCACAGAGCACCTGGTGGGCATGAATGGCTCTTCGTACAAGAATGGCTGTATCATTATTGCGTGGGAAGTAACCTC
>CAZLTY010000027.1:0-26755 GCA_964562575.1 uncultured Pirellulales bacterium
GATTATATATTACAGGAAGATCCAGTCGGTTCCCGAGTATTTGGAGATTCGGTTCGACAAAAAGACACGCATCGCCGCAACCCTCATCATTCTCTTCTACATCGTAGGATATATCGGCATCAACCTCATCACGTTAGGCAAGACTCTGCACACATTGCTCGGATGGGAAGTGATGACCGGAGCAATTGTAACCGCAGTGGCGGTGGCCCTGTACGTCTACATCGGCGGGCAAACGGCTGTTATTATGACCGACCTTCTTCAAGGAATAATACTTTTAGTCGCGGGTTTGGGGCTGTTCGCCGCCGCTATTTATCACTTTGGCGGCTTTGGCAACTTCTGGGCCCTGCTGCCGGCGGAGCACAAATACGCCTTTTCAGATTTCAGCGGACCGCCCAAGTTCAGCTTCATCGGCATTTATGCCCAGGACGGGCTGGCTAATACCGGCGCGCTGATGCTCATGCACCAGGGCTTTATCATGCGGTTTCTGTCGCTCAAGAGCGTCAGAGATTCGCGCCGCATGGTGGTCTGCTGGATACTCGTGCTCGCCCCGCTGGCGGCTATAGCCACTAGTTGTGGCGGATGGATCGCCAAGGCGCTGGTCAACAATGGAGAGCTGGAAACAGAGGCGGCCGATTCCTTTGTCAAAGCCGCTCATTTCCTGTGTGCTCCGGGGATCTTTGGCTTTGTGCTTGCCGCCCTGACCGCTGCACTGATGAGTACAGCCGATTCGCTTATTAATGCGGTGAGCGCTATATTCGTCAACGACATCTGGAGACCCTATATCAAGCCGGATAGCAACGACAAGCATTATCTGCAAGTAGCGCGAATAGCCAGTCTAGTTGCGGCCGCTCTGGGTTTGGCGCTGGTTCCCGTATTTATGAAAGACACAATCTATGGCGCGCACAGCATGTTCACCGCTGCCGTAACGCCACCGGTTCTGGTGGCGATCTTCTTGGGGATCACCTGGAAACGCTATACGCCCACGGCTGCGTTTGTGACTATCGTGGGCGGAGCCGTCCTGATAGGTCTGTCTTTTGTTTGGCCCGATGCGCTGGTAGGTCCATTTGACTTCGGAATGGGCCCCGACAGCTACAAGTTCATGCGGGCCCTCTTCGGTCTCTTAGCGGCCGGTACGCTGGGTGTCTCCATAACCTGGTTCACTAAACGCAGGGCCGAGGAGGAATTGAGAGGGCTCGTCGCCGGGACCCAGAACGACGCCATGCGTCAGTTCAAAGGAGGCGAGCCCAACCGACGAGACGGCTCAAAAGTACGACTGCACACTAAGTTGGACCAGAGCCTCTCAGGGGAAAACCTGGTCATCCTACCCCAATCGGCAATGGATGAAATGGCTGCCGAACCGGGCGACTTGCTCTACGCCAGCCATACCCGCTGGTGGTATGGAGGTCTTCGCTCCGTGCATGTAAAGGCCGGCTCGCCCGGCGACGCAGAAGACCCCGGATCGATGCGAATCAGCCCCCAAGACGCCGCGACGGCGCACTTTACCGAAGGACAAGAAGTGGTGATCGAAAAAATAATGTGAGTCCAGGACAGGTCAATTGAAGCATAAAGAACTACTCGACACAACCTTTACTTGTGAATGCGGACGCAGCCACACAATCCCGATCAAGTGCATCATCTACGCAGATGATGTCCTTGAGCGTTTGCCTAAAGTGTTAGGCTCCTTAGTTGACGGACACAGCATTGTTCTGGTTGGCGACCGGCGGACATGGGACATCGCCGGCAGGAGCGCCAAAGAAGTCCTCGAACAAACAGGTTGGTCCACACACCAAATCATTGTCCCCGACGCATGCGGCAGCGGCCCCGTTTGTGACGACACCACTTGTAACTGGCTCAACGAACGGCTGGGCAATGCCGATATCGCCCTTGCGGTAGGTTCCGGCGTCATCAACGATTTGACCAAATGGTCGGCGTTCGAACGCAATCTGCCCTACGCTGTTCTCGCGACCGCCGCCACCATGAACGGTTTCACCGCCGCCAATGTGGCCCCGGTGGTAAGAGGCGTAAAGACCATAATCGGCGCCAGGCCGCCCCTGGCAGTCTTTGCCATCCCGTCAGTGATCGTCGCTGCGCCCTTCGAACTGACTGCATCAGGCCTTGGTGATACAATTGCCAAACCTGTGAGCACTGCGGATTGGCTTTTAAACCACATCTTCTGCGACGAATACTTCTGTCGTTACTGCAGCGAAATGATCAATGAGTTAGAACCCTGCTATCTCGACCGGCCCGAGCAGATCAAGAACCGTCAAGGGCCCGCGATCGAGGCCTTATTTAGCGCCCTGCTGTTCTCCGGGATAGCCATGACTATAGTGGGGACCTCGGCCCCTGCTTCCGGCGGTGATCATCTGCTCAGCCACACTCTCGACATGATGTCCATCGTTGATGGCATCGGCCACGACCTTCACGGCCGGCAAGTCGGTCTCGGCGCCATATTTGCCTCGGCCCTCTACGATCATATCTTCAAGATCAAGAGCCCCGAATACCACCGTCTGCCGGCCGACATTGATGAGTCCTTTTGGGGCAGCCTCGCCGAGAACGTTCGTGAACAATACGGACAGAAGAGACCCGCACTGCGGATTATCCGCGAGAAGTTCCGAAATCGCGACACTTGGCGGGCGTTTCGCGATGCCGCCAAACAACAGGTCCGCTGCCCCCGCGAGATCAAGGAATGCCTTAAGAGAGCCGGCGCGGCCCACACATTTGTGGACATCAGATGCTCCCGTGAGCGTCTGCTCGCGGCGGCCCTGCACATGCACGAAATTCGCAAACGCCCCACGATTGTCGATCTCGCGTGGATGGTTGGCATTCTCCCCGATGCCGCTGATGATATCGTAGACACATGGCTCACAAGCTGACAGATACGGGGCGAATGGTGTTGCAGGTCATCGGATTATCAGGGAATCAGGCAGTGGTTATCAGGCTATCAGAGTATCAGGCTGCCAGCAAGCCCCTGATATCCTGAAATCCTGGTTTCCTGCACCCTGATACTCTGATACCCTGATCGCCTGATCGCCTGATTCCCTGAGCTTGGTCATTCGACGCGCGTAGGGCGCATCCGTTCTCCAATCTTCTTATAATGCACCAGCGCACTCTCACGATCATCGAAGTCCTTCTCGGTAAACAGCAATGTCGTCTTGCCGATCAGGATCTCATCATCTTCGACTAAAGGAGTTCGCTCGGTTATCTTGCGTCTGTTGATAAACACACCATGCCTGCTGTCCATATCCTCGGCATCGTATTTGTTTGTGCCCTCGTTGAACCATATTCGCAGATGTTTGCGCGAAACCAGGTCGTCGAGTATTTGCATGGGAAGGGCCTCGCCTCTGCCGATCACACTCGTTCGTCTGCCGAGCGGCAGATACTCACCTTTCTGCTCCCCGGATGTTACGATAATAGAAGCCATTCTCAATCCTCGAGTATTTGTAACCTTACACAAACCGAACAGAATTTCCGATGCGCGAGATTATACCAACTCCTGTGGCCGAGTGCAACCGCATGTGATAGACACGGACGAGAAATCTACAAAGGGAGAATTTGAGGTGGATGCAAAAAACACTGGCGTTGCAACTCGATTGATGTATTATCATCTTTGAGAAATCCGATATCGTTCATCAGGCATGTGTCGGAGGAACCGCCAAGGATCTAATGGAGAAAGGAGCAAGACAATGATAAAACTGGGAATGCACGTAGACAATTGGCGGCACTGTGACGTGTCTTACGAGGTCCCCTGTGAATTCGCCAGAGATAACGGCATGGAGTACGTCGAGTTTGGCACAATCGACGGAGACTACTTCATTCAGGCGTTGGGATACAATCCACATATACCGCTTCACTCCGATCCGTTGAAGCTCAAGGAATATCTCGACTCCATGGGATTGAAGGTTTCGCAGCTCGATGCGGCCTATCCGATGTCGTGCCCGGAAGGTCAATCTCGCGGGATCGGCTACACAACCAGAGCCATCCAGTTTGCCAAGGCGCTCGATTGCCCGTGTGTGGATACGACCGACGGAGGTCGCAAACCCGATGGCTACACTGACAAAGAGGTCATAGCACTTATGAAACAGTACTACCGCGTCGTGCTGGAGTGGGCCGAGCGATACGATATGATAATCAACGTCGAGCCACACGGGCCCTACACTACAAATCCCGACCGCATGGAGCAGATTCTCAGCTTCTACGACTCGCCCTACTTGAGGATGAATTTCGACACCGGCAACAGCTTCATCGCGGGACAGGACCCTGTGGAATTCCTCCGGCGGTTTCGGCACAAGGTTTCCCACTGCCATATCAAGGACGTCAGCGAAGAGCTTGCCAGAGCCGTCCGGGGCGGCGAAACGGGCATCGCCTCATCCGTGGTGGCCATAGGCGAGGGGGTAAACGCCGACAACATTGCAGGTTGTATCGAGCTGCTCAAGGAAATGAATTGGGACGGTGTTCTGTCGATAGAGTGTGAAGCAGCCCCGGGCAAGGTTGAGCAGAGCCTCGAATGGCTCCGAGTCCAGCTTTCATGACGTGACACTGGGGTACATGCCCTCATCATACAGTACAGCCCACATTCTCCGCTTGGCTGCGTGCTCAATGGCGACTCGCATGAAGTGAATCATGCGCTCACTCAGCCAACATTGTCGATAATTTCCGACGGAGTGCGTAAAGCTGTCGTTCTTGATCGTCGCTGAATGATCCCAGCCTTTGGGCGTAGACATCCATCCACACAACCAAGCGACTCAAACTCTCGGCATCCAGGGACACACCCTCGTGCCCGCCGGGTTCGGTGAGCAGAGCAAGTAATCTGCTATCGCCGGCGACACAACGTCCCACTACGGAGACATCTCGCTCAAAAGCCAGCTTCTCCAAATCCTTGTCCGCAAATGAAAGCAAATTCTTGTATGAATGCTCACGCGTGAGAGCAAGACGGGATGCCTCCTCGTTGTCACTGCCCTGCCGGTGACATGAGACACATGATTTGTCCAGCACCGGTTGCACCAAGCAATCGAAGCGAAGTGGCCAGGAACCTTCAGGCCCTGGGGTTATCTTGGAAGGCTCTCGCCGAGCCGCCAAAGGCCGGCCACCTGCAAGAGGCGCCAGTTCACGCGACTCGTGGCACCCGACGCAGGAGAGTGTCTGGCCTGGCTGAACATAAGTCAGGCTTCGCATCGTTTGAATGGCCAGACCGTTTTGGTCGAGCGCCTGAAAGAAGACGGGAATGCCCGACGGAACACGAAAATGGGCCGAACCGTCTTCTTCAACAGGAACGGTCCCCAGCACGAACTTGCCGGGATCCTCCTTTGAGATACCCAGGCTGGGGGAATTCATATGGGGCTGCGTTTTCGGCGGCACACCTATTATCCGCAGATGTTTCACGGAACCGCGCTCGATACCCGATAGACCCTGGTAGACATCCTGCACCAAAAAACGCCCTTCCTGTGAGCCGCTCCAGTCGATCGTCTTTGGATGAGCCGGAGGTTTTTTGCGCCGCCGGACCGGTAGCGGATACATACTGGCAATGCTGCGGTCGCGGTGCAGCAGTTCGAGATTGCCGAATGCGTCATAAAGATAAATACCAAGCGGATTGACCGGGTTGCGCTCGTCGGTGGTGACGAAACTATGTGGCGGCAGCGGCTTGTCACTCCAGGCAACGAGAAAACATTCTTCACTCAGCGGATAAGGGTTGGCATAGTAGTGCCTCGGCCAGCCTTCCGTTTCAGGGAAGCACACATCAGGCGTTAGCCTCGTCAGCGGCCGCTGATGTTCTGTCCCGCGCGTCCGGTCCAACAGCACCAGAGAACCGCCCATGTTTGAGTGGTGGGCCGCAGCGGTAAACACCAGTTTCTGTGAATTGGGAATCGCCCGCGCCTCGAACACACATTGCGGCCGTGAAGTGTAGTTGCCGTAAACCAACTGCGGATTCGTACCTGTTGGGTTTGTCGACCAGAGACTCATGAACGGACCGTTAAACCGGTCGATATAGTCCCATCTGGCATAGAGAATCCTACCGTCAGCCGCCACCGACGGCGTCCATTCGAAGTTCTCGAACGCAGAAATGGGTCGGATACCCCCCCCATCACCGTCGATTCGGTGCAGCGTGAAAACCGGCACCGGGCGCCAGTTGTCGCCGCCGCAGCGGACGTAGCTGTCCGGCAGGTCAGAGTTCAACGTCGCTGCGGCGCTGGCTTGGCTGCACTGGACCGATTGGCCCTTGCGCGTAGAAAGAAATATGATGTCACCACCGGGAAGATACCGGCCGTCAAAGTCGTCGTACTTGCCGCGAGTCAACCTCCGGCAGCCGCTGCCGTCAACATTCATCTCGTAGATCTTGTAGAAAACATCCTCGGGGAGCTCGCCCTTGTCGGCCTTCTGCATTTTGTGGGTCTCGGGATAGAATTTGCAGTAGGCAAAGAGTACCTTTTTCCCATCGTAAGAAAGGTCGGGGCGCAGGAAACTACCCATCGGAAAGTCTTCGGTCAGGCATCGCAGTCGCGGGGCATCTCCTTTGAATCCTTCGAGAACGTATATGCCCCCGCCGGGCCTTGACCACCAGCCGTAATATTGATCGGACATGTGAGGAAAGGCCGGTGGGACCCGTTTCGTAAACACGATACGATCGAAATCCAGCAGGCGATTGGCCAGCGCCATTTCTCGCACCGCCCATCGCGCCTGGAGATAGAGCTTGCGATCAGCCTCGTCCGACGTATCTGAGGCAGGCTGTCTCAATCGCCTGGCAAGGCTGCGCAGCGTTTCTTCCTGAGCATCGATCTTGGCGCCGGACCGCCGCAGGTTCTCAGCCAGCAACAACCCCCGCCTGACAATTTTGGCAATAGGATATGACGTGGGCCCAGTCGCAATCGTATGGACCACCGACCACTGACTGACACTGCTTTGGGTGGCTTGCTTGCCCGGAGCGATGTTGCGGTTGCTATCGACAGCATAAACCTCGACCTCGTCCAGATGGAAGTAGCTCTTGGCCGGCAATTGAATACGGATGAAGCGGGCGTTCAGGCGCCCGAGTTTCACAACCAGCGGCTTGCCGTCCGTATGGCCGAAGAATGCCGTGCCGTTGTGCCGGTAGACTTCTCTGAAGTTCTGTGCGTCGTCCGAGACCAAAATCATAAGCCTTGAAGCCCGTTCGGCTATGTCGCAGCGGTTGTAGATAGTCAGTCGATCCAACCGGACAGTCTGCCCCAAGTCAATCTGCCACCAGGGATTGAGTTCATTTTCGGTGTGAAATCCCCACTTGCCGTCCGTAACGCCGTCCAAGGCTCCGATCGCATCCTGCTCGGGCGTGACTTCTCCATTCCTGGAAACCGGCCCGGCAGCCCGAACCCGCTCTTGGCGGAGCCAGTCTGCTTCGATTTGACTCCGCGTGATAGCCGGCGACGCAGTGGCGGCCCCTGATGCCTCAATCGACACGCTTGTGATCAAGACGGCTAACATCAGAATTCCCAGTGCCAAATTGCAGCAGAACTTCATCATGATCGACTCCCCATAAGTCTTTCCTCTTCGGCACGAACAACTGCTTACACGTGTCACACGCTACGAAACACTAATCTAGGACAATCTCATCCTGGTAAGCCGGCACGACCACTTGCCAGCCTGTTTTCTGATTGATGTAATCGCCAAAACGCTGCGCGCTTTCGGACTCGCCGTGAACGACAAAAACCTTCCTGGGCGGCTTCTCCAAGCCACCCAACCATTTGAAAAGCTCATCTCTGTCGGCGTGGGCCGAGAAGCCATTTATCCGGACCACCCTTGCTTTCATCCGGTACTTCTGGCCCAATATCCTGACTTCCTTTTCGCCGTCGACGATTCGTCTGCCAAGCGTGCCGGCGGCCTGATAGCCCACAAACATTATCGTGTTCCGAGGGTTGGCAATATTGTTGACGAGGTGGTGTTTCACCCTGCCGCCCGTGCACATCCCCGAGCCTGCAATAACCATAATCGTTCCCTTCATGTGGTTAAGCGCCTTTGACTGCTCGCTTGTACCAACCATGTTCAGTCCGGGAAACTTAAACGGCGACTCGTTGTGCTCAACGAATTCGGTCATTTCCTCGTCAAACAATTCACGATGTTTCTGAAAGACCCTAGTGATGCGCGCCGCCATCGGGCTATCCAAGAACACCTTCAGATGCGGTATCGCATCGGCCAGAAGTAATTCGTTTATATAGTAGAGTAGTTCCTGAGCCCGTTCGAGCGCGAAGCTTGGGACGATGATATTGCCGCCTGCTTCCTTCGTCGAATTGATGACATCGGCAATCATCTTCTTCGTGTCTTCCGGTCCCCCGTGTACGCGGTCACCATACGTCGACTCAACGAGAATGTAGTCCGCCTCGGCAATCAACGCAGGATCGTGCACGATAGGCCGACGAGGTCTGCCAATATCCCCCGAGAACAAGATGGTTCTCTGCTGGCCATCCGCACTGGCCTTGACCTTGATGATCGACGAACCGAGAACATGGCCCGCATCATGAAAGCTTACCTCGATACCATTACCTACTTTTACGGGCTGTTTGTACCTGACGGGCGAGAAGCGCGGGAAACAGGCTTCCGCATCAGCCACAGTGTATAACGGCTTGACCGGAAAACGCCCCTTTCGACGCTCCTTCTTGTGCCTCTTAGCCTTATACCGGGCATCCTCCGCCTGTATCTTGGCCGAATCCAGCAGTATGATTCGAGCAATCTCAGCGGTAGCGGCGGTACAATATATCCTGCCTCCGAAACCATCTCGTACCAGTTTCGGCAGCAGACCACAATGATCCAGATGCGCATGAGTCAAAAAGACAGCGTCTATGCTCCGGGGTTCCACCGTGAACGGTTCCCAGTTCCGCTGCCGGAACTGCCGTTCCTGGTAAAGCCCGCAGTCAACGAGAAGTTTGGTTCCATTGGCTTGAAGGAGATGACGAGAACCCGTGACATTTTGAGCGGCGCCAAGAAACTTCAATTTCATCGGCATATTTTACCTCACTACGATGAACGGTGATTTCAGAACATAAAGATTGTACAAAAACCCCTTTGCTGTGTCAAGCAAAGAACAACGGCCCGCTCAATGGACGGTGCGGTTCACAATTGTGGGTAGATTCTCTCAAAGGCTCGACGCCAGTGTCATTTCGACCGGAGGTCTGCCGCAGGTGGACCGCAACGGAGAAATCTATTTTCTAGCCTTAAGGGATTAGGGACCAAGTGGCCCGCGGACGCTGGCACTTGGCCGATCAGGGATTATTTGAACGTCTAAGATCAGAAAAGCACGGTGAAGAGTTGACCTCACCAACTCGGCTTTATTCTGCCTCAAGGTTACCAAAGTACTCTTGGTCTGGCAAATCTGGGAATGCGTCCTCGTATCTTTCCCCTAAAATCTCCCAGAAATTCCCAGCTTCAAGTATTTCCCACCAAGGGAGACTAAATCTCTCAAGCTGTGCGGCATTCAAATTGGGAAACACAATTCGCACGGACAATCCATCGCCCCAGCGTTCGGAAGGCTGTGTGTAGTGAAAAGGAGTCGTGATAATAGTTCGAAGATGTTTGACTAAATCCAATTCCAGCCAATTGCATAAGTATGGATACTCTAGGGGAACTTCGTGCGGGAGGGCCTCGCTGTCTGATACGTCCTCGATCATCAGGCCAAAGGTAAGTATCAGTGGCTCTCCAGCATGTTGCGATTTCTCAATCTGCTCAACGAACTTGTGGACTTCTCTTACGGTTAGATGTTTCTTTTCGATAGCAGTGCTGAGAGAACCGAGGACGCGGGATATGTTGCGTCTCTGGCTGATCGTCTCAAGTTCCTGGCTTACCTTGCGGAGACGGCGCTGGACATCCTCCAGGAGCAAAAGCGTCATCCTCTTGGGGAAGATTCTGTCCCCCTTGCGCACGTTACATTTGAGAGGATGCGCGGGAACCCAATTTGCGAAATCGTTGATCTGAAACCCAGGAAAATTCTCGTGAATATTATATTCCTGGCACAGTTGTCTAAGTTCTGCTGGATGTTCGCTGAGCCACTCGGGAAGAATATGATCTACGGTCATGTCCCTGAGATCCACTGGCTTTTCGCAATAAAAACATCGGCCGTCATAAGCTTTCCATAGAGCATACCGCTCTACATATGAGAACCGGTGCTTGCTCATCTAATTGCTCCGAAGAGTTTCATTACATTCCCATCATGCTTTTAAAGAAATCATATGCCGCTGTATTCACGATCATAGGGGCCACATCCTTGCCTAACTCCCATACCTTTTTTGCTGCCTCTGCAAGCTGCCTCTTGGCAACGTCCTTTAACGCATCGTGAATAATTTCAAGACCTTCTTTCCTAACTACTGCAGGTATTTTTTGCTTTGGTTGTTCTTCAATGATTCTTTTCAAATCATCCAGATGTTCAACCGCGTGCTCAACCTGAATCTCAATATTTACCTTCGCTTTTCCCGTAGCTGCTATACCGCCCCCGATTCCCACAGCAACTTCAACATGAGCCTTCTTATTTGCTATAATTTTCTCAATATGCACTCTTGTATCTCTTGGGCTCTCAATCTGTCCCAGCAGCTCTGCAACCCGATATCTTTTTCCTGATTTAATTCTGAATATAGTATCATGACCTTCGATTTCGCATGCAATCAGATCATCATATTCAACTCTATCATTATCTTCCAAACCGATACACTGTTTAACTTTGAGGTTTTGAAATCCTGCATTAATATCCAGGAATGTTTTGCGAATCGTCGAGAAATAATCTCTCCTTTGTGTCCCGTTTACGCGAATATATATCCTTTTCTCCTGTTTGTCCAGCTTCACCAATGCACGTGACCTGAACGCCTTATCACGCAGAACAGCGCCTGTTCGCCAGCATAATCTGCCTTCGATGTCTCTATGCCTTCGCACCATAAATCGAGGCATAACCGACTTCGGCAGAAAATCATACTCAAAATGAAAGCCGATACACTTCTCATCTTTAAAATCAAATTCTGGTTCCTGCTCATCAAGCAAATCCGGAACCAGAACTACATCCCGGTCATCCGCAAGCTCAAAACATAACTGGAATTTCGCCATCAGATCAACTATGTATCTTTCCTCCTGTGCAGAATAGATTCTCGCTTTTCTTTTCCTTTTCTTTTTGCTCTTTTTCACTTCATTCTCATTAAGGATTTCCCCCAGCCATTCTTTCATCAAATAACCTTTTGTTTCTGACAATTTCTTCGAGCTTAGAATCCTGTATATCGCCTCGGTCATCCAGGCTGGGTTTAGTACCTGACTATCCTTAACATCATAACCTTCGAAATGAAGTATCACCCCCAGCGAATGTAGGTATTCAAGCAGCGTTCTCTGTGTTTTGTTAGATTTTACATTGGCCCCACAACAAATTTTTTTATAATCGCTGTATGTGATATAATCCTTTCTACTGTTTTCCAGCTCTTCTTTGACCTTAAGCCAGTCTCGCCCCCACAGCGACCTTACCAGTTCCACTTTACCCAGTTCTTCTTGCAGCCGTCTCGAAAATCCTTTAATTCCTTGACCGCTCTTGCACGATATCCTGTAAAAATTCCTTATTCCTTTGTACTTTTCTCGCAGTGACTTTCTGTTAACGTCATAGTTTTTGTTCTCATCTATCTTATTAATAACCACCAGAATCGGCGACTCCCCGCCGAAACTCTCTATATGCTTTAGCCAGTCTTCGACCTCGGGCTCTTCTCTGGCATTTAAGACAAGCACATAAAGACTACGCACCGAATAAAACATCTGATGCGTAGCCTGCATTAGGTCCTGACCGCCGAAATCCCAGAAGTGGACTTTAATACCTTTTTCCTCCGAACCCACCTGCCAGTCTTCAATATTCACAATATTAACACCGGCCGTCTGCGGCTCCTCCTTGTCAAACCTTCTGCCCGTAAGCCTCTTTATTAATGAGGTCTTCCCCGCCGCTCCATTGCCAACGAGCAGTACCTTAACTTCATTAAGCGCACGCTTCTCTACTTCCAGTGACTTGAAATATTCCCTTACCGCCTCTGTGCCTTGTTTGACAATCTCAATCGGTGGACTCTCAAGAGGATTGTCTTCCAACAAGATTCCTACTTCACCAAGTTTCGATTCCCACTTTATTTCCATCCCCAAATCGACTATTTCCTTCGGCAGCCATCTAAGTTGATTGTTGTACAGACTGAGTTCAGTAAGATTTTTCAATCTTCCAATTTCATCAGGCAGTAAACTAAGTCGATTTCTACTAAGCTCGAGTTTACTCAGATTGTTCAAATTTCCAATTTCAGCCGGTAGTGATCTAAGTTGATTATTGTTCAGCCATAGTGTCGTCACATTTCCCAAATTTCCAATCTCAGTCGACAGCGATCTAAGCTGATTGTTGGTCAGCCATAGTGTGGTCAGATTTTTCAACTTCCATATCTTTTTCGGCAGCGATCTAAGTTGATTGTCGTATAGATTGAGTTCGGTAAGATTTTTCAAATTTCCAATCTCAGCCGGTAGCGAACTAAGGTAATTTCCCTCCACAAAAAGTGAGGTCAAATTTGTCAATTTTCCTATTTCAGGCGGTAGCGATGTAAGGTAATTGTGGCCTAGATCAAGCACAGTCAGACTTTTCAAATTCGCCATCTCAGGTGGCAGTGATCTAAGTTGATTTCCGAACAGACTAAGCTGAGCGAGATTTGTCAACTGAACCAGCTCTTTAGGGATACTCGTCAGTTGATTTTGGGATAGATAGAGTTGCTCCAGATTTTTTAATTTTCCTATCTCTTTCGGCAGTGACTCTATATCCTTACCAGATAAACTAAGTACCTCCCTGCCGTCTCTGGACGCCTCTTCTATAATTTTAAGAACTTCTTTTTCGTCCATCTCTCAGCTTTCCGCGGTTAAATAATGCCGCACCTCTGTTGCTTTGAGCGTTCATCATTCCCGCTTACGGTGGTGATACTCTAGTAGACGTTGGTGAAGAATTCAAGGAAAAAAGCAAAATTCAGAAGTCTCGGAACGGTCCGCGCGGCTCGGCCCCGGCCATGCGCTTTTTCCATGCCGCAAAGCGTGATGTGACCGATTTGAGCACGTCAGGCTCTTCTTCCGACAGATCGTTCTGTTCACCGATGTCTACCGACAGGTCAAACAATCCAGACCCGCGAGACGATTCGACCCATTTGAAATTTTCCACGCGGGCCGCTTTGTCACCTCGGCGCTGCCAGAACATCTCTTTGCGCAAAGATTCTTGTTTGCCCGCCAGGACATCCGTCATGTCGAAACCGTCCAGTACTATGTCACGGCGCGGCCGAGTACCTGCGGCTCGACAGAACATAGGCAATATGTCCATCGAACATAGGAATTCATCGCAAGCCGTCCCTGCTGGCACAGTACCGGGCCAGCGCACGATGCAAGGGACGCGGATTCCTCCCTCGAACATCCAGCCTTTGCCGCCCTTCAACGGGCCGTTGTCAGCAGTGCTGCCGCTACCGCCGTTGTCGGAGAAAAAGATGACGATTGTGTTGTCGGCCAGACCATGTTCGGCGAGCAGGTCCATGACCTGTCCAATTGCCTCATCCATATACGTGATGGCCCCCATGTACCGCAAGCGCCTCGCCCTGCGGGTGTCTTTCGGGTCATATTTCCCGTAGTGCTTTTGGACGTATCCGAGCGGCGCCTGCACGCCGGGCCGGGGACGGTCGAGATTGGAAGCTCCGTGCGGAGCATTGAACGGCATATAGCAGAAGAAAGGACGGTCCTTGTTCTTCTCGATAAAGCTCATCGCTTCGCGCCGGAACAAGTCCGTAGCATAGGTCCCTTTGTCCTCGGTGGTCTGCTTGTTGTCTCGGTACATCGACGGTACCTCGTATCGCTCGTGCGTCCAGTAGTCGATGCCTGTGTTGGTGAATCCGTAAAACTCGTCAAAGCCTCGCTGTAACGGCAGAAAACGGTGCAACTGTCCCAGGTCCCATTTGCCGAATATTCCGCTGACATAGCCAGCCTGTTTGAGCACGCGAGGGATGAGCACCTCGCGCGTGTCCATCCCACCGATCATTTCCCATGAAATGGCATATTCGTCCGGTCCATAGCGATAGTCGTGATCGACCAGGTCGTTGCGGAACATATCATAAGTGCCATTGCGTTGAGGATAGCGCCCCGTGAGCAAGCTGCCTCGCGAAGGCGTACACGCGGGCCACGTGACATAGAAGCTTGTCAGTCGGACTCCCTCAGAGGCCAGCCTGTCCAGGTTGGGCGTTTTGACTTCCGCGCCGCCATAGCAACCCAAGTCATTATAACCCTGGTCGTCAGATACGATCAAAACGATGTTCGGCGGCCGTGTGCCAGTAGTTCTTCTGCCAAGGCCCGCACATCCCGGCATCGCCAGCGCCGCCAGTCCAAGACCCGCCCTCTTGAGGTATTGACGTCTGTTCATCATGGCTTTTCTCCTGTCAGAGGTACTTGTGAGTTCTGCAAAATGGTACTCTTGCCAGGCGCGAAGTTCAAGTTCTTTTTTATCTGAGACCAGTAGGTTGCCAGAGCCTAATTGAATTGACTTGGCTGCTCCAAATATGGTAAAATAGTCGAGTGTCGGACGCAAAGTATTAGAAATATGTGAGGAGCACGACCTTGCGGCTTGAAGCACGCGAGTCATCTGTCCGCAGCATGCATTGAAACGGAGCAAGAGAATAGTCACATCTACAAGAATCTCATTTCTGTCATTGCTCTGGGCTGCGTGTCTCGTTGCTTCGGTTGGCGTAAACTTGACATATTCCGCCTTCTCGCAAGAGATCTGGCCCGGCAACAACGGCAAGGCGGCACTTGTGATCAACGAGATCATGTACCATCCTCAGGCGGGCCAGGGCCGGCCTGAAGATATCCGGCAGGAATATATCGAACTGTACAATCGGGGAACAGGGACGGCCGATCTCTCAGGCTGGCGTTTCAGCAATTCGGTCGATTTTGTCTTTCCAGATGTGACACTCGGCGCGGGGGCCTATCTTGTGGTGGCGGCGAATGTGGCCACGTTCAGGACTGTCCACCCGGGCGTTGACGAGGTCATCGGAGGCTGGGACGGCAAGTTGAGCAACAGCGGCGAAAGCATCGAGTTGGTCGATAGCATGGGTACAATAGTTGATTCGGTCTGCTACGCCAACCAGGGTGACTGGGCTGTGCGCCAACTGGGTCCCGACGATCACGGCCATCGCGGCTGGGCATGGTCGGATGACCATGACGGTGGCGGCAAATCGTTGGAGCTTAGAAACTGCGAGATGCCAAACGAGCATGGCCAGAACTGGGCAGCAAGCCTGGTCAATGGCGGCACACCGGGCACGGCAAATTCGGCTGCAAGCGGCAACGTCGCACCGCTCATCCTGGATGTGGTACATTGGCCGATCATCCCCGGTCACGACGAGCCTGTGACAGCATCTGTACGCATAATGGATGAATCGACAACAGGCATCACCACAGTCCTGCACTACCGGCGCGATGGCGACGTCGGATTCAATATCGTGACCATGTTCGATGACGGCGCACACGGTAATGGCAGCACGACAGATGGCACGTATACGGCGGAAATACCCGCCCAACCTGATGGCACAATCATCGAGTTCTATGTGACTGCAACCGATGCCGCCGCAAACTGGCGCAGCTGGCCCGCACCCAGCATCGTGGATGGAACCGCACAGCAGGTGACAAATGCACTTTGTCAAATTGATAGTTCATCCCCTCTGAACACGGGCTGGACCGCGGGCAGACAACCTGTCTATCACCTCATCATGACCACAGAAGAGTTCACTGAACTCCAGGATATCGGAGACAGGAATTACTCGGGCAATCTTTTCGCCAGCGAAGCAATGAGCAATGCGCAGATGAACGCCACATTCATCAGCGTCGACGGCGTCGAGGCAACGGTCCGTTATGGCGTTGGCGTCCGCAACCGAGGCAACCGCAAGCGGGCCGATCCGCCGATGTCCTATCATGTGAATTTCCGACACGACTGCCTGTGGAAAGGCGTAGCTGCAATAAACCTCAACAACAAGTACCCTCATCTCGAACTGATGGGCAGTGTGCTCCTTCAGATGGCGGGTCTGCCCGCTGCCGATGCCACGATCGTGCAGTTGAGGGTCAATGGGCAAAACCAGGCGGCAAGTGACTACAGCCGCTCTTACGGTGCTTACGCCGCAATCGAGGTCCTCGACAGTGACTGGGCCGAGAACCACTTCGGTGACGATTCCGCCGGCAACCTGTATCGCTGCATGTATTATGACGATGGTGTTCATAGCCGGACCTATGCCGACCTTGATCACAAAGAAAGTTCGGGTCAGATCCCTGATCCCGACGATTACCGCGACAACTATCCCAAGAAGACAAATAGCTCCCAGGACGATTGGTCCGATCTGTTGAGCCTGATTGACACGCTAAATGACGCTGACATCTCTGACGACGAGTTTGTCGCCGAGGTCAGCGAAGTTATTAACCTTGAGAAGTGGATGCGATATCTGGCGGCCGATGCCATGGTGGGCAACCGAGAAGGCGGCCTGACGTCGGGCAGAGGCGACGACTACGCCATGTATCGCGGCGCCAAAGATCCGCGGTTCTGGCTCGTCCCTCATGACCTCGACACAGTGCTGGGCCAAGGCGACCACGACTACCGACCCCAGCTCGGCGTTTTCGTGTATGCCGGCGTCAACGGCCTGACACGACTGCTCAGCAATCCCGACGTTATAAAACTTTACTACAGACAGTACAGAGATCTGGCTCAAACGGTCTTTGCGCCGGAGAACGTCTATCCACTGATTGACCGGCTCCTGAGCGATTGGGTGCCAGACTCGGAAATCGAAGGCCCAAGAGGGATGAAGCAGTTCATCATCGACCGTATGAACAGCATACTCTACGGAGGCTATCCGAGCGGCGACGATCCACAAATTCCGCAGAAGTTCGCTATCCACAGTAGCCTGCCCGTGGTCAACGGCCTGCATCGGACCTATTCGCCAGTCGCAAGCTTTACCGGTACCGCTAACGCAATTGAAACGCGTTCTGTCACAGTCAATGGCCAGCTAGTCACCGAGCCAGACTTCTCACAAAGAAACGGCACCTGGTCCATCGATAACATATTGCTCAATCCAGGCATCAACCGCATCATCGTCCGGGCGTTCGATGGCCCAAACACTGCAGGCCGCCAGGTCGAGCAAGGACATATTGACATTTGGTACGACACAGGCGTAACCAACGATTACCCCGAAAACACCAGTGGCGGAAATTGGGTTGCCCCCCAGACTTCCGGCGCCACCGGCAACCTCATCGTTCGAGACAGCTATCTGCCTGGCACGCCGGTACTGGTGCGCGTTGAGCTTCTCTTCGAAGACGGTACAGTAGACCGAAATCTCTGGGACGCCACGGCAACACTTTCGGTCGATGACAATCCAAGCGTCAGCCTTTCCACCGACCGAGTCACTCTGTATAACGGCCTCGGAAGCGCTCTGGTCACCTTTAGCGGCAGCGGTGATTTCACTCTGACAGCAGAGATCGAAGGTCTTGAAGTAAGCAAGGTTCTCGCAGACTGGAGCCATAAGCCGATTCGCGAGGTCTCCGGAGGACTCTTCAGATCGCAGACGTGGACAGGTATCTACCACATCGCCGCCGGTGACTTTGCGATTCCCGCTGGAGTAGTGCTGACGCTCGAGGCCGGAACACTTCTGCTAATTGACGGCGTTTCTTCAGGCACAAATGGAACAGACATCGATATCGCAGGATCTATCCAATCACTCGGCACCTCTGACTCACCAGTCACCATCACGGCATACAGAGCCGGACACAATTGGGGCGAACTCCACCACGTCAACGCAGAGCCTTCTACTTTTGTGTACACTAACATCACGCAAGCCGGACATTCTCCGCGAGTCGGCCACTCAAATTCCGGCCCGGCCATTCGCGCGTCAAACTCTGCGTTTGTCTTTGACCATGCATCCCTTACCGACAATGCAGGTAAACTCATGCAAGTCACATCGGGCTCAGATCTGACATTCCATAACTGCCTCTTCGCACGATCGGTAATGGGACCGGAGATCTCCGGCACGGCCCTACTATTTAAGAACAGTTGGATAACAGAGATGCACGCCAACGATGACGCCGACGGCATCTACATCCACGGTCAGCGGGCCGGGCAAAAATGCACCCTCACTAATTGCGTGGCCGCAAACATCGACGACGATGGCATCGATACTCTCGGCTCCCGAGTCAAAATCGAGGATTTCATCGTTCGGGATTGCAAGGACAAAGCCATCAGCATTTACGGTGGCGAAGTGGACATCAATTACTGCCTCATCGTCGAGAATAACAAGGCGCCAGAGGACCCAACCGTTGCGACCATCGCAACCAAGACAGTTAACGGCGCAACCGCCGTGGTCAATATCGACCATTCAACCATCGTCAGCTCGAAGACACCGGGCGTTGTGGACGTTGGCATCCAATCCCACAACAAGTACGCCATTACGAGCGGCACGATCATTTACAATATCACCAATTCGATCATCGATGCCACCGACCCGGTTGACGTCCAGGCCCCATACCGCAAGTCCGACATCTACATCAGCTACTCCAACGTCTGGGGCGAGACATGGCCCGGAACAGGCAACCTCAACGCCAACCCAATGTTCGTCGATCAAACCTATCGCGATTACAGGCTCCAGGAGACCTCGCCGTGCATTGACGCCGGTGATCCCGGAGCTAATCCGGACCCGGACATGACCGTGACCGATCAGGGATACTCATGGTCAAGTTACTTCAGCCACGAACCATCTGACGGATCCTTGGCGGAGCACACAATCTGGAGGGCTTCAGATGGCCCATACCGTGTTACGGGCGAGTTGATCGTGCCGGCCGGCGTCGACTTGACTATCATGTCCGGTGTCACGGTATTTTTCGATCCCGACGCGAGGATGATCGTCAATGGCTGCCTCATTGCCGAGGGCACACAATACGAACAGATCCACTTTACGCGCACGCCCGGAACAGGCGAAACGTGGGGGGGACTACAGTTTGTCGACACTGTCGTCGACAACCGCATTGTCCACGCCGTAGTCGAGTATGGCCGGACGAATGACGGAATGATCGGCCTTCAAGACTCCAACCTGCTGCTCGATCATGTCACGCTCGACAACACAATTCTGGAGCGTATCCACGCAAGAAACTCATCGCTGATAGTCCGCAATTCGGTCTTCACCGACACGTGCGCTCCGGGCCAGACACCCACCGACAACAAAAGCGAGCATATCGTGGTCCGTGGCATTCCCGAGACCGGCTGGTTCATCGTTGAGAACAATATGTTCGGGAAGACACCGGGTCATAACGATGCGATCGATATGGACGGACCGTCGCGCCCGAGTCCGATTCCTCAGATTATGAACAACATCTTTGCCGGCGGAGGAGACGATGCACTTGATCTTGGCAGCGACACCCATGTCGAGGGCAATCTCTTTATGAATTACTTCAAGGATGAGTATAACAGAGCTTCCGGAGAGTCAAATGCGATCTCCGCCGGTGCAGGCAGGCATTACGTCATGGTCCGCAATGTCTTCTGCGATATCCAGCACGTTGCTCAGGTTAAGGATGATGCTTTTCTCACGTTCACGAACAACACCGTCGCCAGAACATCTGGATCGGCGATATATTTCGACCTGGGACTTCCCGGCCGAAGTCCCGGGCGGGGCGCATATTTGGACGGTAACGTCTTTTGGTACACACCATCTGTCTTTGAAGGTATTGTCGATACTACCGATTTGACTATCGATCGCTCGCTTCTGCCTTTTGAGTGGCATCATCTTGGTTTCGGAAATGTTGACGCCGATCCGCTCTTTGTCGACGCAGACGGCGGCGACTTCAACCTCAAAGCCGATTCGCCTGCAATCGGCACCGGAGCCTGCGGCCTCGACATGGGGGCTATGGTAGCGGGCCGCGCCGCGATCTGCGGCGAGCCCGACGCCGTGACATATCGCACCGACGCAACACTGACTGTCGGCGGCCCGGGCATCACGCATTACAAGTACTCGTTCGGCGACGGGCCCTGGAGTGAGGAACTGCCCGTGGATGTCCCAATCCAACTCGCTAACCTGGCCAACGGCGAATCCTATATCGTCGATGTAATAGGCAAGAATTCCGCGGGTCTCTGGCAAAGCCAGAGTAATCCGACTGCCTCGCAGGCATGGACGGTCGATCTGTCCCATTCGAGCCTGCTGATCAACGAACTGCTCGCAATCAACGACTCGACGCTCAAACACGAGGGTACCTTTCCCGACTTTGTCGAACTCTACTACGATGGACCTTCTTCACTTAATCTGGCCGGCGTGAGCATAACCGACGATTCCGAAGATCCGCATAAGTTTGTCTTCGGCGCCGCAACCACAATCGAGCCAGGCGAGTATCTGCTGCTCTTTGCCGATTCGGACACAACTACTTCCGGCATTCATTTAGGCTTCGCTCTCGACGGTGACGGCGAGGCTCTCTATCTCTATGACAATAGCGGCGAGCTGCTCGATTCGGTCGAGTTTGGCCTGCAGTTGCCGGATATATCTGTTGGCAGGACCGGAGCCGATGGTCAATGGTCTCTGACCGTGCCGACGCCGGGTCAGGCGAATATTGCCCAGCCGCTCGGTGACTCGGCGACGCTCAGGATCAACGAGTGGCTCGCCAGCGCAGAAGTGCTGTTCGAGGACGATTTTATAGAGCTGTACAATCCTGGAGACTGGCCGGTGGATTTGAGTGGCTTGTACATTACCGACAATCCTGTGACACAACCGGACAAGTATCAGCTCGGCCCGCTGAGCTTTATCGCCGGCTGCGGGTTTGCTGTTCTGACGGCTGACGGCCGCAGCGAAGCGGGACATGTTGATCTCAGACTATCTGCCGACGGTGAAATGATCGCCCTGCTCGACGCCGATCTAAACGAAATCGACAAGGTGCTCTTTGGACCGCAGACTACCGATGTCTCTGAAGGTCGAGCACCCGATGGTAGGGAGGAAATAGAGTTCTTTGAGCTCGCGACGCCGGGCGTTGCGAACCCGTCAAGTGGACCAGCTTCGACCGCGACGATCAACCTCATACGGGAAGACGCCGTCAAGCGAGCGCTGGTCCCTACCGCCGACATCGGCGAGGCCTGGAGAACCGATGCCGGCTTTAGCGACAGAGGCTGGATCCTCGGGGCGCCCGGCCCAGGTGGTGTCGGCTACGAAAGGAATTCAGGCTATGAGAATCTGATCAGCCTCGATCTGGAACCAACGATGTACGGACAAAACACATCCTGCTACATCCGCATCCCGTTCACTGTCGATGCCGCTGATCTGGTCGAACTGACCGGACTGACGCTCAGAGTCAAGTATGACGACGGTTTCGTCGCCTATCTCAACGGCACCGAGGTAGCCAGAGGCAATTTTTCAGGCACACCGACCTGGAACTCCAGTACAAGCGCCAGCCGCTCGGATTCGGCGGCCGTAGCCTTCGATGGTTTTGACATCTCCGACTTTCTCGGCAATCTCAAGCATGGCGAGAACCTACTGGCTGTCCACGGCTTGAACCGCTCGTTGACCAGCTCCGACATGCTCATCAGCGTCAGGCTCGACGCGACGATAACAACGGCGGCACAAGAGCAGCCGTTTGTCAGCGCTATGGATCTGCTGGCCGGTCTGCGCGTCACCGAGCTGATGTACCACGCCGCCGGCGGCAGCGACTTCGACTACATCGAGTTTGCGAATATCAGCGAGACGAGGCTGGATCTGACCGGCGTTCGCATTAGCGATGGCATTGAGTTTGTATTCGGCGAGATGGCACTCGAACCAAGTCAATACGTCGTGGTCGTCCGGAATGTAGCTTCTTTCCGCTCTGCCTACGGCACGTCGATCAACATCGCCGGGCAGTATTCCGGCAATCTCAGCAATGGCGGCGAGCAGATCATTGTGCAACTTCCGTGGCCTTTGGCCGGAGCGATCCTGCGCTTCCGGTACAGCGACGACTGGCATCCTGCAACCGACGGCGGCGGCACATCTCTTGTGATTGTCGAGCCGTTCGCCCACCCGGCCACGTGGACCGAACGCGAGAGCTGGCGCGCAGCGACACCCACTCCTGGCGAATGACTCTGGTCATTCACCCTTGAGCCTATATTCGTAGAGGCTATATCCAACATTGCGAGCAGCCCGTACTATTTCAGGGTAGGGCTTGTCGCAGATGTCGATGAATCCGATCTGGTAATTCTCACCGTCGCCGCGACCGGTCGTGGCCTGGTCCTTGTATTGAAACCAGTGCGTGCCCACAATCTGCGAATTTCTAAGCGCCCCGCGGACGTAGCTGCTGTACTTATCCGCACGGTCCTGCTGGTCAGTCGCTTTCTTTAGCCCCGTGTGGAACATGCCCCGATCCAGGGCGCCGAAGTGGAACTCTCCTATAATCGTCGGCATGTCGATCCCGTCGGGCAGGCGGTGCTGCTCAACGCTGTAGTTGTAACGGTTGTAGCTGACAACATCACAGAATTTCACAGCCGCTCGGGCGGCACGCTCGTTTACCCAGGCGAATCGGCAACCCAAATAGAGCTGGTTTGGTGCGACCTGCTTGAGTTCGTCACGGATGCTTCTGAAGTAGGTCTCAGCCGTCTTGCGGTAGAAATCTGTCAGATCGGCCCGGGCTTTCTTCTTGTCGGGAGCCTGCCGCTCCTCCAGCAAGGCCTGCCAGGTCCGGTGCCCTGTGCCCCAGGCGGCGTTGAGCTTGCCGATATTGCCGTATTTCAATTTGAGGTCCTCAAGAAAGACCCTCTTGGCTGGTTGGTCGGCAGGCGAAACTAACGCCGCAAGGGCCAAAGAAACCTCATCTCCCCATGCAAGTTCGTTGTGAACGAAATAGCCAACACACCAGGGGTCGCCGATAGCTTTGGCTCTTTCCGCCGCCAATCGCTCTCGCAGCGCCTCGCGAAAGCTCGGATCGAACACATCATAGAACTTACCCCAATAACCGGTCGAGCCGTCCAATCGCCTGGCATTGAAGCTGATAGTGCAGACGTATGATGTTTTCCGCATCAGGTATATATCGGGCTGCGACCAGTTGGCGACAGTGTTGATCCCCCAGCTCTTGAGCCTGCGATGTGTTATCTCGGCAAATGCTCCCGCCCAGTCTCGGCCATACTTGCGCAAAAAGTTCGCCTGGCTAAAGTCGTATGTCCGGTACGGCAAATGGTCCTTGTAATACCCGTGCGGGGCCCAGGTTCCACCACCGTAGAATTGCTCAAAAGTCGAATCCGACTTCGGCAGATTGCTGTAATAGTGCTGCCGGTTTGTGAGAGGTGTTGCGTTTGCGCTGCGAACGCAGTCGATGCCGTGCGACCAGAACAGTCGCCCCTCGGGATCCACAAGCCACCACTTACCGCCGTACTTTTCAACACGAAAGAACCCCGTCGCTTTGAGCTTAGGCCCCTGGGCCCAGCCGCCGTATTTGTTGCGGCCGGCGGGCCCGGGATGTGCGGCGAGGTCCTTTTCTTCGGCCCTACCGTGTGCAATCAGCTCTTTCAGAGAATGAGTTTTGCTGGGCCAGTCTCTGTGGATGTACTGGCCAAATTCATCGATAAAGGGCAGAAAAGTTTTGGCATTGATAACTTCCACCAGGCCACCGGCACGGATATTCCCGACCTCAAATACGTGATCAACATGGGGCTCGGTGACAAATATGAGCAATTGGGTAACATTCTCGGGATCGACCTTGTCGGCATAGGTCGGTGCACCGCGCATGCCAATGAGTTCGAGCGGCTCAGAAAGCCGCCATGGAGTAGGCAGCATTCGTACAATTAGCGTCCCTGCCTGGCGTCCAGCCAGCTTGATGCTGTCCGTCACGCAGTTCCTGGTACCGTCGGCGCCGGGATTATCCACACGACAGTAAACAGTGACCGGCTCGTCCAGACTATTCTTGACATCTACGCAAACATATTCGTACTTCGAAAGGTCCCATTTCCCCGCAGGCGCTTTTAGGGTAATCCCAGGCCACTGTTTCTCATGGCCCGTCTCGATTCGCAGAGACCGCTCTCGCGAGAGGGTTACTTCTGCATCGCTCGTTACAACCGACCCAATGTCGAAACTACCTGCAAAGTCGAAAAGAACCAGAGGCTGGCCCTGCTCAGCGGCACACAATGCCGGGACTAACACGAGAATTGCGAGAAATACTCTTCTGCTCATAGGTTTATCCTTCCTGTAACTCACAACTAAACTTGATGAAAGTCTCAAGAGATGATATAGTTTCTCTTTCGTGCTATCAATAGAGAAACAAACGCTGTTACCCAGTTATTGGAGGTTGTAATGGGACATAAATTCGTTAACCAGATCGGGCCTGGAGAGACTATCGACGATATCTACATCGTCAATAACCCGATCCTGCGAAGCACAACACGAGGCGACTTGTACATTGCTATGTTCCTCTCGGACCGCACGGGACAAGTGAACGGACGGATGTGGCAGGCAACCGAAACGATCTACAAGGCACTGCCGCAACCGGGCTTCATCCGTGTGCAGGGCCGGAGCGAGCTTTATCAGAACAACCTGCAAATCATCATAAACAACGTTAGCGTCGTCGATGCAGACAAGGTCAAGATCGACGACTATCTTGCGAGAACGGACAAAGACGTCGACAAAATGTTCGAAGAAGTGAAAGAGATGGTCGGCCGGATAGAGAATCCACAGTTAAAGGCCCTGGTCGGAGAGTTCCTCGCAGACGCCCAGCTGATGGAGAGACTCTGTAATGCCCCGGCTGCGATGAAACTACATCATGCTTGCATCGGTGGGTTGCTGGAACATACCCATAATATGCTGCGAGTGGCTGTGGCGGTATTGCCGTTCTACCCAAGCGTACAGGCCGACTTGGTTCTGGCCGGGGTCTTTCTCCATGATATTGGCAAGACCCAAGAGCTTGCGTATGATATGGCCTTTTCATACACCGACTCAGGCCAGTTAATCGGGCATATCACCCAGAGCCTTCTTATGATGAACCAGAAGGCGGATGCTTTGAGGTCCAGGGGTGTGCAAATCGAGCAAGCCACGCTGGACGCTCTGGGCCATATTATGCTGTCGCATCACGGAGCGTATGAATTCGGCTCACCCAAGCTGCCGGCGACGACAGAGGCATTCATGGTCAACTGTATTGACGATCTGGACGCAAAGATAAGCCAAGTAGTAGAGGCGATTAACACCGAAGTGAGCGATTCAAACTGGACCGCTTGGAAGAATGCTCTCCAAACCCGACTCTACAGAAAACGCCTTGAGTGACAGATCGCTCGTACTGATACCGCTCAGATGCTCTGGACAGAATCTCGCTCCAGGACTATGCCGGAAAATCGCCAGATCTTCTCGAATTGCCCGTGGGGCATCAACCGCGTGCCGGTGACCGGATCAGCAACAGTCACGGCGTTCTCCGAGACGTCCAGGATTGTGAGACAATGGTCCGTAAGAAAAGTCTCCTTTACCATCGCCAGTATAACACCTGCATTCTTTAGCTGATCGACCGAGTCGAAATGCCGATATCGGCACCTCAGGCCGTCGGCGCTATAACGATTCTCAATCGCCGCCGAAAGGCAAGTCGGCAGGGTGCCAGTCATAGGACTTGAATAAGAGAGCACAGCCAATTCCCCCTCCTCGGCGGTCAGACCCAGTTTTCCAAGAGCCGTAACCGCTGCGGCCGGGCCACATGTGTAATCGGTAGTCTGACGGCAGATCCCATTGACATCAAACCTTGTGCTAAGGCTCAAAAGACGGTCCTTGACCAGCGCAGGAACAAGAAGAGGCAGGGCTGCAAACCATGTCACAAAACCGGCCATCAGCAAACAGACTATGAGTTTCTCGAATTTGTGGGGCAAGCGTGATAATGGAACGGTCAGACCCATGGAAACGGCAAAAGACAGTGTAATGAATCTGGTCCGCCCGACCGCCACCCATGAGAAGGGCTCAACAAAATGCAGACCGTTACTATATCTGGTCAGAACAAGCATAGCTATCAGGAGAAAGGGGAGAGACCCGCCCAGCAGCCAGTATGACTCTTTGAGACGCGAGCTGAGCCGGCCAAGACAAATGCCCAGCAAAGCCACCAAAACCACATTTGCAGTTCCGACCCAAGGAGTCATTAACACCCTCACATAATTCGTTCAGACAAGTCACGTGTATTATAGCAGGATTGGACCCCGGAATCAAGCAAATTGTCATGGAATTTGGCCGCATGATCCACCGAGTCAAACTTGACCAATGGAGCGGAAATGACCGGATCTTTCGTTTAGCATTGGTCCGAATACACTGATGCGACGACTGAGGCAGCCAACGTTACGGTATCCATGCGAGTTTGTCAGTGCCCAATCGATAAATGCACATTTTTTTCACTTTTGTGCAAGTAGGGAGTTGATCCGAAGCGATCATATGCCGATAATAGGGCCAAGGGTAATTAGAGGCAGGTACACAGGAAATCCGACGCCACAAAGAGAAAGGTAGGTCACAATAATGCACAAACAAGCTTCAATAGCGGCGACCTTGCTGCTGCTTACAATCAGCCTTACCGGCTGTTTTTCGTCCAATCCTGAGGACATAAAGGCATTTATGATGCCTCACAAGGTGGACGTAACCACAGACACCTATATTATGCAGCCACCGGACGAGATCGAAGTGCATTGTTCAAACGTACCGGAAATCGACCTGCAACGCCAGCAGATTCGCCCGGATGGCAAGATAAGCTTTGAAGCTATCGGTGAGATAGATGCAGCAGGCAAGACACCTGCTCAGGTTGCAAACATCCTGCGAGG
>CAZLTY010000028.1:0-26735 GCA_964562575.1 uncultured Pirellulales bacterium
CCGCGTGCGTGCCTATTGCCGCCGGCTCCAGAAGGGCCGCATCGACGAAGGAAAGGTCCTCGGAAATCTTGAAAACGATCCACCAGGGGCCCGCAACGTATTCGGCGAACGTCCCGTGCCTCTTGAAGGATGGCACGGAAACGCCCAGGACCTGTCGCTTGTCACAGTGATTGTACCTGCCCTGCAGACAGGCCTCGCATTTGTTGCAGTAGACGGTCGAATCGAAGCAGACTCTGTCGCCCTTCGCGAAGCCTTCTACCCTCTTGCCCGTATCGGCAACGATGCCGGCCGCCTCGTGGCCCATGATCAAGGGAGGCAGTCGCCTGCCCGTCTTGCCCGTAAAACCGTGGACGTCAGAACCGCAGATACCACAGGCCTTGATACGAACAAGGACATCGTCATCACCGACCGCCGGATCGGGAACGTCAGAGTATTCAAAAGTGTACGGCTTCGTATAAAGTAGCGCTTTCAAATAAGTACTCCTTTTGAAAAAAAGCCAAAAAACAGACGCAAACGCAAGGCATTCGGCAATATTATAGTCCGGCCCTGCAGAATGTCCACACATTTTGGGGGGCGTCAGTTAAGCTCGATCAGATACGGTAACATTCCTGCCGGTTCCTTCAAGCTCGAAAATGTGGACTTTTTCGATATTGATGTGGATTCTTACTGCATCACCGGTAATGAGGCGGGTGTGAGGATCGACGCTGGCAATGAATTTCTGCCCGGCGCCGCTGGTCATGTATACATCTGTCCGAACGCCTAAAGACTCGAGAACGCCGACGGTTGCCAAAATGCTGTTGTTAGTCTGGCTCGTGCGATCATTCGGCGATATGTTCTCAGGCCTAACCCCCAGAATCATCTCTTTACCACAATACTGGCCAAGCACAGTCTCCAGCCGTTGCGGCAGTTCAATGGTTTCGCCGCCTAAGTCAAAACACAACCCATCGTTGTGGGATCTTATGCGGCCTGTGAAGAAGTTCATAGGCGGCGTGCCGAAAAAACCGGCGACGAACCTGTTGACTGGGCGATCATACACTTCCACAGGGTGAGCAATTTGCTGGACTACGCCGTCGCACATCACACAGATCCTCTCGCCCAAGCTCATGGCTTCGGCCTGGTCATGCGTGACATGAACGGTTGTAGTCTTCAACCTCCGGTGCAGATGTTTCAGCTCGGCTCGCATGGCGAGACGCAAAGCAGCATCGAGATTGCTGAGAGGCTCATCGAACAGGAATGCCCTGGGATGCCGGATAATGGCCCTGCCGACCGCAACCCGCTGACATTGGCCCCCGGACAGGGCCTGTGGTTTTCGCTTGAGCAGATGCCCAATTCCCAACATCTCTGCGGCCTCCCTGACACGTCGGCTTATCTCGGCGGTGGTGACCTTTCGCATCTTGAGCGCAAATGCCATGTTCTGATGGACGCTCATGTGCGGATATAATGCGTAGTTCTGGAACACCATCGCGATATCGCGGTCTTTCGGCGTCACATCATTGACGAGGGTCTCTCCTATATAGATGTTGCCCGCAGTGACTTCTTCCAGGCCTGCGATCACTCTCAAGGTGGTGGTCTTGCCGCAACCGCTTGGTCCGACGATGACCATAAACTCACCGTCGGCAACCTCCAGGCTGAAATCAGAGACCGCGGTGATTTCGCCGTCAAAGATCTTGGTGATATTCTGCAGTGAAATTCGAGCCATAAGCTGCGCCTGAGCAACAGTCAAAAGATGTTTCGCCGGAATCGACACTTGGCGCGCCAGGCAAAGAGCGAGCCCAAGGACACATAACCGGCCATACAAATCAGCATCCAGACTGTTGATCTTACACCATCGATAGGATCTATGCTACCAAAGCTAAACCAACCATAGCTGCCGCGTTTGTCGACAGCAGCCTGCATAATGACGACAGCATGGACGAAGGGGTGCATATCCATACAGGTCTCAGTCAAAGGACGGATATCATGATTGATCAAGCCGGTCATGGCCAGTACGAAAGGAAATATACCCCAAGTTACCACAGCAAGAGCGAAATTCATCATAACAGCGGTTGTTGTGCGTTTGTAGCATGAGCTGAAGTAAAGGCCGCTGCCGGAGAGGAATACAACCACCCAGATTATAAGCACACCTATTTGGAATGCAGCGATGGGGTGGAGTATGCCCACCAGGGTAAAGACAAGGGTGTGGCTGAGCAACAAGAGCCATGCGGGCGAGCATCGCCGTAGGGCACCGATGAATTTACCGAATAGGATATCTTTGTCATCGAGAGTCGTAGCCAGCAGCAGAGGCCAGCTTCGAGATTCCTTTTCAGACGTGATGCAGGTCGAAGCAAGTACAACAGTGGACAGCATCCCCAATCCGAGAAGAACCACGGCATACGCCCCCTGAATCTCCTTCTCGCCTAACACTCCCTCTATACCGCAAAGAAGATACGTTATCAGCAGCAGTATAAGGCAGATAGAGACTGTGGTAATCACGGTTATGAATCTGCGCCGTCCCAACAGTGGGGATTTCCACTCTCTCCAAAGAACCGGAGGCCCTACGATGCGTCTGGGTTTTACCTCAAGATCCTGCTCGTCGACCGGAACCTGAGAGGGATTCCTGCCCGGCCGGCGTTGTCGAGAAGAGCCCAACTGCCCGGCGGCCTGGCGTTGCCCTACTTTGCGTACTCTGATCACGCACACTGACAGAAGAGCCGCCGAGGCGGCCAGGATTATTCCGCAGTGCAGGGGCCAGGCGAAGGAAGGCATCCCGGCCGGCAGACGCGGTGTCATCATGGTCATCGTGTTGAAAAACATGTTGCAGTACGGATTTGGCAGAAAAATGATGCCAAGCAGAGTCTTCTCCGAGATGATCGCTTGCAGATCGAGAGCGTACAGGAACAAGAATGCCATCAAGGGCAGCAATGCGAAGAGCGTGGCGATTGTCAGGCAAGTCAAGATAATTACAACGTAGGCCTTTCGCGTGAAAATGGAGAAAAACATACTGAGCGAACCGACAAAGATTATGGTTGCCACGGTAATGCAGAGGCTGGAGACAACATAACTCCAGGGCACGCCACCGAACACGCGGACTATGGCCAGAAGAGGCAGGCTTATCGCCAGCAACAGAATCAACTGCAACAATCTACTCAACAGTTTTCCCATGACAATCTGGAAACTATTGATCGGCGTGGTCATAAGCAAACCTAGTGTGCGGTTGTATATCTCATCGCTGATCGAAGTGCTGAGCATAATCGCGGCGACGATTTGAGTGACACAGAACTGAAACCAGACCGTATATGCAACTATGGATTTTCCCGCCCTGGCCATTCTGGACACCTTGGTCAAGGCCGAATCGGAATATCCCATCGCCTCAATCCAGACCAGGGCCAGGAAGGTGGTCAGAAAAGCCAAATACGCGAAGCGAAGAACATAGTTTCTGCGCCGCCGGCTGGATACGCGAAGTTCCTTGTCGAAGATGGGGCCGGTCAGCCATGAGAGGCTCAACAAAGGCGAGATCGATTCAGTTATGCCCGAAGCAGTGATCACTTGATGTCCACTCAAAAGACGTTGCGTCGAAATCGACACTTCGCTCGCCAGGCAAAAAGAGACCCTAATGATACATAAATTAGCATGTAAGTCAACAAGGCGCGCGTGGTGCCTCCCACTTTATGCCAGTCGTTGTGGCGACTAGGCCAGTCATAATTCAGGCGGGATAGTTTTGTGCGCGCATTAGACGCGCCGCCGGCTCCTTCCATCACAACAACGGCCTGCGTCGCAGGGTTGGCCGAGAAGTACATTTCAAAGGCACGTCGATTGTCCCGGCCGCCAGTAAACAACGATGTTGCTCCCAGCAATGCCGGGATGACTATCCAGAGAGCTATGGCCAGAGCGAAATTGGCGACCACGGCGGATGTGGTCCGCTTGAAACGTGCACTGAAATAGATGCCAACACCTGTGAGGAATGATACAAGCCCAACAACGAATATGAACGAATGGATTATTGCAATCGGGTGGATGTACCGCATGCACACAAAAAGCACGATGTGACCGGTAAGAAGGAGCCAAATGGGAAGGCACCGGCGAAAGACCCCCCCGGCCTTTCCCAGCAAGATATGCCAGTCGTTCATGGAGGTTGCCAGCATGACAGGCCACGCGCGTGACTCTTTCTCGGAGGTGATGCATGCAGCCGCGAGCACCATGGTGAAGAGCGAGCCTATAAAGACAAACATCAGCATGTATGTGACATGGGCAAAATTCTCGTCCATGCAGTCTTCCTTTTCGCAGATGGCATAGGTCAGTAACAGGGCGATGACGGTTATCACCAGGCCGATGATGCTGTTTCTGCCGTCGACGCCCCGAATCATCGGCGCCCTGGTCTCTTTCCAGAGAACGGGCGAGCCGCTTACCCGTCTGATGATGCCGGATCGTGGCTGTGGCCTCGGCGTGGCGCTGCTCGACAGAGCTGATTTCTCCTTTTGTTTCTTGCCGGCTCGGCGCTTGCCGAGAAGATCAAGCTGCCCGGTTGCCTGACGCAGCGCCACTTTGCGCACGACATGCACGGACCAGGCAATAAGGATGCCCGAGACCGCCAACATCAGCGCGCAATGCAGAGGCCAATAGAACCTCGGCATCGCCACCGGCATGATTGGCGAGACCATCCTGGCCGTATTCATGGACATTGCACCGAACGGATTTAAGTGCAGAAAGGCGGCAACAAGTGGACTGGCAATATTTGGAGGCGCAGATGCGAGCATCCAGCGTGGATTCACCAGCGCAACACCCATTGTCGGAACAAATGCGAAAAAGAAGCCAAGGGTGACGGCAGTCTTGATGATGACAACATAGGCGCGCCGATTGCTTATCGAGAACAGCAAACTTAAGCTACCTGCGAGAATAACGGCGGCAAGTGTTATGCACAGGCTGGACAGCAGGTAATGCGCGGGTACGCCCCCGAAGACTCGCACAACGGCCAATAACGGCAGACTGATGGCCAGCAGCAGGATTATCTGCAGCAGCTTGCTGAAGAGTTTTCCCATAACGATATGAAAGCTGCTGATCGGGGTCGTCATGAGCAGACCCAGAGTGCCGTGGTGTATTTCGTCGCTGATCGACGTGCTGAGCATGATGATGGCGATCAACTGGGTCGTGACGAACTGGAACCATACGATAGTGGTGATGATGGTCTTACCGGCCAGGGCCATTCGAGATTTCTGAAAGACTGCGGAATACTCTGATTCGACTACGCCGAGCCAGACCGTCGCAACAAAGACGCTCAGGAGCATGATGAAAGCGAACCGTAAAACGTAGTTTCTGCGCCGCCGGCTGGAGACCCGCAGTTCCTTGTCGAACAGCGGCCCCGCGAGCCTGAACGGACTGACCAAACGCGAAACAGAATTTGTCAAAGCTACTTTCACGTTAATCTCCAGGCACCGTTAGAAAATGTTACGTCTCACCCTGCGCCGGGCGCATCGGGCAAAAGCCAGGCCAACTGACCCAACAGTCAAGCAACGAACAATTGTCACGCCAAAGTACAACCACTGGCCTCCACGACGGAACACAGTCATATACAAGAAGCGATTAAGTGGATTAAACATACCGCAGAAAAGATACGTTATCGCGACATAGAAGCCAATTGTAGCTGCGACCGCCGCTGTGGTGGTTCTGAAACGCATCCCGAAGTAAATGCCGCTGCCTATCACAAGCAGGACGGAGGATGCGAGAGGCAAGAGGTTGAGAACAATGGCAAGGACGCTCTTTAGGCCTACCATCTTAAGGTAGAAGATGCAAAACAGGATAAAATACATTAACAGCAGTGGAGCATTTCGTCTAAAGGCAGCAATTGCCTTTCCTCGAACAATGTCCTTGTCCTCCAGCGGCGTCGCTAGCAGTACGGGCCAGGTGCGGGCCTCCTTCTCAACGGTAATGCTGCCGGCAGAGAACACTGCCATCCGAAGCAGGGCAACTAAGTAGAAGGCGAGCATGAAATATCGCGGAAGGAAAGAGTTTCTCCTGCCACTGAGCAGCAGCAAGATGACGGCAATAAGAAAGGCGCCAATTGACAAAGTGAATATTGCAACATCTCCCTTGCTGCGACCGATGAAACCCTTGCGCATCTCCTTCCAGATGATCGGCGAGCCTGTGACCGGTGTAATAGAGCCGTCCGGCGGTCGGGAACCTGCTTTGTAGAAGATGCGACTGAACATACGTTCCAAAACCCCCGTGGACCACAGGTTTGCTGTCGAGCTGAATGTGACACCCGACGCAGCCTTTCGGACGCGCCAGACTGACGCGGCAATTAGAACGGCCGTGACAGCCAACATGAGCAGACAGTGCAGGGGCCAGGAGAAAAAGCTTGGGACTCCGCTCTGCAAGAACATTGCATTCGAGGCTCCGAATGCCACGAAAGGGTTTGTCAGGGCGAGTAGCGATTGAGTTGCTTGTCTGTCAAGAATGAACATCCCCTCGACCGCGAGCATATTGAACAAACCGGGCAGCGCGCCGAAGAACACCATATAAACCATGAGCGTTACAAGAATGACTGTGTAGGCATGGCGATAGTTCATCGACAATAATAGACTCAATGCGCCCGCGAGAAGGGTGGCGGTCAGAGTGATGCAGACGCTCGACGCCACATAATCCCACGGCACTCCCCCGAAGACTCGGACAATCGCCAAGAGCGGCAAGCTGATCGCCAGGAGCAGCGTCACCTGCAACAGTTTGCTCAAGAGCTTGCCGGTAACGATCTGGAAGCTGTTGATTGGTGTCGTCATGAGCACGCTGAGTGTCCCGGTCCGGACTTCGTCGCTGATCGAAGAGCCGAGCATGACGACAGCGACAAGCTGGGCAGTGATGAATTGAAACCAGACGATCGCACTGATGACCTGCCGTGCGACCAACGATAATCTCGATGCCCTGTAGAGAGATGAGTTGGAGCCTTGCACGTTGAAAACGGAGTACCACACAGACAGGATGAAAACGCCCAAAACAGCGACATAGGCGAAACGAAGAAAGTAGTTTCTTCGGCGCCGGCTGGATACGCGCAGCTCCTTGTCGAAAACCGGGCCGATCAGTCTGACCGGATCGACCAAATCTGAAACGAAGCTAATTGCTCCCGTAGTCATAAGGACATTCTTCATCGCATTTCGCGCATATGCGGGCGCCGCCCCGCCTTAACATGTTGTGTCAATGGACGATGCCTTTGGTCAACTGCAGGAACGCATCGTCAAGCTTGAGCTGTTCGGGCTCAATGGAGATTACATCCAGGTCCGCCTTGACCAGAGTCCGGGCGATAACGCCGTCGCCATCCTCATCGTCGTGGAACGTCACGGCTATTTTCTCGCCGAGAGTCTGGACCTGGCTCACCTGGGGCAGAGCGGAGAGCAGCTCAACGGCCTTGTCCTGATCGCCGGCAACCTGCACTCGAACCTTGCTGTGAATCCCCAGACGCGGGCGAATCTCTTCCAGGGTGCCGCTAAAGACCAGTTTGCCGTGCTCGATAATGCCCACGTGATCGCAAATCTCCTCGAGTTCGCTGAGAATATGGCTCGAGATCATGATCGTTTTGCCCATGCGTTTTAGTTCACGGAGCAGCTCTCTTATCTCGATCCGGGCGCGAGGATCAAGACCGCTGGCCGGCTCGTCAAGGATGAGCACCTTTGGATCGTGAATAAGAACGCGCGCCAGGCCGAGACGCTGTTGCATGCCGCGTGACAGGCTGTCGACGGCGGCGCTTTGCTTGAACTGCAGGTCGGTCAGTTCGAGCACACCTTCGACGATTGACTTGCGCTTTTTGCGCTCGATGCCAAATGCCGCCGCAAAGAACTCGAGGTACTCGAAGACCTTTAGATCGTCGTAAACACCCATAAAATCGGGCATGTACCCTACCAGCCTGCGCACCTTCTTGCCCTCTTTGGTTACATCCAGCCCATTGATGAAGGCCTGGCCGGCCGTAGGCTCCAGGAGCGTCACCAACACCCTCATGGTGGTGGTTTTCCCGGCGCCGTTTGGGCCGATGAAACCGAATATGTCACCTTCTTCAATCTTCAGGCTGAGGTCGTCAACGGCGGCCAAATCACCGTAGTACTTGGCGAGCTTCTTGATTTCAATCATCTGCTGTGTCCCCTTTCTGATCTTTGGGAAAAACAACGAGTCGAGCCAGTTGCACGTGGTCCTCCTTGCATGAGCGGGCATCGACGGCGAATGATACGGGAGCCTGATCATACTCGACACAGACAACCGCCGCTCCGCGGGCAAGGTAATCGCCGATAGCGCGTGTGCGCTGCATGCATCCCTGGGCAAAGAATGCGTTTTTGTTCCGGAACCTCACCGTTCTGTCACGCTGTCCGGCAGAGGTATTGCGATAACGACCCGAGTCGAAACTGTCCCACATCCTCATGGGTCTGGACTTCTTACGGAACTGTTTGCTTGCCCCGGCCTCAACCGAGCCGAGATCGACGCCGCGATTGTTGCCCAGGAAAACATAAGCGTTCAGGATCGAGGACTCGGACTCATTGACTATGTCTACAACGATCTGATCGCCCTGGCGTTGCAGCTCGGCGGCAAAGGGGAGCTTCTGGATAGGCGACTCGTTGAGCAGGCATTGGATGGTCCATATATTGATCGGCAGGGAATATGGAACGTTCCCACCGTCGTGCTGAAAACAATAGATTCTCCTGCCGGCGGCCTCGCGGTTGTACTGTGAGATCGACCGCTCAGTGGGAGCGATGCCCGACCACCATTGATTGGGCTGCAATCCCTTGAGCCGATAGTCGTCACTGTATGGAGCGAACAGGCCGCAATAATCGGTGGACCAGGCGTGTTCGCTGTCGGCGATTCCATCGGCGACGGAAACCACCCTCAGCTCCATTTCACCGCCGCGCAGGGCCTGAACGCCATAGTAAGCGCCGACGGTAAACAAGGCTATCCAGAAAGTACAGGTCAGCCAGGTTAGCGGAAGACGCCCTTTGCGCTTGAGCAGCTTGTAGTCCAGAGGCCCCAGCAGAACGGCCAGCGTGGTCAGCAGAAAGATCACCCACCAGATGCTCAAAGGCTTGATTCCCTGGTACAGAAACTCCATGACCTCGTTGTTCGCATTCTGAGCCTGGCCCACATCGAAAGCCCTCTGGTTGCGGCCTCGGTTTCTCTGGGCTCGGCCCGGATCGGCGGCAAATTGGATGTTCCGGCTCATTTGGTTTGGCTGGAGCCGGCGATCTCTCGCGCTGCGGGGCAGAGATTGGACATCTTCCAGGATTGTCTTGATTTGAGAGATCCAAAACCGCGCAGAGCCGGCCGTTTGCCTATCCGACATTATGGCCGGATCGAAGGCCAATACGCCCACGCGGCCGAACCCGGCATACGCGGTCGCAAACAGGCACTCATTGTTGTCATGAGTCTCGGCGTCATAGAAGCGAGCCTCGCGTTTGGGCGCCAGCGGCCAGGCGGAGACGGTTTCCGGTTCGTCGTATGCCAAGTCCCATTCTTCGAGGGTCCCCGGCTCAATGGCAACCTGCCTAACGTCTTGCAACTCGAAAGGCAAGAACTCAGCTATCGGATTGGCCGGCGGCAGCCGGTGGCTGCCCAGTATCACAAGCAGCCTACCACCATTGGAGACCCATTGGACAATCGCGTTCAACTGCTGGGTCTTGAACAGCTCCCAATCGGGATCGTAGAGGACCAGCAGATCCAGCGGGACAAAGCCGGTCCAGTCCCACGGGACCATGCGCGGCAGCTTGTGTCCGATGTACACCTTTCCCGTACCTGTGGGCGAGCTGCATTCGGACTCCGAGGACAACCTCAACAGCCCGAATCTGCCGCGACCGACAAGCCCGATCAACAAATCACTCTCGGCGACCGACGTCAGCAAACGAGCGCTCGCCGAATAGTCCCAGAGGTTAAACTCCCGACGCCATTGCGTTCGACCGCGCTGGTCACGGATCGTCACGGCGCACTTGTCGGCGGCAAACGCCAGCTTCGTGACCAGCGGCAGATGACGCGGCACCTCCGGCGTAAGAACAAAGTCATCGTAGGTGACGTTCATCGTATTCAAACCGTCCTGTTGGGCCGCTATGGTCACCGAACCGCCAAAAGGCTCGGTGAAAGTGCTGCTGACGCCAATTTCCACCGGAGTCCACTCCATGGGGCGATAGTAACCGCCCCAGCCGCAGAAGAAGTCAACATTGAAAGGGTCGTCTTGCGAATCCGAGGCGGACGCCACTGTGGATAGAACCGAAACCATCAATAGAATTGCCGAAACGCGTAGCATTTGTAGACCTCGCTTTTTGAGAAAGTCACCTGCTATATTCGTACCTTTCGAGTATATACAATCCATTCCAAACACACAAGAATCAGGGCCAGGCCGACAAGAAACGGCCACAATGGAAGATTGGATCGCCTCAGGGCATGCTTCTCGGCCTGCACAGGCTCACCCGAGAGGACAATCTGACGCCGGGGCTCGACGTCACTTTCTTGGCCGTCGAGCAGATTGACGGCAAAGAGTCTGACCGGCTGGTCCTGGATGGTCAGACTATACGGGCCCACTCTCCCGGTTCCGGGAAAACGAATAGAGCCGGCCGCGCTGGATGCGACCTGCTCGCCCGAAATACCCGGCCCGTCCATCTTACCGACTGTCTCGGCATCAAGCCCGTCGACAACGATGGGCTCGCCGACCCGTAGATTGCTCTGCTGGTTGCGCCCGACCTGCGTGCCCAGATAGCTGGCGACATTGTAGCAGAACAGAACAAAGCCCGGCTCGAAGGGCCAGTTGCTCTCGAGCACATCGAAACCTGCGAGCAGAAAGACGCTGCCGTTTCGCCGCACGATGGCAAGGGCAGGCGTCTCATTGAATTCGGCGAGCACATCCGCATCACGGGGCAAGGCCATCTCGTAGCACTTGGCCGCGAACAGATTCATCAGGTTGACATGCTTGAGCACGGGGTGCTTCGTTCGCCAGTCTACGAGAACCTGGTTCTCGATCTGCCGTTGAACAGAGACGTCGATGCCGTCCGGCGGGCGGCCAAAGACGAGATACCGGCACTTAGGCAGCGTTGCGGGCGCGTGGTTGTCCAGCACAATGAAATCGTAAGGCTGCTCAGTCTGCAAAGTCGCGTGGTCCATTGCGTCGAATTGAGCCGGCGTTTGCAGTTCGAGCCCGGCGAGCGAACAGGCCTGCAATGCCGATTTGAGTACCGCATTGCCATTTGTCACGAGCAGGACGGACAGCTTCTCAGGTGGTGACAGGATGGCCCATGCGGCGTCATCGCAGCTTAGATAATCCTGCGGCGAACCTGAGCCGCCGGAACCGGGCAACTGCCGCAGCTCAAGCACTCCCGCATCGGCATACGACAGCAAGAAGTCCACAGCCACTCTGCCGGGCACGTTCGCGTCCGACGGACCGCCGCTGTTTCTTCTGCCCGCAATAGTCACCGACTTTACCGCAGAGACGTTATTGTTTATGCTAAGCTGCACGTCACGGGAAACCGCCGTGTCGCTGTGATTGGCCACCGTTGCGAAAACATGAACCTCTTGGGGATTCTCGTAGGACCTTCTCGCCTGCATTGCGGTTATTGCGACGTTCTCTGCCGATTGGCCTATGCAGTGAAAGACCAATTCATCCGAGCCCACTACAATTTGATCCAGATCGCGGATTTGCCCGTCGCTGAACAGAATTAGCTGCGCGGGATCTTCGGCGCTAAGGCCAACGGCCTCGACACCGGGCGATTGAGCGAACGCGCGGGCAACTACGATAGGCTCGGCGAGTGAGGAAACATCGTCGCTCGGCGTTATCGCCTCTATAGCCGCAATCAATTGCTGCTTGTCGGCGGTAAAGTTGCACATCACCTTGGCATGGCTGTCGAAAGCGATGACCATCGTCTGGTCGGACTCGTCGGTCAGTGAGAAGAAGGACCCGGCGCGCTGCGATTCGACAAAGGTTTTCGCCTGCTCCTTGGCGGCCTGCAGGCGGCTCGGCTCGACGTCGGTCGCGTTCATGCTGGCGGATCGATCGATCAACAGGACGTATCGGTCGGCCGAACTGGCAAGCAGCGAAAGGATCGGGCCGGCAATCGCCAGCAGAATTGCCAGCAGCATGAGCAGTTGCAGCAGCAGCAGGATGTTGCGCCTGAGCTTCTGGAACGGAGCATTGACCTGCAGGTCCTGAACGGCGCGTTTCCAGAGCAGTGTGCTCGATACAACCTGCTCGCGCCGTTTCAGCTTGAGGAAGTACAGCAGCAACAGCAGCGGGACGGAAACCGCAGCGGCATAAAGTGCTGTCAAAGGCGTAAGCCATTCCATAAATTCAAGCCCCGAAAACTAAAATTAGATATCAAAATGTAAAATGCAAAATTAAGGAAGTCATCCGCCTACGGCGGATTCCGCTATTTTGATTTTTAATTTTTGATCTTTACATTCTTTTCTCTACCGTAGTAGTCGAATCCGGCGCAAATAATTCAAGACGAGCGACTCCACCGAATCGGCAGAGTTTGCCAGCACATAGACGGCTCCGCGACGCGTGCAGAAGCTCCTGAGCTCGTTGCAATACGCGGTGACATTTCGCTTGTAGTACTTTGCCAGCGCGGCGCTGACGGTGATCTCGGCAACATCTGCATCTTCGATATCAACTAATTTCAACTCGCCTGAAAGGTCGGGCGAAAGTTCCTGGGCGCTTAGCACCTGGATAGCGTATAGATCATAGCGGTTGCCGATCAACCGGCGCAGGCCGGAATCGTAACCGTCCTTGAACAGAAAATCGCTCAACACGATCATCACCCCCGAGCCGATGCGCCCGGCAGCCAATTGCCGGCACGAGTTGTCAAAATCCGAAAGTCCCTCGCATTCAGTGGTGAGCAAGTACTCCGCCATCTTGTGGAGGTAGTTTCTGCCCCGCATATTGGCAAGCTGTCCCTTAAGCCCGTCGGCGAAGAAACTGATGGTCACCCGGTTGTTGTTGACCAGGCTGACGTAACCAAGGGCGGCGGTGAGCTTCTTGATGAAAAGCTCCTTCGACGGTTCGCCCAGGCTCATCGAAGCACTGCCGTCGGCAACTATGTGTACTGTAAGATCCTGCTCCTCGAGAAACAGCTTGAGAAACAGTTGCTCCAATCTGCCGTAGATGTTCCAGTCGACGAATCGCAGGTCATCGCCCGCTACGTAGGGGCGGTAGTCGGCAAATTCCACACTCTGGCCGCGACGTTTGGAGCGCCGTTCACCGTGGAGCTTGCCCTGGAGAATCTTGCGACTCAGAACGTCGAGCGAGTCCAGCCGATTCATAAAGGTCGGGTCGAGCAAATCAGTCAGTCTTCGTGCATTAGGGGACATCGAGTTTTTGCTCCAGCGTTTTGGGCGTATTCTGTAGTATTTCGGCAAGCACCTCGTCTGAGGTAATTCCCTCGGCCTGGCCCTCGAAGTTCAGCAGGATACGGTGACGAAGCGCCGGCAGCGCAGCCGATTCAATGTCGTCGAAACTTACGTGATAGCGCTCATCGAGCATCGCGCGGACCTTGCCTGCCAGAACCAGGGCCTGGACGCCACGGGGTGAGGAGCCGAAACGAATGAAACGATTTGTCACTTCGGCTGCAAATTCTCCCTGCGGATGGCTGGCCAGCACCAGACGAATGGCGTAGTCCTGGACGTGCTCGGCAATGACCACGTGCTTGACCAGTTCCTGGGCCTCTATGATGCCCTCGGCCCCGACAACAGAATCGGCCCGGGGATCTTGTCCTGTCGTAGTCCTGTCAACAATCATCCGAAGCTCCTGCCGATTGGTGTAGGGCACGATCAGTTTGAAGAAGAACCGGTCTAACTGTGCTTCGGGCAGCGGATACGTGCCCTCCTGTTCGATAGGGTTTTGCGTTGCCAGGACCATGAACGGCTCGCCCAACTTGCGGATTTGACCGCCGCTGGTAACCGAATGCTCCTGCATGGCTTCGAGCATTGCCGACTGGGTCTTGGGAGTGGCGCGATTGATCTCGTCGGCCAGGATAATCTGCCCGAAAATGGGACCCCTCTGGAACTCGAACTGGCGTTTGCCCGTCTTGGCGTCTTCCATCACAATATTTGTGCCGATGATATCGGCGGGCATCAAGTCAGGTGTGAATTGAATTCGCCGAAACTCGAGCGAAAAAACGTCGCTCAACGTGCGCACCAACAGTGTCTTGCCCAGACCGGGGACTCCTTCGAGCAGAACGTGTCCGCCACAGAACAGGCTTGTCAGTACGCTGTCCACGATCTCTTCGTAGCCGACGATGACTTTGCCGATTTCGCGGCGCAGCGACTCGAACATCCGGCGAAAATCGCGGCACTGCTCTTCGACACCTTTCTTATCTCTTGCCATCTCAATTATCTCCTAAGCATCTGTTTGTTCTTCTTCGATCTTGTCAGGCTGCTCCTGGTCGGCCGCTTTGCGTTTGGCTTTGAGCAGCCTCTGAATGTGAGCGCTGCCCTCGCCTGCATCAGCTTTCGCCGGCGTCGGTTTCTCGCCCCTTTTCTCAGGCTGCGGCCTGGGCGGCCGTGCCGCGCCCGCCACGGGCAATTCGCCCTCATATCCGGCGCTCGCCTGATACCGCTTCGAGGCGACGGCAGCGTCTTTGCGGGCATCAAGCTGGTCGCGGAGTTTCTGGCGCCTCGCCTGGAGGCGTTCGAGAGTCTTGTCGACTTTGCCCTCGCCCCTGCGAAGGCGGACGACGGAAACAGCGCGACGAGCCATAGCCCGGAAATCGAGGATCACTCTGCGCATCGCCACATCTAACAGCAGCAACGCGAGCCAGACAAGCATCAGGGGCCTCAGCAGGGGCATCTGCGTTTGGGGAAACTTCAAGCCCTCATAGTCGAACAGATTGGCCTGATTCGGATCGGAGCCGAGGATCCGGCCACCGCTGATTTCGCTGACCTCGGCGAGCAGAGGCGCGTTATCGGTTAGATCGCGAAACTCGGGCGCGAAAGGAATAGTCACGGTCGTGTGGGTGAAATGAGTCTTCTCACCGCCTCCCGGCTTTTTGTACCGCAGGTTCACGATGTAGCTGCCCGAGCCGTCAGCCTGGAACTGGCCGTTGTACTGGCCGGGCCCGACCTGCGTAAGCTCCAGCTCGCTGCTGGAGACATCCGGTGATATCACCTGTCCCTCGATACTGGCAAACTGCATGAATTTGCCCTCGGCGTCGATTGCCTCGACGTTGACGGTTACCTGGCGGCCCTGGATGTCGGCGGAGACTTCGCAATCGGCCGATTGGGAGGGTTTGCCCGCCCAGCGAATGGTCTGCTCCCAGAATCCGTCGAAGCCGGGCCATCCCAGCCAGTTGGCAGCCCACCTCGTGTCGATTGAGCTGGTGAATGCCACGCATCTGCCGAGCCCCGCCTGGCATGTTGCGAGGATGGGATCGGCCTGATGACTGGCGAGGACGACCTGATTGAGGCCGCCCTTGGGGCCGGTCACTACATAGCCGTCGAGGTTCGGCAGCACAGAGGGAAGGCCCTGTACAATCTCGCTCAGAGAGTACTTTATCTGAGGCGTAAAGGTCTCCTCCAGGATCAGAGCACGTCTGACCACCTGGGCCTCCTTAATGAATATCTGGGGCAACTTCTGAGGATCCTTAACATCATAGAAGCGACCGCCGGTGAGCTGGGCGACCCGCTGCAGGCTCTGGACATCCTTGGGAGAATGCGGAAAAATGCCTATGCCGGTGCAGGTAATCCCGGCCTGTTTGCACAGATTGAGCAATTGCGTGGTCGGCGCTGTCGGGTCGCCGTCACTGATTACTATCACATGTTTTTGCCCCGCATTACAGGCTTCCAATTTGTCGTAGGCCATCTGCAGGTGAGTGTGCAGGCTGGGCATGTCACCCATCGTCATCTGCTTGATAGCCGAGACGACCGCCTTCTTGTCGCCCGCCTGAGCAATGGGGAAGACCCAATCGTCCGTCCCCCCCCGCCATCTATAGGCCAGGATCCCGATCAAATCCAGTCGGCTCAGAGTGTTCGCAGCGGCGATGGCCACCTGCTGGCCCCAGTAATTGCCCTGTGCCATCTCGCAGGCGTGCATAATCAGCACCAGAGCTCCCTTGGGCAACTGCTTCTTCTGAGGTGGATCCATATCTACCGGGAGGATCTCGGCCACGGGCGAACCTATCCATCCTCCGGCCCCGAAGGATTCGGCGCCCCCTACCATAATCAGACCTCCTCCGAAGTCGGTGACAAAACGGCAGAGCATTTCCTGCTGCTGATATGTGAAGTGGCCGCAACTGGTATTGACCAGAATGATTGCGTCGGTGTCCATCAGTTGGGCCAGATCGTGCGTCAAGTCGATGGCCGTGCTGTACCGCGCGTCGATGTCGGAATCTTGCAGAGCCTTGGTCAAAGTCAGTCCGGCCGAACCGTCGGCATCGACAACCAGAACATGACCGGGCCCGGCGACATACGTCACGGCGCTGGCGCGGTTGTTTTGAATGATCTGGTCCTGGCTCGGCTCGTCGGGCATGTATACCACCTCGAACTCGTGTATACCGCGCGTTCCGACCGGCATGGAAATAGTCTTGACGTTGATGCCCGGCTCCAATTCCACAGGTACGGCGATTTGTGACGAGTCCGGGACGAGATCGACAGGCTCGCCGTTCAGGCTCAAGAGCAGTTTACCCTTGGTGCTCGCCGTGCTGTTGAGGACAAATCGCAATGAGACCGTCTGTCCGCTCCTGGCATGACCGGGTGCGGCGAGCCGTCTGAATACGACCTCGTTCTCGTACTGATAGCCGATGAGTTTCACGTCGATGGGAATCTTGTTGGCCGCGGCGATTCGAGCGGCTTCCTTCAGATCGCCGGAGGTCTCATTGCCCTCGCTGATGAGCAATATTCTGACAGCCGTATCCGGAGGAGCGATAGCCATAGCCATCTGGATACCGTCGGCCAGGTTGGTTTGCTCACCCGTGAGAGTAGTATTTCGTCGGCGGACGGAACTCTCGCCCGAAGGCAGCTTGGAGATGCTGGCGACCTCAGCAACATCAACGACGGCCAACTGGTCGCGAGGATCCATGCCAGCCAGGGCCTTGTCAAGATAATCCAAACTTGCCTGCTGCCATTCGGCGGCAATGGACTGACTTCTATCGATAACCGGAATAACCGTCAGACGCCGACTCTCCCTCGTAAGCGTGGGCCGAGCGAGCAACGCCACGAGCATTAAGGTGACCAAACAGCGCAGTATAATCGCCAGCGTCCGCCTGACAGGGCCCAGGGCGGCTAGATTTCGCCTGCCGAGCCAGATAATGGGCCCCAGCAGCAGGCAGGCGACCAGCCACCAGGGCTGAGCAAAATAGAAACCGTACGTATATGTCATAACTGCCACACTTGAATCCGCGCGTTGCCGGAATCGACGATGAATGCGCGACGCCGACTGTCGACCGCGACGCCCCAGGGATACGCCAGTTGCCCTAACTGCCGGCCCGCTTGACCGTAGACGGCAAGACTGCGACCCTCAGCATCGAATAGTTGTACTCTATTATTTCCGTATTCGCAAACGACCAGCGTTGAGTCGGCCAGCAGCGTCAGGTCGTAGGGGTAGCGAAGCTGACCAGCGTCTCTGCCTGCCGAGCCGATGTATCGCAGCAGCTCGCCATCGAGACTGTAAACCGCGATGCGATGATTGCATGCATCGGCTACGTAGAGGCGCTTGCGCGATTGGTCCACGCAAAGAGCCGACGGTCGGGACAGCTCACCGAGCCCGCTGCCGGGCGCGGCGAAACAATGCAGGAAGTCGCCCTGCTCTGTAAAGACACTGATCCGATCGTTGCCGCCGTATTCACTGACGAAGATTCTGCCGTCCTGGGAAAAGGCTACGTCGGTGGGATAAATGAAGCAACCGTCCTGTTCTCCAAACTTACCGAACTCGTCGATGAACTTGCCTTCCGGCGAGAAGATCACAACGCGAAAATAGTGCGTATCGGCTACGTAGAGATTGCCGTTCGCAGCGACAGTAAGGCCCGTGGGTTTGCCCGTTTCGGTCAGGGGCATTTCTATCGTAGCGAGAAAGTCGCCTTTGGGGCCAAACTTCTGGATCCTGCCTGTCTTATCGACAATGAAAAGCGAGCCGTCGCCGGCAATGTCGATGGCCCGTGGGTAGATGAACTGGCCCTGTCCCCGTCCGGATTGTCCGAAAGTAGCCAGTATCTTTGCCTCGTCGGGCGGCCTGGATTTACCGTCACAACCTGCCAAGGCCGTCGCAGCAGCGAGAAAGACTATCGAGACCGTCCACCATCGCGTCCGCACGGCGCGCAGTAACAGCACCACCAGCGCGGTCAGGGCAAGAAACAGGCAAATCAGCACTAGGCAAGAAGCGATAACCTGCTGATCGCGGGCGTAATGCATCTGATTGAGCAAACGTTGAGCGAAATTCGGCAAGCCCGCAGGCAGCAGAACCATGGTGGCGGACAATTCCGTGATACTGAACATGACGATGAGAATAAAGGCCCCGACCACCAGAGGCCATGTGTGCGGCAGATGCACATACCACCAGGCCTTCCAGCTTGTGGCGCCATCGAGCGAGGCCATTTCCGACAGGCATCTTCGGTAGGTGCCTCGAGTCAGGAGCAGCAGAATCAGGGCTATCCCTGAGAATCTGCCCGCCTGCCCTGCCGAGACGATGTACCAGCTTTGTCGCAACGCCATCGGGGCATGGCAAACGGCCAACATTTTCAAAAGAGAAACCGCAACCAGCGAGGCGGGGATAAACATGACGAGCAATATGGTCGTGCGCAACACAAAGGACAACAGTCGTCGCCGGTATAGCCGGCCGTGCGTTTCCACTGACATTGCCCCAAACGCAATCATACAGGCTATCGCCGCGGCGGTGCCTGCAACGACGAGTGACCAGGCCAGATCGTCGGAATGCAGCGTCAAGAACTGCCGAAGCGCCTGTGTGTCGGTCATGTTACCGATGAGCAGCGATATCGGAATGATCAGCGAAATGCCGATCAGAAGCAACAGCAGCATCCACTGCCATCTGTGCGATTCGAGTTCGCCCGTCCCGACGGCAGCGGCGCCTGAACCCCAGGAGCGGCAGCTTCTTCCCAGGACGACAGCAAGCACCAGAGCCACCGCGACCACGGGCCAGGCGGCCCGGGCCAGGTGACTTTCGGAGTGAGTCTCTTCGTAGAGAACAGCTAATTCGGTCCCAATCGTTTGCACACCTGCAAGGTGGAAGGTGGCAAACTCCGACAGCGACAGGACGAAACATACCGCGAAGGCCAAGAGTAGCGGGCGCCCGAGCAAGGGCAGTGTGATCTTCTTGAATGTCTCAAAACCGTTTGCGTCGAGAGATGCACAGTCCCAGATTTGTCGGTCAATGGTCCGCCACCCTTGAGCGATCAACAACGCGGCCAGCGGCCAGTGCCAAAGTACCAGAACCATAGACGAGCCCAGCGCCCCGACAAACCGGGCAAGTTCGGGTCTGCCCGACAGGTACGCCCCAAGCTCGGCTGTGGGGCTCAGCAAGAGCCCCCAGGCGTAGTAGAGAACGTAGCGCGGCAGAACCAGAGGCATCAGCAGCAATAGCAGCAGGACGTCTTTGCCTCTGCGGCATGTGCCGAGCAGACGCCCCGGCACCCAACCCAAAAGAACAGCCACCGCTGCGATAACTCCGGCCAATGCCAGCGAACGCAGCGCCGCCGGGCCAATCCGGCTGGTGATTTGGACTGCGGTGGCCGGGGAAATTGCCTGGGCGAAGAAGACCGTTAGCGGCAGAAAGATCACCACCGCCCACAGAGCTACAGAGCCGACCATCAGAAGCTTCGCTGGGACAGTGTCATCGCTCACCTAAGAATCTCCCTGGCAGTTCGGATGGCTGTAGGCAATTGGTCGGCTATCTTTCCGTAGTCGACATCCAAGGGCTTGGCAATGGCATACAACTGGAATTGCTCAGCCAGGGCCTTGTGAACGGGGCTGTTATGCGAATCGCTGGCAGCGAGCATTCGCTCGAGCTGCTCACTGAGAAGAAAGTCCATCAGTTCGCCGGCCTCTTCCAGATGCGCTGCGCCTTTGATAACGGCGGCGGTATTCGGTATCGTCAGCACACCGTCGCCGGCTTGATCCAGAAAGTTCATCGCCACAGGCCAGCCGTTTCGCTGGGCGGCGTAGACGTCGTCGGTGTCGGTAAAACACACATCGGCCTGGCCCGTCGCAACCATCCTCACCGCTGTGCTGTTGCCGGCGACAATGCGCATGTCATTGGCCTTGAGTCGCTCCAGAATCTGCCGTGCGCCGGCGGCGCCGTAGTGAACAAACCAACTGGCCACGTCCCCGCCCGTCGTGCCAAATTCGGGCGCTGCCATAACCAGCCGACCCTTCCACTTGGCGTCAAGGACATCCTCAAGAGACCTGGGGGCATCCTCGGCGGAAACTCTGTCAGTGCTGTAGGCGATGACTCGTGCGCGCAGGGCAAAGCCATACCACCGGCCGTCGGCATCTGCGATCGCAGCGGGCCAATCGGTGGTTGCGTCACTGCTGTAGGAAGCCAGAAGAGAATCCCGCGCCAGGCGAATGGTGTGGAAAATCTCGCTCGACCAGAATACATCGGCAACGGGCGAAGTCGCCTCCGCTTTTATCTTCTGAACCAGGCCGACCGTCTTGCTCGCCTCAGTATCGAAGCGGGCCAGGACCTTGATGCCGGATAGCTGCTCGAACTCGGCGATGATCGGCTCGGCGATTTCCTGATCCACCGAACAGTACAGGACCACCTCTCTTCTTTCAGGATTGGAACTCTGCGAGCACGATAGAAGAAGGCATGGTAATAGGACCGTCAGAGCCACCGCTAAGCGGGGGAAAATTGCTGTTATACCCTTCAGGGTAGGAAATTCCCGCGAGCATAACGACAACATGGTATTGCAGAGCCCCCTACCCGCGCAAAAACGCGAATTTTCAATCACGAACACTATATTATCTTTCGCATACGGATAATCCTTTGGTGGAAGCATTTCCCTCACTCACCGCCGGATTGTTCGAGCTGGCCAAAATATGTCTTTATCGCATCCTCGTACCTGCGCGGGATTTCGTTTTCGCTTATGGCCTCGGCGGCTCCGTCACGGGCGGCTTGAACGACCTCGGTAAAGTCGCGCATGGCCTGGCCTTTTATCTGCGACTCCTTGAAATACCAACTGGCGATGACCGGACCCTGCCCCGGCTTGTTCGCAGTGCGAAGGCGTTTCGTACCGGTCTGCCCGCTATCGTCTGTCTTGCGGGGGCCATAACCTATTCCCGGCCCTCCCGTTCCACCTCCGGCGCCCCTGGAATATCCTTCGGCAAACGGCCCATAGCCGCCGGGCCCGTCACATAACCCATCGCCGAGGCAGCCGATGGCGCGGGCAATCTCATCGAGCGTGGCCTGGGTCAGCATCAACTGCTGCTTGAGACTTTCAATGTCGTCCAACTGCTCCATCACGGCGGCCAGCTCATCTCCGGACAGTCCTCCGGCGCCTGCGCCGCAGGCGGCCATTGCCCTGCCGAGACCGGCACATCGGCTCATGGCCGATCGGCTGGCGGCGGCCTTGCGCAACAGCTCTTCGATCTTGTCAGATGTGAGGCCCTGCTTCTGCAAAGCCTGGCGCAATTGCTCGTCACTCATCTTGGCAAGTTTCTTGTCCAGCCCGAGTTTCTCCAGCTCCTTCTCGAACTCGTCGTTCTTGCGGGCTAATTCGCCAAGCTGCTTGGCCAGAGCCTGCAACTGTTTGGTCAGAGCCTTTTGCTGCTCGGGGTTCAGCTTGCCTTCGGCCAATTCCTTTTGCACTTGACTGAGAAGGTTGGAGGCCTGGGCGAAATTGCCTTTGGCCAACGCCAACATGATCTTCTGCGAAAAAGGATCAGCCGAGCCGCGCAGTTGCTTAAACATCTTCTGCATCATCTTAACAGAATCGAGCTGCTCGCTGTTCTGCATTTTCTTGATCTTGTCCGAGAGATCGCCGAGCTTGCTGATCGCCCGGCGCTTGATCTCCTGCGGCTTGGCATTCCCGGGTGCCTGGTCCAGCTTGCTCAACGCATCGGCCAACTCGGGCTCGCCCAATCGTTCGACGGTCGACTTGACGAGACTGGCAGCGTCTTTAATGGCTACTTTGGCCTTCTCAAGTTGTTGGGTCTTTTCCTGCTCCTGCTCTTTCTTTCGCAAGAATCCGAGAAGGTCCTTCTGGGGCAAAAACATGGCAAGCACCATTACTGTAAGCCACGTGCTGACCGCGTAAATCCAGCACTTCGATGGCTTGATCGGAAAATGTCCCCGGACACTTGCGCGGCCGGCGCTCTCGCGGGCTTCGTTGCGGGCGGCATCGGCGAAAGGGTCTTCGGCGTCCGCCAGTGCCAAAGTCGTGCTGAAACGCTCGTGCAGCCTCAGTCGGTCGTCGATCAGCAGTGAGACCTGCATGCGGCTCGGCTGTCTCAGAAGCCAGAGCAAAAGAACCGTGACTGTCACGACTGCCCAGAAGCCAAGGATAGTTCCGTTATTGATTACGCTTAAAGCCAGCAGACGCTCGGTCAGGACGGTCAGGACTGCAATAATCCCGGCGGCAATCAGCACGCGCCCAGTATGCCTGAGCAGCAGGTTAATGGTACATCTGAACCAAATGCTGCGAATTCTCTTGTCGAGTGGTTTGAGCATTCTCAATTCCTTTGCCGCCGGGGCGCTAAACCCCAGCTTCTGCAACCGGACATACTGCCCGGGTCTCTTCGAAGAATGACCAGCATTATATTATAGACGCATGCAAACCCGAAACGTTACACATTATATCGGTCGATTTCCGCCATTTGCAGAAAATTTACGCTTCTGAGCCATTTACGACAGATTTTCCCCCAGGAACTTCTCGACGACCGCCGAAGAACGCACTTTCCTGCGCATTCATCGCTCGACGATGAAAGTCACATCCCAATTCGGAGGTTTTTCTCCTCTCGTCTTGCGGGTCTGTTTTTCCCTGCCGCCATCGTCGCTCAGGTCCTCGCCGATACTGTAAACAACGAAGCCGGGTTGCAGCTTTCTGTATCGCAGATCATTACCGTCGAAGGGATCCTTGGGGACGGTTTCGAGGTAAGCCGGCACGAGGTCCGCGAGTTTGCCCGGCAGCGCGCCGGCCGCGAGACGATAGCGCTGGATCGCAAGGGCAACTCGGGCGCTGCGAAGGCGTGCTACGGCTCTTGTTTCTATGGTGGTGACTCTCGATAGTGCCGGCATAATCGTATGCAGCATCACGCGGGCGTGTGAAGTCGATTGGAGCCTGGCGTCAACGGCGTTGACGGCCTCCAGGCGCTCGTGCATAGGAAGCTGGGTCGCCTTCAAGTATCCGTCCATAAGATCAAGGTAAATAACCGCATCGGAATCCGCCATGCCCACACCCCTGTAAACCGCCAGGGCACATCTGAAAAGAGAACCGCCACCGCCGCCGAGAACGTCCGGGCCAACCGACTCCGGCACGCGGAAGAAGCCTACCCCAGCGCAACGTTCGCCCACAAATGCACAGGATATGTCGGAAGTACGCTCGCTGTCGCGGACACACTCGAGAAGCTCGAAAAGTTGCTCATCGGTCAGTTCGGTCCGGTTGATGACCTGTTCGAGGACCGACATTGCAGAACTCTGGCATGCAGCACGAACAAGTTGAGAGATCGTAACAGGCTCTCGCGCAAGCGAGCGGGCGATTCCAAAAGCCGATATTACCGAACGCATAGCCGAGGGGCCGTCTCCGTTCTCGGCATACAGAATGGCCTCAAGTCCCAGCAACCTCACGGCATTGCGTATTTCACCCACATTGGGCGTCAATGTCGCAAAACCGGCAGTCAGGTCGATAGGATAGCGGCAGTTCTCTATCTGGCTCCCTTCGTGGAACAAATCGAGAGCTTCGTTGTTGTCGGCAATGTATTGAGCCATCAGACTTTTCGTGTCTTCAGCGAGCGGTTCTGTGCGAGCGGGAAGCTCTGCCCTGCCGATAAGCGGCAACGATTTGGATCTCTCCTTGTCCCATTCTTCATAGAATGAAAGGCCCTCTTCAATTGTATAGGCAGCGTTCTCAACATCGGGCGGGATATTGTACCACTGGTCCAGCTCGGCGCCCGTTACGGGATAGCCCGCAGCGTAGATGGCGTCAATCCGGGCCTTCAGCTTGAATTTCGTGCTGAGTCTGAAAATTGCAAACGCCGCCACGCCTGCAAGAAGCAAGGCTATCAGTACGTGAGAAAACTTTATTTTTCGCCGTTTCTTCGGGGCTTTTCTGCGGTCATTCACTAGTGAAATCTCCCTTGAGCAAATCCAACGCTGTGATTTGACGCTTATATTACCACAGTCTTATCTGCCTTGGCACCATCTATATTGGAAATTTGGCTTTGCGATGTTGGCAGATGACCCTATAATAGGAGGTAGCAATAGGAAACAAGGCAGAAATGCAAATCGTCTGCTTGGTAACGCTTGGCCAGAACAAGGGCAACTTTTGGAGATGACAGATGCGTGAGAATCACAAAAGAACCACCAGACGCAGTTTCTTAAAAGACTCGACGACGTCAGCAGCGGCCGTTGCGTTGGGATTGAATCTCACAGGTGCTCCTGCGGTTCGAAGCGCACGCGGCGCAAATGACAAGATCCGCGTTGGCTTCATCGGCATAGGCAACCGCGGCTCACAGCTTCTGACCCGTTTCCTGCAGCAGGACGACGTCGAAGTGGCGGCTCTCTGTGACGTCTATGAACCCTATCTGAACCGCGATTATTCCAAAGTCGACCAGAGGCTCAAGGACGCCCTGGGAGGCAGAATTCCCAAGATGACCGAGAACCTGGGCCCCAATGTGACTCGATACAAGGATTTTCGCCGGCTGCTCGATCGTAAAGATATCGATGCGGTGGTGATCGCATCGCCCGATCACTGGCATGCCGTTCAGGCGATTATGGCCTGTCAGGCGGGCAAAGACGTTTACGTAGAAAAGCCGCTCTCGGCGACAGTACACGAAGGCCGCAAGATGGTCGAGGCCGCGACGCGATACAACCGTGTCGTACAGGTAGGCCTCCATCGACGCTCATCCAAGTCGTACATGCAGATAGCCGAGCACATTGAGGCTGGCAGAATCGGCAAGGTGACAGTAGGAAGAGCCTACCGAGTGAGCAACATGCATCCGGGCGGAATAGGCCGGCTGCCCGATGCGGCGCCGCCAAAGGGCCTGGACTGGGATATGTGGCTTGGCCCCCGCCCCAAACGCGCCTACAAAGATAACTTGGTGTTGTACAAGTTCCGCTGGTGGCAGTCCTATTCTTCCCAGATGGCCAACTGGGGCGTGCACTACTGTGACGCGATGCGCTGGGCTTTGGCCGAGCAGGCGCCGATTTCGATATCGGCACACGGCGGACGGTTTGCAGTTGACGATGACCGGACGATCCCCGATACGATGCAGGTGACATTCGAGATGCCCTCGGGGGCGCTGCTTATCTTCGGCCAGTACGAGGCAAACGGAGGCCCCGCACTGGTGGATGGGGAAGTCGAGCTGCGCGGCACGCTGGGCAATCTCTATTGCGGCGCAGAGGGCGCTGCATACAGAATCGCCCCTTCAAAAGGCGGACAATTCCAGGAGTCCGACCCGAGGATCGAGCCATTCGAAGCAAAGAAGATAGACGGAGATCTCACGGCCCAGCACATTCGGAACTTCTGTGACTGCGTCAAGAGCCGTCAGCGAACCAACTGCGATATGGAAACGGGGCACCGCTCGACAACGTTTGCCCTGCTGGCCAATATATCGCTCGCCACAAAATCCCGGATCGACTGGGACCCGAAGGACGAGCGAATCGTCAATAACAGGCAAGCCAATAAGCTGTTACACTACAAGTACCGCAAACCGTGGAAACTGGGTTAACCCAGGGCAAAGGAAAAGGTGTGATCATGCAGAAATCAAGAGCTTTCACGTTGATAGAACTATTGGTTGTGATTGCCATCATCGCCATCTTGATGGCCGTTCTGATGCCGGCACTGGGCCGCGCCCGTTTAATGGGTCAACGGGCTGCCTGCATGGGCAATCTAAAGCAACTTACCTTAGCTTGGATTATGTACGCCGATGAGAACGATGATAGAATACCCTATGCAAATCCCAATTCGGATGGTTGGGTGGAGTGGGTAAGCAATCAAAACGCACCTGAACAACAAAAACGCGCAGGCCTCAGGGGAGGAACCCTTTATGAATACTGCCCCAATGAGAAGTCCTACTGTTGTCCCACCGGTATACGAGGTGAGGTGGTAACCTATGCGATTATGGACGCGATGAACGGTTATTCTGGTCATCCCTGGTCTGATGGGATGACCTTCAAAAAAAGGAGTCCGATTAAACAGGCTTCGAAGCGTTTGGTCTTTATTGACGAGGGACGCCTGAGTCCCAACAGTTGGACAATCTGGTATACAGAGCCACGCTGGTGGGACCAAATCACCCGTCGCCATGGCCAGGGAACTACGGCTTCTTTTGCAGACGGGCACGGTGTTTATTTCAAATGGAGCGATACTCGCACTTTTGAGGTTACAGAAGCGGATTACTCCGTGTGGCAGGGTACTCTACGTCACGGCGACGTATCCCGACAACCTGGTAACGAAGACTTACATAAAGTACAGAAGGGAGCTTGGGGCAAATTGGGCTATACGCCAAGCCAATAACGATCGAGAAAAGCACCTGATAACTCGTGCCGGACAGATTCACGTGTGTCAGGCCAAAGCTTGCGGATACCGTCCCGTCTTCGGCTGGCAAGTGTCACGCCAGTCGTTCCTTTATCACATGCCACATGACCGAGCCTA
>CAZLTY010000029.1:0-26676 GCA_964562575.1 uncultured Pirellulales bacterium
ATAGCAAACCAATCGGCCAAAAAAACGTCAGCTTAGCTTAACACCTATGCCCCACTGGGGCCTGGGGTTCTGGCATCGAATGCACACCCGAAGCTCGGATTCGGATGTGCTCAAGGAAGTCGCCGAGTTTGAAGAAAGGGATTTCCCGCTCGATGTCATCGGGCTCGAACCCGGCTGGCAGAGTTTTGCTTATCCCTGTTCCTTCGATTGGGACAAGACGCGATTTCCCCAGCCGAAGCGTTTTCTGAATCGATTGTCAAAGAAGGGTGTCAAAGTCAATCTTTGGGAAAATCCCTATGTCGCCCCCACGTCGGCCATTTCGGAGGCTCTGAAACCCTTTGCGGCAAGTCACACGGTCTGGCTCGGCGAGGTGCCGGACTACACAATCGAGGCCGCCCGAAAAGTACTGCTCGATCACCACCAGAAGAATCACCTGGACATCGGAGTCAGCGGTTACAAGTTCGACGAGGTGGACGGCTACGATGTCTGGCTCTGGCCCGATCATGCGACTTTTCCTTCGGGCCACAGCGCAGTGCAGATTCGTCAATTGTACGGCCTGATGATCCAGGACATGTTCATGCAGCGCTTCCGCGAGATGAACAAGCGAACTTACGGACTGGTCAGAAGCTCCAACGGCGCAGCCAGTCCTTCGGGTTTCGTGATATACAGCGACTACTACGATCATCAGGGATATGTCACCGCGTTGGTGAATTGCTCACTGGCCGGCGTGCTTTGGACGCCTGAGATTCGCAGTGCAAGATCGGACGAAGAATGGCTCAGGCGCTTTCAGTCGGTCTGTTTTTCCCCGCTGGTCCAGCTCAATGCCTGGTCGTCGGGCAAAAAGCCTTGGAGCTTCCCCGCAGTTACGGATATGGTTCGCGACGTCATCAAGTTGAGGACCCGCCTGCTTCCTTACATGTACACCGCCTTTTACGACTACAATCAAAGAGGCATTCCTCCGTTTAGAGCTATGGTGCTTGAGGCCAGCTTCGATCATACCGAGCAAGTCATCGCCGGCAACGTTCACGGTGAGGACAATCCATACGCCGAAACTAAACGGCTGGAGACGACCGATCAATACATGATGGGACCATCTATATTGGTCGCGCCGGTATTTGCCAGGCAGAAAAGTCGCAAGGTCGTGCTGCCGCGAGGGAACTGGTACGACTTCTACACGGGTGAGATAGCCGGAAACAGCGAGACCATTACGATCAAGACAAGACTCGAGCAAATCCCCTTGTTCGTAAGAGACGGCGGAATCATACCCATGATGCCTCCGGTGAACAACATAGCCAGTGCCAGAGGGACCGTCGATATAGAGGTCCGTCATTACGGCCGGAAGGAAAACACCTATTTTCTCTATGACGATGACGGCGAGACGTTCGACTACGAAAAAGGCGTGTATTCAATAACTGAGCTAAGAGTCCGGCGCCGTGAGGGAAGACTGACCGGTGCTGCATCGACTTCGGGCAACCAGTGGCAATCTCGATATGGAAAGGTATCCTGGAAGTTCATGAGTCAGTAAGCAAACTCCTAAGCACCCCCTGCTTTCGCAGAGGTGCTTAGGAGTTAGGATTTGGATTGCCCAGTTGCTCGCACACCTTTTGATAGACCTTCTCGACTGTGATGGCTTTAATATCGTGCCCTGGGTCGGTGCTGTTTATATCGAGCCCCCTGCCGTCAGGGTCGATCGCCACGACGCACTCTTTTCTTCCGTAAGGCGCTACTCTGACAGGGTTGGACCTTCCGAACATCAACACCAGCGGCACGCCCGAGGCCGCAGCGATATGTCCCGGACCCGTATCGTTGCTCACCACCAGTTTGGCGCCTCTGAGCAACGCCATCAGTTCACTGAGCGAAGTCTGCCCTGCCAGGTTTGCGATCGGAACATTGGACTCTTTACTCAATCTCTCCACGACGGGCATTTCCGGCCTCGTGCCTGTAGCAACCAGGGACAAGCCAAATTTCGCTGCAATTTTGTCGGCCAATTCGGCAAACCGTTCGGTGGGCCAGCATTTGTCCTGATGGGCCGAGCCGGGCACAAGAACAGCGTAATGGTCGGGTGCAGTTCCGCCACTCTTCAACAGCCTTAAGATCGACTCGGAGGCGGCTGGTTCCTGGGGTAAAACGAACTGGGCGCTGATTTCGCCGGCGCCTGCCGTTGCGATTATCCTCAAATAGTAGTCGACCAGGTGAGCACAGTCCGTACCCTGGGCGACCTTGTCCGTGTAGAAGATGTGGGCGAACTCTCGTGCACCCGCCCTGCCGAATCGCTTTTTGCAGCCGGAAAGCCATGCCAGGCAAGCCGTTCTGAAAAGGCCCTGAAAGTCGAAGACAGCGTCAAATCTACCATTTCGAAGCCGCCGGATGAGCGAAATGAGGGCGCCGAGCGCTTTAGGGTGGAACCACGCTTTGCCCAGGAACCTGCGGTCGAAAGGAATTATCCCGTCTAGGTGAGGGTGATTGGCCAGCAGTGCGGCGAATTCGGGCCTGACGAGCCAGCTTATTCTCGAATTGGGAAAACTCCTGCGCAGAGCGGTAAGAGCGGGCAGCGCCAGGACGATGTCGCCCAGCGAGCTGGGTTTTATTATCAGGATGTTCTTGAATCTATCCGGCATCTTCTTCGTATTGCGCGCGTCGTACATCGTATTGCGTTGTGCAGGAAACCTACCATTGTTTGGGGCATTGTACGCTATGGGCTGATTTGAGGCAAACAGCAGGGGAAAATAAAGGGTGCCCCAAAGAATTAAAATGCAAAAAGCAAAGTTCCATATTAGAATGCAAGACACTATATTCGTTTCCCATGGCGAAAAAAGGCAAATACATATATGCAGGAAACTGTCGATATATCGGTTGATTTCGCCGGATTGAAGTTGGCGAATCCGGTTTTTACGGCTTCGGGAACTTGCGGGTACGCCGACGAGTTGAGTGCCTTCATGGATGTCAACCGTCTTGGCGGATTCACTACCAAGAGCATCACGGTCATGCCAAGAAAGGGTAATGCGACGCCGCGGATTGTCGAGACCGACTCAGGGATGCTCAACGCGATCGGGCTGGCCAACCTCGGCCTGGACAGGTTTATCGAAGAGAAATTGCCAGTGCTCGAGAAGTTCTCGGCCACGGTCTTCGTCAACGTCGCCGGCCAGACCATAGAGGACTACGTGGCCGTCACCGAGCGTCTCTCGCCGGAGCCGGCAATCGCAGGCTTCGAGCTGAATATTAGCTGCCCCAACGTTGCCAGAGGCGGGATAAGTTTCGGCACCGAACCGGAGAATGTGGCGGAAATCACCTCGGCGGTGAAAAATGCGGCAGGCGAGAAGGTTCTGATGGTCAAGCTCTCCCCTTCCGTGACGGACATCAGCGTCATAGCTCGAGCGGCGGTCGATGCCGGCGCCGATGCACTTAGCCTGGTCAACACCTTCACCGCGATGGTAATCGACATCGAGACCCGCAGGCCCGTCCTGGCCAACAAGACCGGTGGGTTGTCCGGCCCGGCGATCAAGCCTATTGCAGTCTATCTGGTCAATAAGGTTTACAACGAAGTAGCCCGAGATACAGGGATACCGATTCTGGGCCTCGGCGGAATAAGGACCGCTTCGGATGCCATTGAGTTCATCATCGCCGGCGCTACGGCGATAGCTACCGGCACCGCGAATTTTGTTGCTCCCGACTGTGCAGCGAAGATTATTGACGGTATAAGGGAATATTGCACTCGCAACCACATAGCCAACATCAAAGATCTGATCGGCTCGGTTGAATGAATCCGAGTTATCACATTCCAGAGCCAGAGGAGAGCAAAGATGCAAGACAACCATATGCTTGTGAGGATTATCGCCTTGACGTTTCTTTTCGCCTTTTCCACAAGCCCAGCCGGGGCCGACGGAATGACCTACCAGCGGGCCAGACAAAGAGTGCCCGACCGGCAGATACCCGAATTCTGGATAGGTGACGTCAAGGGCCTGCCGGCTCGCTTCGCCAAGCTCACTGAAGGCAAAGTTGCGACGATAGCGACATCTCCCGGAGGCAGACCCGTACATCTTATCGAGTATGGGCAGACCGAGAAACTCGAAAGCATGGCAAATTTCAATTCCGCAATCGGGGCCAGAGAGCTATCGGCATATATGGACAAAACGGCGAGAGAGAGACCTGTGATCCTTTTTGTCGGACCGGTGCACGGCGCAGAAGTCGAAGGCCTGACGGGCCTGGTCAATCTTGTCAACATCATGGAGACGGGAAAAGACCTCCGCGGCGGCAATCACGCCGAACTTAGCGCCCTCGCCAGACAGTGCCGGCTGTTGATCATACCGGACGGCAATCCTGACGGAATCGCCCGTTTCGAGCCGCGAAGTCTTTGCGGCATGACGCTCGACGATCTCAAATTCTGGGGCCAGGGCACCTGGAGCGATGACACCTTCTGCGGCTGGCCTCAGAGCAAACGCCAGCATCCGATGGTCGGTGACAACACCGGATTCCTGGGTTGCTACTTCAACGACAAAGGGATTAATCCCATGCATGACGAGTTTTTCGATCCGATGGGGCCCGAAGCACCGGCAATCTTGAAGGTAGCCCGAGAGGAAGGTCCTGATCTGGCAGTCTCACTTCACTGCCACGCCAGTAACCCGGCCCTCTTGCGCCCGGCATACGTCACTACCGAAATCCAGCAGGACGTTCGCGCACTGGCGCAGCGGTGCTACGAGCTTCTCGCCGACCGCGACCTGCCCTCTGGGAGCCCTTTCGCCGCCAAGGCCGAGGGCGGCGACAATCCCAGTCCCTTCAATCTAACCAGCGCGGTTTATCACGTGAGCGGTGCCAGTTCCTTCACCTTCGAATGTCCCCACGGACTCACGGAGGGCTGTCAAGTCAACTTCGAGCAGATTCTCGATATCCAACTGACACTTTATGAGGCTATGATGCGACATGAAATCGACAAGAAAAAACGTTAGATATAGCTCGTTGGTGAGTTTGGCCCCAATGCTGCTTGTGTTGCTACTGCTCACACCGGCTTTGGCTCAGGACCGAGAGCTGAAACCGGATGAACGTCCCGCCCAGCCCGGCGAATGGGGTTACCGCCCTGCCGCCGGCGCTGTCAGCCGGGTGAATCCGCCCGCCTTTAGCTGGCGGCCCCAGGCGTCGGTCACGTGGGAAATCGAGTGCGGGCACGACAAGGGGTTCGACAAGATCGAATACCGGAAGAAGGATTTGGAGTTCAACGTTCACTGTCCGCCCCGAACTTTTGCGCCGGGGATCTACTCCTGGCGATACCGCGGCAAGGACAAGAACGGCCGGTTCACGAGATGGAGCCAGCCACGGACCTTCACGATCGCCGCCGATGCCGCCGCCCTGCCGCTGCCCGCCCGCGCCGAGCTCATCGCCCGCATTCCAAAAGAGCATCCCCGGTTGTTTATGCGCCCCGAGAACCTTGATCGCCTGCGCGAATCGGCACGTGGCAAGATGAAGGCCGAATACGACGCGCTCGTCAAAGATTGCCAGAGACTGCTGTCCAGACCACCTGCAACGAAGGAACCGCCCACATATCCCAAGGGTATCGTCCGGGGCAGCGATCCCTGGCGGGACATCTGGTGGGGCAACCGGACTTATACGATCAGGGCTTTGAACGCCGCGGCGACACTCGCATTCACGCGGCTGCTGGGCCGGCAGGAAGAGTATGGTCTGGAAGCCAAGCGAATTCTGCTCGAATGCGCCAAGTGGAACCCTAAGGGCAGTACGGGCTACCGCTACAACGACGAGGCAGGGATGCCCTACAATTATTACTTCTCGCGTACGTATTCGTTTGTCAACGACCTGCTCAGCGAAGAGGAGAAGGAGCTCTGCCGAAAGGTAATGAAAGTCCGCGGCGACGAGATGTATCGGCATCTTTGCCCGGGCCATTTGTGGAGGCCGTACGGCAGTCACGCCAACCGGGCGTGGCACTTTCTCGGTGAGGTCGGCATCGCCTTTCTCGGCGAAGTCGAGGGCGCCGAGGACTGGGTCTGGTTCGCGACGAACGTCTTTTTCAACGTGTACCCAGTCTGGTGCGACGACGACGGCGGCTGGCATGAGGGCTCTTCGTACTGGTCGAGCTACCAGGGGCGGTTCACGTGGTGGGCCGATGTGATGCGTGAGGCAATGGGTATCGACGCCTACGACAAGCCCTTCTACTCGAAGGCGGGCTACTACGCCATGTACCTCCTGCCACCCGGCAAAGTGGGCGGCGGCTTCGGAGACCTGACCGCCAGACGCTCGGCCAGAAGCAACGTGCCGCTGGTGAGCAGTTTCACCACGCAAGCCCAGAATGGATATTGGCAATGGTACGTCGAGCAGCTTGGCGGCCCGGCAAGTACCGGTGGTTACATCGGTTTCATCCGTGGTCAACTCCCGAAAGTACAGGCCACCGCGCCGGATGACCTGCCAGCCTCGCGTCTGTTCGCAGGCACGGGCCAGGCCTACCTCAACACCAATCTGACCGACGCCGAAGACAGCGTGCAGGTTGCGTTCAAAGCGAGCCCGTTCGGCACTCAGTCCCACGGCTACGAGGCGAACAACTCCTTCCTGCTCTGGGCCTACGGCAAGCGCCTGTTGATCCGCTCGGGATACCGTGACAGCTACGGCAGTGATCATCACAAGAACTGGATGTGGGCCACCCGCTCGGTCAACAACATCACGGTCAACGGAAAGGGCCAGGGCAGACGCACCGCCAAAGCCCGGGGCGAAATCACCGCCTTCAAGACCACGCCTGAGATCGACATCGTCATAGGCGAAGCCGGCCAAGCATACGAAACGCCACTTGAACGTTTCACGCGAGCTATCATCTTCGTCAAACCCGAATTGATAATTGTCTACGACCGCCTGGAGGCTGAGGAGCCTTCCGTCTACGAGTATTGGCTGCACGCTCTCAACAGGATCGATGTAAAAGGACAGCACCAAATCCAGGTCCGAAACGATGACGTACTCTGTGACATAGATTTCCTTGCCCCATCAGGCCTGAGCTTCAAGCAAACAAACCAATATGACCCGAACCCACGTCCTCGTATCACGCTGCGCGAGTGGCACCTGACTGCAACAACGCCGGAAAAAACGAAACGGACGGAGTTCATAACACTCTATCGCCCGCACAAAGTCCGCGATGACATCGACGGCGGGGCCACATTGCGTTCCATCCCCGGCGGCTACGTCCTAACTATCAGAGTATCCGGCAACAAGCTGACCACCCTGCTGCCCACAGACGAGAACAAAACGCTCGAAGCCGACGGCATGACAACCAGAGGCGCGGTAGCGGTTAGGCTCGAACGGCCGGATGGCCAGCCGGCACAAATCGTTGAAGTCCGAGACGGCAATCTGAATTGATACGGAGGTTGGACAGGCTGGCGGCAAAGTGAAAACCGCGAAAGTTCTTTGTGGTCTGCTGCGCTGAACCGTGTCAATAATGCTTGATGTTTGGGGCGAGTTGGAGTATTCTTGTCTGGACTCTTGAGTTTGACAATCCAGGCTTATGATAGAAAAGGAGCGAAGCGAAATGTCCAAAGATACCGAGCAATTGTATGCCGAGCGGATGAAGCGTTACATCACTGCGATGCGCAATGAAAAGCCTGATATGATTCCGATTCGCCCGTTCGTTGCCGAATTTACGGCCAAATACGCCGGCTATACCTGCCAGGATGTGGCGCATGACTACAACAAGGCTTTCGAGGCGGCCGTCAAGTGCGCGGAGGATTTCGACTGGGATGCCATCGTGCCCAACATGGTGTACGTCTGGACGGGGCTTGCCCAGGCAGCGGGGCTTCGCTATTACGGCATCCCCGGTATCGGCATCCCCCATACGGTCGGCTTCAATTATATCGAGCCGCCCGAGGGAGAGGCATTCATGAAGCCGGACGAGTACGATGCGCTGATCGACGACCCGACGGGCTTTCTCTACGAAACCTGGCTGCCTCGCGTTTCGACCGAGGTGAGCAATATCGGTGAGGCGTCGACGAACCGCAACAACCTGGCGCTGGTCAAGAGCGGCATGGCGATGTTGCAATACTTCTACGCCTTCGGTCCCCAGATTGCGCGGCTGCGATCCGAGTGCGGCACGGGATCGGCCATCGCAGGGATTTTCAAGGCTCCGTTCGATATTATCGCCGACAAGATGCGGGGCTACCTTGGTTTGGTCGATGATATGCAGACCCAGCCCGAGAAGGTGCTCAAGGCCTGCGAGGCACTGATGCCGCACCTGGTTAACGTGGGTTTGACCACCGCCGATCCGGGCAACCAGGTGCCTATCGGCTACTGGATGCACCGCGGCTGCGTGCCGTTTTTCAACCCGAAACATTTCGACTCCCACTACTGGCCCACGCTAAAGCCATGCATCGAGGAGTTCTGGAAGAACGGCCACCAGACGCTGTTTTATGCAGAGGGCAGGTGGAAACATCATTTCGAAACATTCCGGGAGCTGCCCGATCGCAGCATTGTCTTCCACTGCGATCAGGACGACATCTTCGAGGTGCATCGCAGCCTGCACGACAAGTTCGCCATCAGCGGCGGCATACCGAACATGTTATTGAGCTATGGCACAGAGGACGAAGTTCGGGATTTCTGCATGCGTCTCATCAAGGAAGTCGCACAAGACGGCGGCTACATCATGGACGCCGGCGCTATCATGCAGGACGACACGAGCGTCGAGAATATGAAGGTGATGAATCAGGTCTGTCGCGAGCACGGAGTGTACTCGTCCGGCACACATAAGACGCCAACCGATACGCCGCCGTGCGATCTGGCCTCGTCGGTCGAATCCCGCCAGAAGGTGACAGGCATGGCTGGCCAGCCCACCCCGGCTGTCAAGCCCGGCGTGTGTTTCCCCTGGGAGCAGCGGATCAAGGACCTGCCCGAGATAACCGGTGATCCTGCCATGGTGCAGCAAATCTGGGAGGACATCGATGCACTCGGCTATACTTATATCTGGCAACTCCTGCTGTCGTTCTGAGAAGTCCGTATCCGAGGCATTTTGTGGAGGAAAACGAATGAATCGCACAATTGCACGTCGGTCTTTTCTCAAACAGGCGGCAGCGGCGGGCGCGACAGGCCTGGCACTACCATACATCGTCCGCGCCTCGGCGCTGGGAAAGGCCGCAAGCACCGCGGCCGGCGAGCGGATTACGGTGGGCTTTATCGGGACAGGCGGTCACGGCCGAGCAGTCAACCTCAAGAACTTCTTAGGCAATGCGGATGCTCAGGCCGTCGCCGTTTGCGATGTCGATCCGAATAATCTCAACATCGCGCGGGAAATGGTAAACAAGAAGTACGGCAACACCGATTGCGCAATGTACAGCGATTTTCGCAAGGTCCTGGCGCGGGATGATATCGACGCTGTAATGATTTCGACACCCGATCACTGGCATGTCCCGATTTCGATAGCCGCGGCCAAGGCGGGCAAGGACGTCGAGTGTGAGAAGCCCACTCTGACCATTGCCGAAGGCCGGATCCTTTGTGACGTGATGAAACGCTATGGGCGCGTCTTCCAATGGTCCACCGAAGACCGGGCGGTGGACGTGTACCATCGCATGTGCGAGCTGGTTCGCAACGGCAGGATCGGCAGGATTCATACAATTCGTGTGGAGCTGCCCGCCGGCCCCGATACGCCGGGCAATCCCAAACCCATGCCAGTACCGAAAGGTTTTGACTACGACATGTGGCTCGGCCCCGCACCCTGGGCCCCGTATACCAAGGACCGCATACACTGGAACTTTCGGTGGATTCTCGACTACTCGGGCGGCATGCTGACCGACTGGGGCGCGCACCTGCTCGACGGCGCACAATGGGGCAACGATACCGAACATACCGGCCCCGTTGAGGTCGAGGGCAAGGGCAAGTTCTGGCGAGACGGGCTCTACAACACGGCCTATGAATATCACATCGAATATAGATACGCCGACGGTGTCAGGCTGATCGTAACATCAGGCACACCGAGCCTGCGGTTCGAGGGTTCCGAGGGCTGGATAGGCAACAGGGGCTGGAGAGCACTGCTGCAGGCCGAGCCGAAATCCATTCTCGATTCGGTGATTGGCCCGAACGAGATACATCTTTATACGTGCAAGGCGGGCGAGCAGCGGAATTTCCTCGATTGCGTCAAGTCGCGCAAGGATTGCTACTTTCCGCCCGAGATCGGCCAGCGCTGCTTCACGATTGCGCACATCGGGAACATCTCGATGCTGTTGGGTCGAAAGCTCAGATGGGACCCGGACAATGAACGGTTCGTCAACGACGAGCAGGCGAATCGAATGCTCTCGCGGGCGATGCGCAGCCCGTGGAAACTCTGAATTTACTATTGACTATTTACTATTGACTATTGAGAAGGAACAGTCATGGGCATTGGGAAGAAAACAGATAGCAGGGTTCCGTTGCTTGCTGCAATGGTGTGTATCATGTTCGTGGCGGATACCGGTGCGGAGCAGGTCATGTTGACAGGCGAAGATCTTTCTGCGTGGCGAGGCAGTACGGGACAGTGGCAGATTGTGGGCGATGTGTTCATGAACCCTGCCAATGAAAAGACGTTGAGCGTAAAATCCGGCACGGGTGTCGTTGTCAACGGACCCAAGGGCAGGACGTCGCATCTGCTGAGCAAGGCCGAGTTTGGCGATATCAAGGCGCACATCGAGTTTATGGTCCCGAAAGAGTCGAACTCCGGCGTATACTTTATGGGCCGGTACGAGATACAGGTTTTTGACAGTTGGGAGAAGACGTCCCCATACCCCGGTATCGAGTGCGGCGGAATCTATCAACGATGGGACAACAACAGAGAGCCCAAAGGCTTCGAGGGACACTCGCCGCGAGTCAATGAATCCCGGGCACCGGGGCAATGGCAGACGTTCGATGTTGTTTTCCGGGCACCGAGATTTGACAAGAGAGGACGAAAAGTCGCCAACGCCAGGTTCGAAACGGTCGTTCATAACGGCGTTCTCATTCACGAAGACATAGAACTGACCGGGCCGACCCGGGCGGGGACATATAACGACGAAAAGCCAACGGGGCCACTCATGTTCCAGGGCGACCACGGGCCGGTGGCGTATCGCAACATCAGGATCGATCCGGCGGGGCCGAATCCGTTCTTCGCTCTGGATAACGCAGCAACCGACGACAAGCACAAGACCGCCAAAGAACAGGTTGCGATGCTCAAGGAATTGGGATACGACGGAATCAGCTCCAGAGGGGGCAAAGGGCTGGCCGAGATGGCCGATGAGTTGGACAAGAACGGCTTGAGGCTGTTCACCGTCTATCTCGGCGTAAACATTGACTCCGATCAACCGGCGTATGGCCAGGAGCTGATCGACGCGATCGAGGTGTTGAAGGGCCGCAACGCAATGCTATGGCTCTTCGTCCAGAGCAAGAAGCTCAGACCTTCCGATCCGGCGGGCGACGAGCAAGCTGAGCAAGTCATCCGCAAAGTCGCGGATATGGCGGCCGAATCAAAAGTCCGGATTGCGATCTACCCCCACTACGGATTCTGGGTCGAACGTGTGGAAGACGCCCTGCGAGTAGCGAAAAGAGTGAATCGCAAAAATGTCGGTGTGACATTCAACCTGTGTCACTGGCTCCGGGTCGACCAAGAGAAGAACATGAAGTCGCTGATGGAGTCGGCGATACCGCATTTGTTTGTAGTTTCGATAAACGGCGCCGACAGCGGCGGTAAGGACTGGAAGACTCTGATTCAGACTTTGGATCGCGGCACATTCGATGTACGAAACTTCCTGAAGACGCTTGCCGATTCAGGTTTCACCGGTCCGATAGGGTTCCAGGGCTACGCCATAGGCGGCGACGCTCACGACAACCTCGAACGCACGATGAACGCCTGGCTCGAGTTGAACAAGCCGGCAAGGTAGCCGGTCGGCGTCGGCTTCTGTGGCGTGGAGAGTGCCGGATTAAGGGAGATTTATGCAAATGGCGCATTTGACAGCCATCATTCTTCCCGGCATGTTCGTGCTCCTGCTGCTCACCGAGCAGGTTATTCCTCTGAGGCAGAGGACCCGGCCACTCCTTCGGCGGCTGGCAAAGAATTTGATTCTCACGGCGGCGGTTTTTCTAGTCGGGTCTTTGATCGTCAAAAACGCAGGGCTTGGAGCGTCGAAATGGACGACGCAGCAGGGCATAGGGGTCGTTTTTGTCGTCCCATTGCCGAGATGGTACCGAATAGCGATTGGCATTCTGCTGATGGACTTTACCTTCTACTATTGGCACAGGGCAAATCATCGGATCGCCCTGCTCTGGCGTTTTCACAATGTTCATCACATAGATCCTGACCTCGACGTCTCCATGTCCTACCGCTTCCATCCCGGAGAGATTGCTTACTCGAGCGCAGTCCGAGTCGTCCAGATGCTGGCTGTGGGAGCGGATCCATTTACTTACGCGATATATGAAACTGTATTTTCGGCCGAGACTATGCTGCACCATTCTAATGTTCGCTTGCCGTTGGCCCTGGAACGCTGGCTCAACAAGATCGTTGTTACCCCGCGAATGCACGGCGTTCATCATAGTGCCGTCAGCTCGGAGACGAATTCGAATTACGGCGTCATATTCGGCTGCTGGGACCGGCTGCATCGAACATTGCTGCTGAACGTGGCGCAGTCCTCGATCAGGATTGGCGTACCCGGCTATCTGGAACCGAAGGATAACCGACTCTGGAATCTGCTCAGAATGCCATTTGTACGGCAGAAGCGTTACTGGTGCTTCCCGGACAAATCGCTGCCAAAGAGCAACCAGGACAAGGCCGTCAAGGTGACGACGATGTCTGCGTGAAAAAAGAGCGACAAAGACAAGGGCCTGCCATGTGCAACGAAAAGAAAGATTCGAGTAATGAAGAACACTTGGGTCCGCTTTTGAATATCGAAGACGTTCTGCCGATCATAAACGAAATCTCCATCTTTGCCGGGCTCTCGGAGAAACAGTTGTATGCACTCTTTCGTCTTCTCAAGAAAGCCCTCTACAAAGCGGGCGAAAAGGTCTTTGAAGAAGGCACACAACCCAGCCACATTTACGTTGTGCAGTCAGGCAGTGTGAAATTGGTGGTGAACGCAGAGCAGACGCCTCTGGAACTGATCGTCTTCGAAAAGGGACATTGCTTTGGTGAAACCTCGGTAATTGGAATCCAGCCACATGCCGCTACGGCCGTCTGCGTTGAGGATACTGAGCTTATCGTGTTGTCACGCAACACCCTCCTGTCGCTATACAAATCCGACCTTGAAATGTTCAGCACGCTGGTGCTCAACATCGCCCGAGAGGCCTGCAGGAGACTGCACAAGACGGATGAGATACTGTTGCACTACGTACAGACGCAGTAAACAATAACCTGCGTAGTGCTGGTAATCTGGCGTCACTGAACGTATTTTGTGACGATGACGGCATAATCACAGATCATGTTGCCGCTCAGTAGCGTCCTGATTGTGCTCCTGCGAATCTCTGAATTGGCTATCGTGTTTTCTTCCTGCGGCAACGCTTACCCTTCAAACACGACTCGCATCGGCTGTCACTGCACCACTGGCAGCAGAAGCAGTCTTTGCACTTGTGCTTGCTGGGTTGCTGATCGGACTCGGGTACGTATAGCAGGCCGGGTATTCCTTTGAGTCTGCGATAAGCCATAATTTACAGTGCTCCCGATTGAAAATTCCCGCTCTTGCGTGGGTAAGCGGCTTTACAATAATATATTATGGTTTTGCTCGCGGGAATTTACTACCCTGAAGGGTATACATTCTCAAGCGAACTGCGTCACCTTGCGGCCGTCGGTTTCATCGTTTATACGTACGCCGATTTGGGCCAGCCGGTTCTGGCAATTTGTCCCGGAAAATGCTACATTATGTCGGTTTTCGACTGTAGTAAAGGGGTGTCGATGAAACGACGGACATTTATCAAACTATGCCACATGGGACTGGGGCAGGACCCATCCGGGGATGTTGTTCGACCGGAAGAACGATCCGCTCGAAGTGAACAACCTGATTGACAAGCCGTATATCAAGCCCGTCCGGGATGAATTGACTCGGTTCCTGACTCAGTGGGAAGCCCGGACTCCCGACGACGGCAAAAGAGATCTGATCAGGTCCTTCGAGAAGAAGTGAAATGCCAGTCGTGTAAGAGTAATTAGCGACAAACAAAGATATTGTGATGGAGTAGCACATCGAGTATATGAGGAAGATTCGCATGGGGTGGGCAGTCTCGATAATATTTGCCGTTCTAGTTGTCGCCGTGGTGGCCCTTAGATTGTATGTGAAGCGGGGCCCTGATATCTCGCAGGAACAACTCCTGGAGCGGATAGAGCAGAAGTCCGACATTTGTATCCTCGATGTTCGTACGGCTCGTGAATACAGTTCGGGGCACATCCCCGGCGCGATTAACATAGGTCATAGGGACATCTCCAGCCGCCTGGATGAACTCAGGCCCTGTGCCGACAAGGACGTCGTCGTCTACTGCGAATTGGGAATCCGGGCGAGAATGGCCCAAGCGACTCTGGCAAAGGCGGGATTTCTCGGCGTCTACCATCTCACCGGTGATATGGCGGCCTGGCGAGATGCCGGACTGGCCACGGAAAAGGCGGCCGCGCAGGCCGAGCAGTAGCCCGGGAGTTCCCCACCCGAGCCTGTGCCTCACCCGGCACGTCTCCGGCAACAACAGTTGTTTTGTTTCACCACCGAGCAAATAAGGTGGTGCATTTCGCTGCATCTTTGGTAATATACGAATGTCAGATGAATTCATGGACGAGACTTTCTTGTTCGCAACTAAAAGGACTGAATTAGGTACCTGATGGATACTCTTGAGATATTGCGTGACTACTTTCCGATGGCGGTCTTTACCGGCAAGTGCCTGGTCTTCATAAGCGAGGACTGGCGAGTCGAGCTTACCGAGCACAAAGACAGCGATTTCACGCGATCCGAAGGCCAGCCCTCTGTGATACGTGTCAGGATCTGCAAAAGGACACTGGATGGCGACCTTGTCCCGGGCCATTACGAGGATTTCCAGCTTGCCTCGGTCGGCGAGCTGGCCGGGCAGATTGAGAAGTACGTGCAATTGGCGATCGGGGCGAATCTGCGGGAGAATGTCGAGTAGTTGACTATTGGGCGGCCACCCGTCCGAAAAGATGATGGACCGCGAGTAAGTGTATCAGGATACCAGGTTATCAGGGTGCAGGATACCAGAGTACAGGATATCAGGAAGAGCGATGTCCACGCCGAGAGCTTCCTGATGCCCTGATAACCTGATATCCACTGCCCGATGTCCTGATGCTCCGATAACCTGGCACAAATTGACATCTGTTCAAGTCACAGGTTCGAGTGTTAATGATGAGATGACAGCAGGTTGTTGATATGGCGAATCTTGCGGTTCAAGAGCTTGACAAGAGCACGGTTTTCACAGCAAAAGTTGTGCCTGGCAGCAGCGGGCCGACGCGGATCTGCGGGTTGCTCGACGGGATGCTGAAAGTCAAAGTCTCTGCGCCGCCGGAGAAGGGAAAGGCCAATCAGCACTTGGTGAGGTTTGTGGCTCAGGAATTTGGCGTTAGGAAAAGTGCAGTCCGCATAGTCACTGGGACAACCAGTTCGATCAAGCGCGTGCAGGTCTTGGGAATCTCCGCTGAGACACTGCTCAGGAAGTTGAACTTAGACGAACGGGGCCTGGTATAATGACTGAGGAATCGACACGACTATCGCACCGTGCTGTCAAAGACGAGACCTCGCTCAAGTACATGCTGAAGCTGGCAGGCCCGATGGTGGTCGCACACATCTCTTTCACTGTCATGCAGTTTGTCGACAGGTTCATGGTTTCACAGCTTGGAACCGAAGCGCTGGCGGCGGTTCTGCCGGCTGGGTATGTCAGCTTCCTGCCGGCCTCTTTTGCAATAGGAGTGATGACCAGCGTCAATACGTTTGTCAGCCAGAGTCTCGGGAGAGGCGACAAGAAGGCCTGCTCGAACTATTGCTGGCAGGCGATATATATGGGTCTGGCGTTTTCGGTTGTCACTCTGGTAATCATGCGGCCGGCGGCGCCGATTGTTTTCAAAGCGCTGGGCCACGAGCCGGCGGTTGCCGCCCTGGAGGTGATATATCTGCGGATAATGCTCTACGTCCAGGTGCTGGCGGTTTTTGTCTGGGCGAGCAGCCAGTTCTTCATGGGTGTGCATCGTCCGGTTATCATGATGTACTCTGCGATAGCCGGGCAGGTGGTAAATGTTATCGCCAATTATGTGTTGATTTTCGGCAAGTTCGGCTTTCCGGCGATGGGCATTGCCGGCGCGGCGTGGGGGACCTTTGTCGGGATAGCGGCGGGGTCGGTTATCAGAATGGCAGTGTTCCTCAACAGCGATGTGAACGCCAATTTCAAGAGCAGACACAGTTTGAATATCAATTTTGCAAGAATGGCCGATCTGCTGAAAGTGGGTTTTCCAGCGGGGATCGGCCTGATGGTGAACATCGCGCTTTGGGGGGTGATCCTGTTTGCCATGGTCGGTCAATTCGGAAAAGACGCCCTGGCGGCCACGAGCGCCGTTCTTTCATGTGTGAACGTATCGGTCATGCCCGTAGTGGGGCTGGGGACGGCCTTGACCGCCGCGGTGGGAAAGTCAATCGGAGAAGGCAGGAAGGATGTGGCGATGAAACAGACCAGCGTATCTTTGAGGATTGCACTGGTTTACATGGGATTGATAGGCCTGTGTCTCCTGGTCTTCCGAAATAGGATCATGGCATTCTGGTCGTCCGACGATGTCGTGATCAGTATCGGTGTCAAGATGATCATTCTGGCAGCGATCTACCAGGTCTTCGACGCAGCAACGCTTATCTATAACGGCTCGCTTCGCGGCGCCGGCGATACACTCTGGCTTGCGGCCGTCTCGGCCTTCGGCGCACTTGTGGTGCTGGGAGTCGGCAGCATGTGTCTGATCAGGCTGTTTCCCCAACTCGGCGCCTTGGCGCCATGGATCGCAGCGACACTGAGCATTATAACGGTCGGTGTGGCAAACCGATGGCGATTCAAGACCAATCGCTGGATGCGGATAGATCTGTTCAAGCGACTCGACCCTGAGATGCCGATTCGCGACGAGGCGCTGATCCAATAGCTTCTGAGGCAGCTCAGTCCGTCAGTTTTCGCATGTGGATGTTACGGACTGCCCCGCTGGTTTGCCATGTCGCGACACCCATCGGCTGACACGAGTCCATTTCAGCCCGCGTGTCGATCTTTCGGTCGGTTATGTCCATGTCGACCAGGGGCTCGTCTCCTTCCTCTTTGAGCCATGCCTGGATTCGGTTGGGCCTGACGTGCAGGCAGACATGGTACCATTTGCCGTTCTCGAATGAGACAATCCTGGTGGTCTCGTTGTTGGCGGCATCGTAATAGTCAATGTTGGACAACCCACAAAGGGTCCCGCCCCAGCCACCGAGGACGAGCGAGCAGAAGTTCTCGCCGACGGGAAAGGTCAGACCGCAGAAGAAATCGCTGCCGTCGACGCGCATGGCTTCGAGGGTGATCTCATAGTCCGTTTTGAACGGCAGCGGAGCGACCCAGGTAATGCCGGTCATGTCGCTGCCCATATCGAGGTAAATGCTGCCGTCCTTAACGTAGACATCGCCCTGGCCGCCGAAATCGGTGATCTGCCAATGTCCCAATGTCTTGCCGTCGAACAGACTGCTCTCGGCCACCTGCGGTTCGGCCGGAGCGGTTGGCTCGCTCGTCGCCGGCTCAGCCGCGGGAGCAACCGCCTTGAGATCAGTAACCTCAGGTTCCTCAGATACCTCAGAATCGGAATCATGACATGCCCCGATGACAAGTAGCCCGACAATTAACCCTATCGTGCAGAACGCGTGGAGAGCCCCGGAGGACGTGCGACAAAATGAACTGCCGGCAGCATTTATGTGTTCAGTACTCATCATAATTCTCCGATCATAACTTAAATAGCCTTGGACAAAATCACCTAAAGAGCTATAATATACGGTAGGGACGATCAATGAGAAAGGTTTTTCCGATAACAATTTGTCTGGTGGTTCTCTCTTCCGTTGCACCCGCGCGGCAGCGAGCCGAGCCGTTGGCCAATGCCAACAGATCAGGCCTGTACGCAAGGTCTATCGAACAGGTCCTTCGGCTCAGGGAGGACGAAGTTGACCTGGCGACTGCCGCCCTGATCGTTTCGGAGCACTGGAGCGACATGGTGTATGGGCGCCGATACCTCTCCAGGCTGGATGACATGGCACTGGAGATTCGCGACAGGCTCAGCCGCAGGAGACTCCAGGTAAACTCCAGGGCTATCCCGGTCATAAACGAGTACCTGTTCGGTGAACTGACGTTCAAGTCGATTGCCGAGGCGAACGATCCGAACAGCTTGTTCCTGCATACCGTAATGGACGAGAAGCGAGGTTATTGCCTGAGTCTGTCTGTTCTCTACCTGGCGATCGCCGAGCGGATCGGACTGCCTTTGTACGGAGTCGTCGTGCCCGGGCATTTCTTCGTAAGATACGACGATGGCCGGATGCGGTTTAACATCGAAACGACAAGCAACGGAGGAACCGCTTCGGACGAACACTATATAAACAAATTCAACGTTCCACCGGGCGACAACGACAGCGTTTACATGAAGAATCTAAACAAGATTCAGACGTTGGGCTGTTTCTTCAACAATCTGGGCAACAGCTACAGTGATGTGGGTAACATGGATGCTGCGCTTATGGCGTTTGAACAGGCCGTGGAGATAAATCCAACGCTGTCGGAATCCCGGGCGAATCTCGGGAACATCTACCTCAAAAAGGACCTGGTTAGAGAAGCCATTGACCAATACCTGACGGCCCTGCATATTAATCCGAACGACGCCAAGACACATAACAATCTTGGAAACGCCTACACTCAGCGGGATTCACTGGCCTTGGCAGTGGAGGAATATCAGCAGGCGATTGCCCTGGATCCGAGCTTTGCCGATGCACACAAGAATCTCGCGATAGTCTATTCCAGACTGCAAAGATATGGCCAGGCGATTGCACAACTCAACAGAGCACTCGATCTGGATTCGAAAGACGCCGGCTGTTACAGTCAGTTTGGTGACGTTTACAGCCAGATGAACGATTACGAGCAGGCAATCTCCCGATATAAAAAGGCATTGAGGATAAAGCGGGATTTTGTCGATCCGCATTATGGTCTGGCACTCTGCTACAACAAACTGGGTCTGGTCAGCGATGAAATCTGGGAATATCAGCAGGTCCTGGCGATTAAGCCGGACATGTTGGCCGCGCTGGTGAATCTGGGCAACGCATATTTCTCGCTGAACAAGTACAGCAGAGCTATCGAGTACTATAACAAAGCCGTTCGAATAAAGCCTGATGAGGCAATGGTTCATTATAATCTTGGGGCAGCCTATTCCAAGAGCGGCCAACACGCTGAGGCGATAACTGCGTACCTCAAGGCGGTGCAGATCGATCCGGAGATTGGTGACGCCCACTACGGACTTGCCTTCGGATTTTACCATGCCAAAAAGTATGACCTGGCCTGGACCCATATCAAGATTGCCCAGAAGTTGGGCGTGGAGGTTACGGCCGACCAGCTCAAGGCCATCAAGAGCAGGCTGCGTTGATGCATCCCTCCAAGTGCGACCCGGCGCAGACTCACGAGATTTCGCACTGAATCTTCAATCCCTGAATTTACCTTTAGCGCCCTTGACATCACAGAAGTGAAGGTGCATAATTGTGGCAGTCTTCACCGCAAGAATATGCCTCTTGCAGTAACCAGAGGTAGGCAGTTCGAAATCGGCAGACCAACGGAGTGGATGAGTTGGTCATTAGCTTGAGAGGAAACAAATGAAGACGAGAAATCGAAAGACATCGGTGGTAACTGTTCTTGTTGGATCATTGGTGCTGTCAGCCTGTGGCGGCTGCAGTAGTGACAGTAGCGGCGGCGACCGGTTGAAACTCAGCCCCATTTACGAATCGGCACTGTGGGGCGCTGCTATCGGCGGTATCATTGGCTACCAGTCGGACGAAGCGGGCGAAGGTGCTGCGTTGGGAGCTGCTATTTTTGGTCTGGGCGCGCTACTTAAGCAAACCGTGTATTTGCCGGATCAACACAGAGAAGACAAGCAGGAAGAGGAAGATGAGCAGGAGGTCGTTATTCAAATCCAAAACGACAACGGCTCTATGACGTCGGTGGTACTCAAGAAGGAAGGCGGAAGCTATGTGGGTCCGAACGGCGAGCATTACAATCACCTGCCAACCGCCGAGCAGCTCAAGCCGGTTTACGGTTTGTAGCCGTTTGTCTTTCTCAATGTCCCGTCAATACGCCTGGGAGAAGGGAGGGTCACCATGCGCCACCTGATTCAAAAGACGCTCACGGTATCGTCATTTGCCCTGTTGTTGATTTCGGCCGGTGCTGTAGCGGCCGCTGCGACTGCCGGGCCTATCCAACTGCACCCGGAGAATCCGCATTATTTCCTCTGGCGCGGCAAGCCGACGGTGTTGATAACCTCGGGCGAGCACTACGGCGCAGTGCTCAACCGGGCTTTCGACTACAAGAAGTACCTCAAGACGCTCGAATCGCTCGGCTTCAACCTGACTCGCACATTCAGCGGCGCATACTGTGAGCCCCTCGGGGCGTTCGGGATTCAAAACAACACGCTGGCGCCGACAAAAGGTCGGTTGATATGTCCCTGGGCGCGAAGCAACCAGCCCGGCTACGCCAACGGTGGCAACAAGTTTGATCTGGCGCAATGGGATACCGGCTATTTCAAACGTTTGCGGGACTTCGTCGGCGAAGCGGGTAAGAAAGGTGTCGTGGTTGAGCTGGTGCTGTTCTGCCCGTTCTACAAAGACGAGATGTGGAAACTCAGCCCGATGAACGCCGCAAACAATGTCAATGGTATCGGACAGGTCGAGCGCAACGAGGCCTATACACTCAAACACCCCAGGCTGTTGGCCGTGCAGGACGCGATGGTGCGCAGGATTGTCGAGCAACTGAGCGACTTTGACAATGTCTATTATGAGATTTGCAATGAGCCGTACCAGCGAAGCGGCCAATCGCAGAGGTGGCAGGCCCACATTGCCGAGACTATTGTAGAGGCAGAGGCAAACTCCGGGGCAAAACATCTCATCGCACAGAATCTTCCCTGGAGACAGCGGAACCTGCCTAAAAAGATGAGCGGGAGGATCGAGCCGGTCCAACACGTGTCGATCCTTAATTTTCATTACGGCAGTCCCCCGACGCCGGTCAGATTCTACTATGATTTGAACAAGGTTGTTGCCTACGATGAGACAGGTTTTGCCGGCAGCGAGCCGAAGGCCTATCGGCTTGGCGGCTGGGATTTCATAATAGCTGGCGGGGCCGTATACGACAACCTTGACTACTCTTTCACCGTCGGCCACGAAGACGGCACTGCAAGAATCAACGCGCCCGGCGGAGGCGGGCCGGTCCTGCACAAGCAATTGGGAATTCTCCGCGATTTTATAAACAGCTTCGACTTTATCAAGATGAGACCGGACAATTCGGTCATCAAAGGCGGCCTGCCCGATAACGCAACCGCGCGTGCACTGGTTGAGAGGGGTCGTGCCTATGCCATCTATGTCAACGGAGGCACGAGGGCAGATCTGCTGGTGGCCCTGCCCGCGGGCAAATATGAAGTAGAATGGCTAAACACAAAGACCGGCAGAATCGACAAGAAGCAGACCTTCGAACACAGCGGCGGCCATCGACTGCTGGGCTCACCGACGTACAAGGACGACATTGCCCTTCGGATATCCCGCCGGCCCTAGGCTAACCCCGGCACCTGCCAAAGACTTCCGTGTGGTCGACCGCTTGTGCCGCTCCGGGAACAAAAGGCACGCTAGAGCACAAAACTGTTGATGTTGCCCCGGCCAGGATGTATATTCCTATCGTACGGATGAAATGATATGTTCTTTTGTGGAAGAAACAGAAATGGTGGAAGAATGGAGGTTTTCATCGTGCAGCTAGTCAAAGCATTGCTTGTTGTCCTCCTCGCAAGTGCAGCCTCGGTCAATGCAAACGCTCGGCAAACCGGCCCCGGTGATCTCTCCCAATACTACGGGTTCAAGGAGATAGAGATAGTCAAATTGGACTGGGGCATAGAGGATCTTAGGATTGCCGATTTTAACCGCGACGGTCGCAATGACATGGCAATCGTCAACAATCGAAAGGCCCGCATAGAGCTGCTGATCCAGAAAGAAACGATCGGACCAGACGAAACGGATGTGGCTGTCGATCCCGATGATACAAACGTAAATGCGATTACCCCCCCTACCGGCTTTGTCACTGAGAGCATAGCGGTTTCACAAAAACTGTACAGTCTGGTCACCGGGGACATGAACTCGGACACTCTGACGGATCTGGTTTTCTACGGTGAGCCCAAGGGCCTGTACGTGATCCTTCAAAACACCGATGGCACCGGATCGGACAAGCCCAAATCACTGAGCTGGATGGCGAGAAGAAAGATTCCGATCGACGACGGATTATTGACTTCCAATGTGCTGGTCTGTGCCGACTTGAATGGAGACGGTGCTGATGACCTGGCTCTGGGTGGTCGCGACGGTGTCTACATCGTCCTGCAAAAAGACGGCGGCTCTTTGGCAGAACCGGTGAAATACCCCACCTCTGGACGAACACTGAGTGTGCAGGTCAGTGACCTCAACGGCGACAGCATAAACGACCTGGTACTTGTAACAAGTGACGCTCAAAAGCCTCTGCACGTTCGATTCGGACTCAAGACGGGGCAACTGGGTCCACAGGTGCAGTTCTTTATTGAGAGACCGTTTGCGATAAGACTCGAGGACATAGATGGTATCGTCGGGGCCGAGATGCTGACTGTTGACAGTCTCAGCGGACGGCTGATCGGCTACAAACTCGCTGCGCAAAAACGCATGGATGTTGACTGGCCGATTCTGTTCTATCCCCTCGTTTCGGGGCAGGAAGATGCGAAACGCGACTTGGCACTCGGGGATTTCGACGGTGACGGACTGATTGACGTGACGATAACCGAGCCTGGACCGGCCGAGTTGATTCTCTACAAACAAACGGCTGGAATTGGATTGGCCGAGCCGGTTAGATTCCCCGCTTTCGCCGACATTACGAGCATCTCAGCCGCGGATATTGACGACGACGGCAGGACAGAATTGGGCGTCTTGAGCGTTAAGGAAAAGGTGATAGGCCTGAGCGAATTTGAAAAGGGCAGATTGTCGTTCCCGAAACCTCTTGACCTGACAGGCGAGCCGCTTGCGATGGAGCTTGCCGATGTTGACGGCGACGGCAAAACGGATTGTCTCTACATTTCCAAAGACGGTGACAGCTCCAGAACTCTCAGGACGATCTACGGCCTTGCCGCTACCGAGACGAGCGCCAGCGACTCCGGCCCGAACCAAACCGCCCGGGGCGACCCTGGGCTTCAGCTCAAAAAGCTTACTTCAAATCCTGACGGTCTGAGAGTATTCGATGCCGACCAGGATGGCCTCCAGGACGTCCTGATATTCGTAGCCTATGAGTCTCCCATATTGGTTCGCCAGATAGAGAAGTACAGATTCGAGGTCGTTGACTCTGTGAAGTCCCAAAGCAGTTTGATAAAGGATGCAAACCTCCGCTCGATAGCCTTGGCCGATACTGACGGCAAGGCGGGCCCAGAGCTGTTGGTGGCGCAGAAGAGTTTCGCGCGAAGCCTGGTCTTCTCGGAAGGGCGGAACTGGAGCGTCATCGATCAATATAACGCCAGCAAGAGTACGGAGAGCGAAATTTCGGCGGTCGCCGCTTTCGACATCGACGGCGACGATCCTGCGGGCAGGCCCGCAATTTTGCTCTTGGACGGACGCAAAGGCCAGCTTCAGATACTCAGAGCCGGCAGCGACAAGACCTATCGCCTCGACAAGCAGATTGATGTCGGCAAGTGGAGCGCAGCGGCACATCTGAAAATGCTGTTTGCCCCACTCACGGGCGGTCAGGCCAAGAGCCTGATTTTATTCGACAGCGAGAAATTTGCGATCCTGACTCGGCCGGGAGACGGCAATGTCACTGAACATTTGGCGCAACAGTTCAGCTACGAGACGAAGATAAAGGACGCCACATACGGCAATATCACGGTAGGAGATATAAACTCTGATGGGCGGACAGATATTGTTATGGTGGACTACAAGCGCAATCACATTGAGATACTTGCGCTCGATGCCGGCAAGCCTCTGGCGGCGATGCGTTTCAAGGTGTTCGAGCAGAAAAGCTATCGCGCCGCCAAAGGCCGTTCCAAAGTCAGCGTTGAGCCGCGAGAATTGGAAGTCGCCGACGTGACGGGCGACGGCAAAAACGACTTGGTGATTGTCATTCATGATCGTATAATAATCTATCCTCAAGATTAATATGCAGACAGACGACAATATTTTGGACTTGTTACAACAGAAGGACGCGGAGGTTGCACGAAACATGCTGCGCGGACTGATCTTGCAGCCAGGGGCGATCGGAGATTGCATATTGACGCTGCCTCTGGCTGCCTACATGAAAGATTCCCTGGAATTGGGGGGCATTGATATCCTCGGCCATACCGAATACGTTGGCTTTTTACCCGGCAGATCCTGCATAGACGGTGTTCGCTCGATGGACGTGATGGGGCTACACCGGTTCTTCGTCGAGCCTGGGACATTCGAGCTTAAGGACAGAGATCCCTTGATCAACACATTCAGCGACTATGCATGGATAGTTACTTTCCTCGGTGAGCCGGAAAGCCATTTTGAGCAGAATCTGATTTTCACGGCCAATTGCAGCCACAGCGCGGAAGTGATGACGCTGTCGGTCAAACCGCAACAAGATCGCTCGCAGCACGTGGCGGACTTCTACATTCGGCAATTCATCGAGCGAAGTGGCCAGTTCGTCGGGCCTCGGCAGACGCAGGACGACAACCGCTCTATAAGAGCTACCCAAACGGACGCCACTGCAGGCAGAAGACTGCTTACCGAAGCGGGTGTTGGTTCCGGCGGCAGACTCGTGGTTATTCATCCCGGAAGCGGCGGGCAAGAAAAATGCTGGTACATCGGGAACTTTTTAACCGTTGCTGCAGGACTTGCTTCAAAGGGTTTTGAAGTTGTGTTTCTGCTGGGACCCGCCGAGCAAGAGATATTCAGCGATGAAACGATCAGCCGGATAGACAGTGTCGTACCTTGCCTGACAGATTTGTCTCTTACCGACGTGCTCGGTCTCTTGGGCTGTGCCTATGGTTTCGTCGGCAATGACAGCGGCATCGCGCATCTGGCTGGGGCAATGGGAGTCAAGACAGTGGTTGTTTTCGGACCGACGGACCCCGCTGTATACAAACCCCTCGGACCGGCTGTGACAGCGCTGGCCGGCTGTCCGGCAACGTTTGCCAGCAAGCCCTCGGCGAGCTTGCAGCGAAAGCTCCTCGACGTTCTGACAGCATAGTGCCTGAGCTCCGTCAGGTTGCAACTGTTCGGGGCGATCATTTGGAAGAAATAAGCTGCATTCTCCAGGGCAGCCTCACGAGCAAGTTCGATTGGCATGTTTTACACCGAGGCAATAGTTGACCAGATAGGTGTTTCTGCTATAATGCCTGAATCGGGTGCTGTGAGTTTGCGGAAAAATGCGATACGGCATCCAGTACGTCTGTTGCAGAGGTGTTTGAATGCAGGAAAGAACGTTAGGGGAATTGGCCGAATACATAGACGGGCATGTCTACGGCAATCCTAATGTGATAATAAGATCCGCTGCGACACTCGGCCGCGCGAACGAAGGTGATATCAGTTTTCTAACTAATCGCAAGTATGCCAAGCAACTGCGCTCGACCAAGGCAAGCGCAGTGATAGTTGGCAAAGAGGCGCCCTCAGCCGGGGTCCCCCTTTTGATTGCTGAGGACCCCTACTACGCCTTCATGCAAATAATGGTCCTCCTGCACGGGCATCGCAAGCACAAGAAAACGGGCATCAGTTCGAGGGCTTCAATTTCCGATACGGCGAAAATCGGCACAGACTGCCACATCCATGATTTTGTCGTGGTGGAAGACGACGCAAGAATAAAGGACGGCTGTGCAATCTATCCCGGCGCATACATTGGCCAAGGCGTGCAAATTGGCAGAGACACGGTAGTGTATCCCAATGTTGTCATTTACGGCGGCTGCAAGATAGGCAACCGTGTCATCATCAATGCCAATTCGACAATTGGCGAGGACGGCTTCGGCTATGCCACCCACAAAGGCGTGCATCACAAGATACCGCAGGCAGGTTCGGTGGTAATTGAGGACGATGTCGAAATCGGTACCTGCTGTGGAATTGAGGGCGGTACGCTCAGTGATACTGTCATAGGCCACGGCAGCAAACTGGGCGATTCTGTTACGGTGGGCCACGGCACGAGAATTGGCCCACACTGTCTGCTTGTGGCTCAAGTGGGGATTGCCGGCTCGACTACCATGGGGCATCATTGTGTGGCCGGTGGGCAATGCGGCATTGTCGGCCACATCAACATCGGCAACAACGTTACGATCGCCGCGCAAGCGGGCGTTATTAACAACGTGCCGGACAACAAGGTCATTCTGGGTGCACCCGCCGTTGAGGCAAACGTAGGCAGGCGAGCGTACAGCATGATACAATATCTGCCTGAAATGCGCCAGAGTATTCGGGAACTTCAGAGTCAAATCAAGCAATTCACCTCACATGATGAATCTGATCCCGAAGAGCCCGCCGAACAGCCGGGTGACACCTAATC
>CAZLTY010000030.1:0-26642 GCA_964562575.1 uncultured Pirellulales bacterium
TCGGTTGGCTTTGACCGATTTGAATCTCCTGGCAACATGTACACCGCCATGCTGGCCCCGGGGCATACCCTTTTGCTAGTATGAGCACATCCGCCCGGGCATGGCGCAGGCATTGGATGCTTCCGTGTGTACCTGCGATCCCCAGGCCGCTGGTATATATGGACTGTTGCAGCATCTCGACATAAGTGTGTGACTGCTGCTCCCGGAATTCAATAAAAGACGAGAGGGTTGCCTCTACAATATCTGATTGCTTGTCGTTTGCCTTGGCAAAAACCGTGTCAACCAGCTTCTGCCGCAGATGCGGGGGCAAGTTGGCCTTTAACCGCTCCACCATATGGGCATCTCCAGCGAGTATCAAGTGGCTGTGGCCGCTGGTGGATGCCAGCCTATCCACCACCTTGATCTTTTCGCGAATCGCCTCCTCCGTTTGTTTTCGACGATGGCGTTGGTACTGCTCTTTGGTCCACTCGCGGCTGACCCGCTCGGGTAGTGCCGGATGCTCTGACCAGGTTTGCCTGGTAACGGTTCCCAGGTTGATCTCCAGGATGGCGGCCCTCTTTCCTGTCATGAGCACTACGACATAACGGTCATAGGTCTCCTTCAGCTCGACTAGATGGAAAATATTCGGAACACTATCTACCAGGAGTAGGTTGGGCAGAGGCACGTGAAACCGCAATCCCAAAAGAAAAGGATTCTCGACAGTGCGCACGAACACGGCAATGCCCCTTACATCGCGCGCATAGGCGTTCTCATGGACGTAACTTTCGATGCGCTCCAGTGAATGATCTAAGGAGTCTCGTTGTTCAGGGGGAATAATCCGCTTGAGCAATATCGTCCTTTCGGCCAGAAATGCTTGGCAGGAAGGATAGCCCTGCTCCGTATTGAGATAGCAACTGACAACGGGCATCTCGGTCTCTTTCATGGTCGCCAAGATACGGACATTTTTCTGCAAATCATCGCGATCCATAAGTACTACCTCCTTACAGCACAAAAAAAAAGGCCGGCGGAACCCTCAGACAACTGTGTTCTGCCGGCTTATTCTCGAACAGGCAATCTTGGCTACCCCTTGTAAATCTGCAGGTGACCATTGGTTATCTCCATACTACGAAACAGCAGATACATTGTTCGAAGTCTCAAGACATGAAATCACTCCACGGCCTCCATGTTCATAGCCCTAACAAAAGCTTAGCTGTGCTGAAATGGATCAACAATCCGGAGATGCCCACTATGGTTGTCAAGGCCGGGCTTGCTACAACAACTGGCTGGCATTTGAAAGCCGCTGCAATAACGAGCAATACGGCAGCGACAAAGTTAGTGAAAGAGATCCGGGCGGAACTGCTTGAAAAGGCTCGGCCGCTACTGGAGAAAGCGATCTCCGACATTGCCAGTAGGAAGGTAATAAGTCTTCACACGGACATTAGCGATGTTGCGGGTGAGCGTATTATCGTCTTTACCCTCGAGAATTTACCCTCCCGCGATAATACAGAACCGCTAGGTTGGTGAAAACGTCTCTCAAAAAATTCATTGACATATCTTAAAAAGGTCGATAAGATAAATAAGAGTCGAAAAATAAGATGGGCAGATTGACAGGGGGTAGTCTTGTGCTACTTGCTGTAGATGGGCCGGCAAACAGTGGAAATGCGTTAAACTGTTGCCGGTTTTCTTTTTGTCCTCAGATATTGTGCTTGTAGGTTAGTGGCGGCCCTTCACGGGTGGCCTCGCAAGGTGCAGGTCAGTGGAGCGTTTTGGCGTCTGCTGGCCTTTTTTGCTGGATGATGATGGCGGTGCCGCTGCCAGATAGAGGAAATAAGACATAGTATGCCTGACAACAGAGCAACATAACAGCCTATAGTTACGTCCTTATATAAGTCAGAAGCTCGCCAGTGTGGGTACGCTGTTTATTGGACGTGGGACCATAATGGACATCGTAAGATTATGAGTCGTAGCAGCCAAGAAGTCAGCCGCAGTCAATGGCTAATCGTGACCTTGGCCATAGCAGTTGCGTTGTGGTTTGGAGGGCGGGGGAGTATCTTTGCCCAATCAGATGCCGAACATGAGACCGAGAGAACTCTTCGCGATCTGAAGATCGATGTGATGGCTCCCGAGCCGAATGTCGCAACTTCCGAAGTCCACAAAGCCCCACCTAGAATCTTCGAGCAAACAGTAGGCGGCAGTTCGGAGTGGAAACTATCCTACGCATGCAGGCACCATACCTCTGAGACCTTAAAGAGAATTGTTCATGATCAATTTGCCACCAAGCTCTTCGACAAAAAGGGCAAAGAGACGAAAATGGTGGACTACACTGTCAGCAGCAACCCTCTCACCAACCAATTGATGGTGAGATGTCCGACTCAGGAAGACGCCGAGGCAGTACTGGAACTTCTGGAGCTGGTGGATGTCGCTCCGATTCAGGTCAAAATAGATTGTCTGATCTCAGAGGTTTATGCGGATATGACATTTGACCGAGAAACCACCATAGCGATAGAAAACTTGCTTGGTGAGTCCGTCACGTTGAAGCCTGGCGGAGCAGCTTTCGGAGCTGACGTTCGGCAATTGGTACAAGACGACGAGTATCTTCCCGCGTTCCCCGGTGCCTCCCTCAGAGAGGTAGCGAGATCCAGAATGGGCCTTAACATAGGGTATTTGGGCACGGGGCTTCCAGGCCATAATTTCACGGTCTTAATTGACCTGCTTGAATCGAGGGGCTATTTGAAGACTCTGATGAATCCAACGCTTGAAGTGGTCAACGGCGGAACAGCCAAGATCATATCAACTCAGAAGGTACCACTGGACAGAACAACTATGCGCTCCACGCGATCAGATTATTTGGAAACGAAAACCGAATATGAAGATGTTATTGACTCACTTGAAATTACCGCTCACGTCTTCGCAGGTGGCTACATCGGCCTGGAAACGGACATAGTACTAGGCTCAAAGAATACACCCGAAGGTGTAAAGCAGGTACCAATTGTCACCAAAAAGGAAATCGCGAATAAGAACAACCGCATCCGACAGGGTGAGAGCCTCATAATTGGCGGCATAAGAAAGAACGAAGAGTATGCCGTTGTCCGTGGAGTTCCGGTGCTAAAAGATATGCCGCTTATTGGCTTTCTGTTCTCCAGCGAAGATACCGAGCAGCGAGCGGTTGAGACCATATTCATACTTACTCCAACTATTTCTACCGGCGGCAGACCAACAGAAGAGGTGATGAAAGAAGTTCAAAGAAAACACGAACCGGATTCTCCCGCAGGTCTGGGGGAAATGATTACGGATCCCTTTGGATTTAAGGCTAAGTGAGGAAGCAGGCGAGCGGACACTCCTGGAGACCGAACAATCACGTATCGAAGTAGAGTAGAAAAGGCACAGGCCCAAATTACAACCAGAGAAGCTAGGTAGAGGCTACCGATGTAATTCTTGAGCGCGCCGCTGCGTGCGTGGTCAAGCCGGAGGGCTTTGCAGGAGATTGATTCTGGTGGGTATATGACATCATTGCGATCGTACGAACAAGACGGTTGCCTATGGGCAGAAGGTGCCTTCGGCGAGGAATCAGCCTTTTATAGGACTCTCTCTGGCTCCGGCTCGTCCAGGTTGGGTAGCTGGTTACAGGACGGACAGCTATCCCAGGAATCAGGTAGTTGAAAGGAGGCCAAGATGTGCTCGGAAAAGTGCTTTGACTCATCATTGTCATGGGCCCCCGTCAAGCTAAGACTCTCGGACGGGATGATTTAGGATCGGAAACAAGTTGACGTAGCTCAGCGCCAGCGTTACAATCCGGCTGGTTTTCTGAACTCAATTAAAGTATTTAGGAGGTAGTAGTCACAAATGAGTAATATAAACGAATTGCTGAAAGAAAGACTTACGGCCGATGGTTACGACAAACTCCTGGCCGTGGACAACACCAAGATACATGCGTTTGTTGCCGATGCGATAGAGTTGACAAATCCCGAGAAGGTGTTTGTCTGCACGGATTCCGAAGAGGATGTCAGGCATGTTCGCGAAATGGCGGTCAAGAGTGGCGAAGAGCAGCCTCTCGAAACAGCCGGGCATACGTCTCACTTCGACGGGCCCAGCGACCAGGGCCGGGACAGGCAGGCGACCAAATATCTCGTACCCGAGACCGAGAAGCTCAGCGAGGCGCTTAACCAGATGGAGAGAGAGGCGGGCCTGGCCGAGGTGCGGGGGCTGCTCAAAGACTCCATGAAGGGCAGGACGGCGATTCTGCGGTTCCTGTCCCTGGGGCCCGCTGGCTCAGTCTTCAGTGTTCCCTGCGTGCAGATAACGGATTCGTGGTACGTGGCCCATAACGAGGATCTGCTCTATCGAACCGCCTACGAGCAATTCTGCAAGATAGAAAAGGACAAAAACGTCTTTTGCTTCCTGCACTCGGCCGGTGAGTTGAGTGAAGACATGATCAGCGCGGATGTGAAGAACAAGCGCATCTACATGGACTATACCCGAGATACGGTCTACAGCGTCAACACCCAATACGGCGGCAATACAATGGGTCTCAAGAAACTCGCCCTGAGGCTCACGATTCGCCAGGCCGACGCCGAAGGCTGGCTTGCCGAGCACATGTTCATCTCCGGCGTCTACGGCCCCGGCGGACGAAAGACCTATCTGGCCGGCGCCTTTCCCAGCGCATGCGGCAAGACCTCGACGGCGATGCTGCCCGGCGAGACCATACTGGGCGACGACATTGCATATTTCAGAAAGATCAACGGCGAATTCCGCGCGGTAAACGCCGAAGCGGGAATCTTCGGCATCATTCAGAACGTCAAGGCCAAAGACGACCCGGTGATATGGGATATTCTGCACAAACCCGGCGAGGTAATCTTCGGCAATATCCTGGTCAAGGACAAGAAACCTTACTGGCTGGGCATGGGAGAAGATACACCCGATGACGGCGTGAACTTCTCGGGCCAATGGCAAAAGGGCAAGAAGGACGCCAATGGAAAGGAAATCCCACTGGCTCACAAGAACGCCAGATACACAGTAGCTTTGACGGCCCTGGCCAATTGCGATCCGGAGTTGGAAAATCCCGAGGGCGTTCCCCTTGACGGCGTAATGTATGGCGGGCGCGATCCAAAGGCATCCGTGCCGGTTCAGCAGGCATTCGACTGGGCCCACGGCATCGTCTCGTACGGCGCATCGCTCGAGACCGAGACCACGTTTGCAATTATCGGCGAAGAAGGTGTGATGGAAATCAACCTGATGAGCATTCAGGACTTCCTGGCAATTCCTCTCGGCAAGTACATCCAGAACAACATCGACTTTGTCGAGGGAATCGAGAATCCACCGCTGGTGTTCGGCGTCAACTATTTCCTGAGGGACAAGAAGGGCAACTTCACCAACGACGTGCCCGACAAGCACGTCTGGGTCAAATGGATGGAACTGCGAGTTCACGGCGACGTCGATGCGATCACCTGTCCGACGGGTCTTATTCCTCGTTACGAGGATCTGGTCAAACTCTTCAAGGAGGTCCTCGACAAGGAGTACAGCAGGCAAGACTACGTGAACCAGTTCACGATCCGGGTGCCCGAGAACTTGGCCAAGATTGAGCGCGTTGAGAAATTCCACACCGAGAACGTCCCCGGCAGCCCGCAGGAAGTTTACGATACGCTGGAGGCAACGATCAAGCGTCTGGAAGAAGCCCGCGGAAAGCACGGCGATTATATTTCGCCTTTCGATCTGGCAAACTAGTGATCCGTTGACTTCGATAACATTGGTTGTCATTCCGCACTTGATGCGGAATCCAGGGCGCCAGTAATTCTGGATTCCCGCTCCCCGCTTCCGCGGGGACAAGTTTACACCTGCGAAAGCAGGTGCGGGAATGACAAGAAACAGAATCAGTCATGGCAGAGTACTAGGATTCAGATGGATAAGAAAACCGTTCGTACCGGAATTGTTGGCGCAGGATTCGCCGCGACGTTTCATTTTGAATGCCTGAAGAAGGTCCACGACACCAACATCGAAGTCGAGGGTGTTTTCGCCACCGACACCGACCAGGCCAGGACCTATGCCGAGAAACGAGGTATTCGCGTCTGTGACAGCCTCGAAGAGTTGATCGATAAGGTGGACGTCGTCCACGTCTGCACGCCGCCGGTGGCCCACGAGCCGATCGCGGTTGCGGCTCTCGAACAGGACAAGTTCGCCATTGTGGAAAAACCCCTCACGGGCTACTTCGGCGACGGCTCCGAAGAGTTCAACGGCGACACTTTTCCCAAGCAGGACGCACTCGATCAGTCTCTCGATAGCATTGAGCGGATACTCCAAGCCGAGTCGAAGAGCAAGGGCAAGATTCTCTACGCCGAGAACTGGATCTACGCCCCATCGATTCAAAAGGAGCGCGAGATCATCGAGAAGACCGGCGCCCAGATACTCTGGATACACGGCGAAGAAGCCCACTCGGGCTCGCACGCCGCGACTTACGCCTACTGGAAGTTCTCCGGTGGCGGCGTGATGATAGGCAAAGGGTGCCATCCACTGACGGCGGCGCTGTACTTGAAGCGCGTCGAGGGGCTAGCTAGAAACGGCGAGCCTATCAAACCAAAGGTGGTCTCGGCGAGAGCTCACGCAATTACCAGGCTGGAGGGCTTCCGGGACGAGGGACATATTCGCACCGACTATCACGATATTGACGATTTCTCGCTGATGCACGTGGTCTTCGAGGACGGCACGATCGCCGATATCTTCGCCTCCGATATCATCCTGGGCGGCATCCATAACTGGCTCGAGGTATCGGCCAACAATCACCGGACCGTCTGCAATATCAACCCGAACACGGCGATGAAGACATACAACCCTGTCGATGCGAATTTCGACGATATATACGTCGTTGAGAAGACGGGCACGAAGCAGGGCTGGTCAAATCCCTCCCCCGACGAGGATTGGTTCACGGGTTATCCGCAGGAGACCGAGGCGTTCTACAGGACCATTGCTTATGGCGATACGCTCGAGAGCACCAGCAACCTGGCTGCCGACTGCATCTCGACTATCTATAGTGCCTACGTCTCGGCGGAAAGAACGGGAGCCGAAGTTTCCATCAAGACGTTTTGACTTGCAAATGGGTCAACAGGAACAATCAGCACAGGCAAGGCAAATTCAGTTCGCGCCCTCAGTCTACGAGCACGCCGCCCGGGTAATTGACAAGAGTCCTTGGGAAGTGTCGCGCAGTTGCGATCTGCTCGCCGCCGGACACATAGAGGCGTTTGGTCTGTACGAGCACTGCCCGGTCGTAGTAGGTATCGACATCTACAATCTGGAAGCCGAAGCCTACGGCGCTGTGGTCGAGGAGCCCGCCGGTAACGGAATCCCCGCGATATCCAGGCCTGCATACGGCACTATGGCTGAATTGCTCGATCTCGCGCCCTTTGATCCCCGAGCGGCTGGGCGCATCCCGATGGTCATTGAGGCGGCCAAACGCGTAGCGAGCGAGTGCCCTGCGACCGAAGTTAGAATTCCGTTGAGCGGCCCTTTCTCGCTGGCGGCTAATCTCGTCGGATTCGAAAGCCTGCTATGCAAGGTCTATACCGACCCGGATCAGGTTGCCAGGGCCTTGCGGCATCTCGTGACAGGGCAGGTCGAGTTTTGCAAAGAAGTGGTCCGCAACGGTCTTGACATTGCTTTCTTCGAATCGGCGGCGACTCCGCCTTTGATGTCGCCCGATAATTTTCGGGATATCGAGCTTGGCGCCCTTGAAAAGATCATGGCCGAGACGTCCGTGATCGTGGACCATCCGGTGCCCTGCATAATGGGTGGTGACACATTGCCCATCCTCGATTACATCCTGCAAACCGGGACAGGTTACGTCTGTTGCCCCGCTAAAACGGACCAGCCGAGGTTCATGGAGCGGATGCGGGCACATCCCGAGGTGATGGTTCGAATCAACATGGACCCCGGAGCGCTCACGTCAAAAAACTTCGACATCGCTCAAAAGGAAGTTGACAGGGTTCTGGCCCTTGCCGAGAATAGGCAGAGTGTCTGCATAGGTACGGGCTGCCTGCCGTTCGAGGCTGACCCCGATGTGGTTTTGAAAGCACGAGAATACATCTTGTCCAGGAACGCTCAATTGTATTCTGACTCAGGGCAGTAAGGCACAAGGTGGCAAAGGGACAAAGGCACAAAGTAACGGCGAGGGACGATGGAGGACAGACGATGGATGTTTCGTCCTTCGTCTTTTGTTCCTCGCGCTTTGACCCTTCGTCCCTCTGTGCCTTTGTGCCTCTGTTCCTTTTCTTAACATCAGTTTTGTAGAAGTTTGGTCAACAAGAGGTCTAATCAGGAGAGAAGAGTATGACGCCCAACGAAAATCGGCAAGGAGCTGCCGGCGCACCAGCTAACGAACAAGTCATGCACGTCAATCCCCGCATCGAGAAGGATCGCCAGATGATAATTGATGCGGAAAAGAAAGGCACAGGAGCGCTTTGTAAGGTGTTCCTCAAGTTATCGGGCCCGGGCTGGCTGCAAAGTGGCATCACGCTCGGCGGCGGCTCGCTCTCTTCGAGCCTCTACCTCGGCGTGCTGGTGGGCTTCAGCTTCATGTGGCTCCAGCCGCTAGCTATGATCTTGGGTGTTATTATGATGAGCGCCATCGCGTACGTAACACTCTCCGCCGGTGAGCGACCCTTGCGTGCGATCAACACGCACGTTAATCCCGTATTGGGCTGGGGCTGGCTGATCGCCTCGATGATGGCAAACCTCGTTTGGTCCCTGCCTCAATTCGCACTCGGGACCGCGGCGCTGCGGCAGAACCTGCTGCCCGGACTTATAGGCCCCGAAACAATGGGTGAGATACCCGGCAAAATGATCGCCGGGGCGATGTTCCTGGCGATCTGCCTGACAGTCACCATGACCTACGGCGCGGGCGGCAAGGGTGTCAAGATATTCGAGATCATGATTAAGACTATCGTTAGCATCATCGTGCTCAGCTTCATCGGCGTGGTTCTCAAGCTCAGTATCGAAGGCAAGATCGTCTGGGGCGAAATCCTCAGTGGCTTGATTCCTGACTTGAGCTTGTTCAATAGGCCGACCGACAAAATAATGCCTCACATAGAAAAGGTCGCCGAGAATTTCCGACCCTTCTGGACCAACATGATCGTGGGCCAGCAGCGTGACGTCATGATCAGCGCCGCGGCGACCGCCGTCGGCATCAACATGACATTCCTTCTCCCGTACTCAATGCTCCGCAAAGGCTGGGATAAGCACTTCCGCGGCCTGGCGATCTTCGATCTTTCAACCGGATTGTTCATCCCGTTCATCCTTGCGACCGGCTGCGTCGTCATAGCTTCGAGCAGCCAGTTTCACGCTGCCCCGGCACAAGGCCTAGTTGCCGAAGAGCCGGGCGGTGAGATAACCGTCGAACCGGCGGCGAACCTCGTCGGTCCATACAAGGGGCTTCTTGCCAAGAGGGCAAGCTTTGACATCGGCGCAGAGGAATTCGCCAGCCTCACGCCCGAACAACAAACGGCAAAGGCGGAGGCTCTGCCCTGGGCCGACAAAAGAATGGCGGCGATGCTGGTCAAGCGCGACGCCTTTAATTTGGCCGACACTCTGGCGCCGCTGACAGGCACAGTAGTCGCCCAATATCTGTTCGGTTTCGGTGTCATCGGAATGGCTATGAGCGCCGCCACCATGCTCATGACAATCAACGGGCTCTGCTTGTGCGAACTCCTCGGCAAGCCGCCCAAAGGCTGGATCCAAAAGTTCGGTAGCTTGATGGTCTGTGTCGGAGCGCTCGGCCCGTTCTTCTGGAAGGACGCCGCTCCGTATCTGGCCGTGCCGACGTCGGTATTCGCGATGGTCCTGCTGCCGATCGCGTACTTCGCATTCTTCCTACTGATGAACCAGAAGACCTTCATGGGCAACAACATGCCGACCGGAGGCAAGCGCATCCTTTGGAACGTTCTGATGGCTCTGGCTTCCGGCGCCGCTGCATTCGGCAGTGTTTGGAGCCTCTGGTCTAAACTGCAATGGAAAGGCATTGGAATACTCGTGGGCTTTATCGTCCTGTGCGTTATCGTTCACTTTGCTCGTAAGAAACCGCAGACAGCATGACGCCGGAACAATGGGAGAAATTGCTCGGCGTCATTGACGGCCAGGTCTTCGACCCGCTGCCGGTGGGCTTTGTCATCGACAGCCCCTGGCTCCCCGGTTGGGCCGGTGTCACCGCGCTGGACTATTATGCCAACGAGCAGATGTGGTTCGAGGCAAACGTCAAGGCCATGACGCAATTTCCCGACGTGATGTTCCTGCCGGGTTTCTGGTCCGAGTATGGAATGTGCACCGAGCCGTCCGCCTTCGGGGCCAAGTGCTCATGGCACGAAAACGAGTTGCCCTACGCCGACAAGATCATCACAGATTTCCAGGCGGCCGACTCGCTCAGCAAGCCCAATTCCGCCAAAGACGGTTTGCTCCCGTTCGTCCTCAAGCGGCTGGAGCATTACCAGGGGCGGATCGAAGAGCAAGGTCACGGCATCAAGTTCGCCGTCTCGCGGGGACCGCTGAACATAGCGTCGTTCCTAACCGGCACCACCGAGTTTCTCATGGCGATCCGCACTGACCCCGAGCAGGTCCACAAATTGCTTGGCACGATAACGGATTTCACCATCGACTGGCTCAAGCTTCAAGCCCAGACTTTCCCGTCCGTCGACGGCGTATTCATTCTCGACGACATCGTCGGCTTTCTGGGTGACGACGATTTCAAAGCCGCCGCGCTGCCGTATCTCGAGCGCATTTTCCAATCACTCGACGTCGCCGTCAGATTCTTCCACAACGACGCCGGCGGCTTGGTATGCGCGCCGTACCTTTCTCAAATCGGCGTGAACATTTTCAACTTCAGCTTCCAGCACACACTGGCCGAGATCAAGGAGCTGACAAACAACGCCGTCACGCTGCTCGGGAACATCCCAACGCGGGAAGTCCTCGCCGCGGGGACGGCCGACGACGTGCGCAACAGCGTAGCGGCAGCAATCGAATCCGTGGACGACAAGAGCCGGATCATCCTCTCTTGCGGCGGCGGGATGCCTCCGGATGTCCCGACAGAAAACATCGAAGCGTTTCTGTCGGCGGCCGGCTCGTAGTGAACATAGGCTCTGTCTGAAAACTCCGTCGTCGGGTGCGAGATCGAGCGGTTTTTCGCCTGGCAAAGACGGCGAAGCAGGCGATATTGGTTTTATCGTCGATGGAGCCGGATGCAGCCAGGCGGAGAACAAGCCGCTCGAAGCCAGATCGAGTTTTCAGACAGAGCCTAAGAAAAGCAGGGGCAAGAGCGTCCTTCGGCCCTTGCCCCTCATAGTAATCCAAGCATAGCCCGGATTCCGTCGGGCTCACGCGAACTTGGACGATTCTACCATTGTGCCGATGATTTCGTGGGCAGACTTCTGCACATCTTCTTGATAATGCCCTGTGCTTTTTCGGCCTCCTCAGGCGCCAGCGGCATATCCACGGGGCCGCCCAACGGGCTCGGGCCACCCATGACGTCGCCCAGCAACTGATTGTCACTTCTGCCCTTGGATCCGAATCCAAACATGTTGGACAGGGTCCGCTTGCCCTTGCCCGAACCGCTGACAAGCCACAAAGTGCTGCCGTCCTCGACGTTGATCATCTGTGCCGTTATCGATATTTCTTCGCCAAAGTGGGGGATTTTGATGGCAAGGACCGCCGGGACGTCCAGGATCAGTCCGACCTCCACGGCCGTCTCGCTCGTGGTCAAGTGCTCCGATTCCGGCTCCTGCTCCCGCAGTTGCGCTCGTACCTGTGTGCGCCCCACCGGGGCGTAGCCCTTGTCCAGCAATTCTATCGAGAAGAAATCGGCAATCTGATCTTTCGCTGCTTCACTCGTGACGGCGCCTTCGACCGCTACGATGGCGACTTTATCCACGCCGGCGAAATCATAACCAACCCTGGACGAACTCTCCTGCGACATCGTGCAGCCGCCGATCAGCAAAACAGCCACCGCCAGCATGTTAACAATGGTTCTCATGGTCTATGTCTCCCAAATAGGACTAAATATTAAGATACAGGCACAAAGGCACAAAGTGGCAAAGGCACAAAGTTGTACCAGTTCACTCTGTGCCTTTGTGCCTCTGTTCCTTTGTACCTCTTTTCCTGCATTTTGATTTTTGCTTTTTGATTTCACCGAGCTACATCGGATTATAGTTTACATCCGCAGATCCGGGCTGCTTTACGGGCCTGTTGGGCCATTCCATCGCGTCAAACAAGAATTCGCTCGCCTGGCGTATCATAACCGCCGGCATGCAGGGGCACATTTCGAGTGAACCGACCACGTCATTGTCGTATTTGCCCAGCACATCCAGCAGGTAGTCCCAATCTTGGCGAGGCATCCCGCCCTGTAAGCCGGGCGGCTCGTGGTCGTCAACCTGGCCGTAGTTGTCGGTCAGGTGCAAGTGGATCGTCTTCGGGGCTAGCTGGTCCACATATTCCCTGAAAGGATGCTCGCTGTCCAGATGGGCATAACCGGTGTCGAGACAATACCACAGCGATTCGAACCTCTCACCGACCGCCTGGAGCATCGGCAATCGGCCGGTCTCCAGGCATAATTTGACGTCGTTCTTCTCGGCCAAATTGACCACATCGCCCGCAAAGTCACTGCCGTTGAGTTCCTGCCCGACAGGAATCCCCATACTCGTCAAACCGGTCACGATATTGGCCCCGAGCAGCTTAGCGCATTCGATTTGCTCTGTCCACTGCTCCAAATTCGGCCTATCATCGCGCGAACGCATCACCACTTGCATCCCCTCGGTCGCGGCGACGAGCCTCGACCAGTTGCGCCTGTCGTATCGGCACTCGTGCTGGTGGCCCTTTATGTGGGGCAACAGCTCGATGCCAAAACCCAAAGACGCCAGGAATTGGCACTCTTGCTCGAATGACAGAGGGTGCTCACGTCCCCAGAAGACCATCGTGGAAACCACGTACTTTATTCGCATCAAGCTATCTCCATCTCAGCAGGCCAACGTGCCCCTTTCATACGGTGCAAACAGTACTGATATATCGTTCAAAAACCCCTGCGAATTCAATGTTTGTTGAAGATTAGAGCGCTTTTTGAGGCATTTAGACCTGCAATGAAGCGTCCGACACCCTATCTCTTCTTGCAGCTCATTTTCGCAGTGCGATTTTGAAATTGGCCTTGTTCTGCATACTCGTGCTCTGTAAGAAGCACTGGCTTAGAACTTGGAGCTTAGTGCTCAGAGTTTCCAGCCAGAGACCGGCGATTGGCTTTGTTCTTTGGTCTGGCAAATCAACGACAAATTGCGGGAATTTCTCGGACCATAACCGCCAACCTGAACTGCTGCAGCGCGACATTGCACAGAAGTGTTCTTGAGCAAGCGCTGTTGTTACGGAAAGGGCAGACGACACGAGCGAATTGCCTCCTCTTGCGTTTGCACCGGATATTTCTTATGCTTTGGTGAGAGTGCCGGGGTTGCCGTTAGGGGAGTGTTTCTAACACGCCGGCACGGTTTTTATGCGAGAGGGGGCAGAAAATGAGACGCGGCATTACAGTGGTAATTCTTACCCTACTGATGTTTGCGGCCGGTTGCGGGCCCGCAAAGCAAGTCAAAGTAACCTATAGATCAGATCCTCCCGGCGGGACATTGTACAAACAAGACGGCGATCTTTGGGGACCGTGTCCCAAGGTGTTGTGGTATGATCTTGACGAAAAGACCGTCGAAAACGGATACATCGACGCCACGGGTCTTGAAGTGCGCTGGCCGAGCGGCCCGGAGAAGAGAAGCGGCGATCTGATCAGGATAAAAGTCAACGGCACCGATCGGCGAGTTACCTTCGTTCAACCCAGGATAACCGCCAAGGCCGTTGAGACATCCGCAGATTAGCGCCGACCAATTGCATTGACACCAAGGTAGATGGGCAGCCCGGTGCGCCGGGACTGCCCGTGCGGTTCGGGTCATGCCACATTATCAGCATGGGCAATCCGCCTGTGGCGGACCCATCCTACCGCTTCACTGCCAATGGATGCAGACACCCCACCCGCTCACGGTGTTTTCGGATCTGTTTCTTTCTCGCGGCGCAGCCGCAGGATGCTGAGGATTGTCACAGCACCGAGGACAGATCCGAGAATTATCCATGTCAGAAGGCCGGACGAGCCTGTGTCCATGCCCATAAGCTGAAACGCGATCTCTTCGTCCGGTGCGAGGTTGTCGAGCTCGTAATACTGCATCGCTTCGCCGCTTGATCGTGTAGCCTGTTCGGTGGTCCGGTCGAGACCCTGGATATTCGCTGCGCCCAGCTCGGCGAAGAGTACGAACTCGGACGTGGGCAGCGAAATTGCCTTTGCAAAGTCCATGACTTCGGATGTCACGTTGAGAGTGTACGAAAAGGTAATATGTTGCTCGCCCGGCGGCACGGCCATTATGTCGTAAAAACCTTCCTCGGTGATAATCAGGGCGTTGTCCTCGAAATAGCTAAAGGATCTGAGGTTCTTGAATCCGTTAGGGAGCTTCACATCCAGAACGATAGTCCTGTTCTGGTCGTCTCGTTCGCTTGAGCTGATAGCTTTGTCGCAAGAGTTCCTGAGCTGCATGTACTCGGTTACTTCAAGGGCCCCCGGGAGAGCCTTCAAGATCAGATGATGCGTCTCAACGAGGAGTTTCGATTTATCAGTAGAGACGTCGAAAACCTGAACGGATGCAACGTGCTCATCCTCTGTGGGGCGCAGCGAGACGGGTTGGCCGCCGAACATCATGTCCTGGTGCCTGGCTCGGGCGACGGCAGTGAGATGTTCGCCCTCAGGGACATTCTCGAAGACGGCTTTGCCCTCGGCGTCAGCTTTGCCGTTTAGGGTGTGCAGCAGTTGCCCGTGTTCGAATATCTGGACGATGACTTCGTCATCTGTCACCGCACCGCCGTCGGCCGTGCCGCTGATCACCTGCACCGCAAGTTCGGCGCCAACGCAGAACATCGGGCAAATCGCCAAAACCACTATTGTTGCAAAAGAGTACTTCAAAAGTCGTTCCCCCGCCTATTCTGCCTTGTCGGCTCGTTTCGGAGCATCTTGTTTGGAGCGACTGCGTCTGCGCCAAACAAGTATCGCCGCAAAAGCCCATATGTGTATCAAGAGGATTATGAAAAGCCTGCGCGCACCGGCGGACATATCAGGTCGTCCAACGAATGTGGCCAGAATACACGAACTGAAAGTGATTAGACTGAGCGTGACTATCCACTTTGCAGCGGCAGCATCTCGTCTGCAAATTCGCGACCCACACAGCAGCACGGTTGCCGGCAGCCCGGGCACTACAGAAACGTTCCGCGCGACGGCCCAGAGCCAACTGTCTTCTGACCCAAGTTGTCCATGAGCCGACCATACACCGATTGCTGCGCCGACGGTCAGAAACAACCAGGCCGGCAAGATCCAGCAGCGAACCTGCTTGAACAGTGGGGTGGGTCCTTGAGCATTGTCCCATTTGAGCCAGGCAAAGGACCACGCAAAGGACACGACGTAAGCTGCGTAGCCGATGATCAGGCTCGGGTGAAGAGGGTGTGGATCGAGCGATGCGCTGTTTGGCGAGACCTGCTTGGATACGGCGAACGGGTTGATTTCAAACGTCAGGGCAAGCAGGAAGAAGACACAAATAAGATTGGCTGCGACTCTGGCGTCGGCGCAAAATTTCCCGTGATGTGCTTGGCATTTGCCAAACGCTATCGAGACAAACCCGGTCTGTACCCATAACCAGAACAACAGCGAACCGCCGGCCCCAGCCCACAGTGCGACGATCTTATACCCTGAGGGAGATGCGCTTGAGGTATGTCGGGCAACATACGCAATGTCAGAGTCAATACTGGCCAATGCGATCGCAAGTGTTATCACCGCAATGCTCAGGCAACCGAAAGACACAATGGTGGCATCACGTCCGGCACGGATCAATCCGGCGCTGCTGCGCCAATTGCCCAGGAGGTCAGCGGCAATTGCACAACTGCTCAGGACGAATGCAAGCAGCAGAGCAAGATGTCCCAATTGAACCATGATTTTGCTATCCTATTTAAATAATGACGCATGAAAGAAGGAACACTCACGACTTTTCCTGGCAAAATCGCAAAGACCCGTCTTTCGCATTTTGAACTGGAGGTATTCTTCACCGCAGAGACCACAGCCCGGCCTGCGGCCGGAACCAAGAAACGACATAGAGCCACAGATTTCACAGATTACACAGACAAAAGGATAGAAGCGTAACTATCTTGTAATAACGCTACTTACAACACAGCCATTAAATTATCTGGAAAATATTTCCAGTTCTTGCGACCCTGTAATGCAGAGTGCCCCGAGATTTCTTAATCCAATCTCTCCTCTGCGATCTCCGCGTTCTCGGCGGTTAATCTCGTTGTTATCCTGTCTATTTCAGTATTCTTTCGGAGAATGCCGCACGTTGTGGCATTGCAGATAGCATCGCCCGTGAAAGACGCCGGTATCTTCGAACTCCAGACGTCCGGTTACCGGATCGGAGCGTACGATGGTCGTGTCGAAATTCATCAGGTGACTGTTGTTGGTCGAGGTTCCCTGTGCGGCACTAATCCCGTGAGCATCGTGACAGGCCGAGCACGGGACCTCCTGCTCGAGATGGTCCTTGTGCTTGGGAAAGCTTTCGTCGTTGAGAATGCTGTTTCGACTGTGGCATTTGTAGCAGAGTTCGTACGAGTAGCTGCTCTCCTGTGTGAAGTCCGACGTTTCGTAGCGACCGGCGAGCAGGTTCGGATAGTTGGATCCGTGCGGTCCTTTGGTGCCCGAGGCGCTGTCGGAGCCGTGACAATCGCTGCAGTAAATCATGCTCGCAACGGTCATCGGAGATTTCAGACTCGGCACATTGCGGTTGACGCCGGGTGAGGTGACCGGATGGAAAGAGGGACCCGACTGGTCGAATTCCAGGCGCGTGTTGGTCTGAGTAATCTTGCGGGTAATCGCCGACTGGACCCGGTTCGGATTATCTGCGTGACATTTGAAACACACCTCGTACTCATACTGGACCTTCCGGGTGGGGCTGCCCGAGATAGTCACGCCGGAGGCCCCCCGCATCGCGCCGGGCACAACCGGGGCCTGTGCGGTTGTATTCTGGACGGCATGGGGATTATGACAATCGACGCATTCAACATGTCTTGCCGCCGCGCTCGGTGATTCGGTCAGATCGTGCACGCCCTGATAGCGGACCACGTCATGGCGGCTGAACTTGGAAAGATCGGACCTGAGATTGGTTCTCGCAACCGAGCCGTCGTGGCAGCTCAGGCAGTTGTCCTCCGATCGGGCGAAGTGGAGCAGCCGCTCGTGTCCGCCGGCCGAATGCGGCCTGTGACAGTTCAGACAGCCGTTGTCGGTTACCGTGGCGTACTCACTGCTTTGCAGATACGAATCGTTTGCCACCGACGCCAGAGCAATAGAACTCTCGTGGCTCGAAGGTATCCAGCCGGTCAGATCGTGGCAGCTCAGGCACATTTGCGAGCGGTGGTTGGACATTACCAAAAAGTTGCCGTAACGGTTGTCATGGGGATCATGGCAGGTGGTGCATTGCAGCTCGCGGGACCTGTCGAGCTTGAACTGCTCGGGCACCGCCGAGGCCGGGCGTATCTGCACGTCTTCTGTGGACAACGCCATCGAGTAGACAAAACTGATCGGGTGGTCGTCCGAGAGGTCCGTTCCGAGGTTGGCTTTGCCGCCTGTTATGTACGTGCCGCCGGTAGAACCGCCGACGCTCTCGGCCAGAGCTACGGTCCCGTCGTGACAGCTCAGACAGTACTTGCTCGATCCCGTTGGCTGGCCTACGCTGGCCTCCAGCGACGAGCTTTGGTAGATGTCATAGACGGCAGTCGAAAGCTTATGGCTCCACAGCGGTGTGCCGGTCAAGGCTCCATGGGGCGTATGGCAGAAACTGCACGTGCTGGCCCCCGCGACCGCCGACAAATCGTGGGGCGAGCCGTCAATCAGTGCCGCCGCCGGCGAGGACAAAGCGGCTGCCACCAGGAGCACCGTCATCAATTCATTCGGTCGTATCTTCATTTTTCGACCTTCTCCAGAAGTTCGAATATTTGGATTCGTTTGTTGAACGAGTCGGCAACGTAGATTCTGTTGCGATCATCTACAAAAATTCCGGCCGGCAGCCAGAACTGACCCGGCGCCGTCCCTTCCTGTCCGAAGGCCATGAGTACCTCCCCCTGCGGGTTGAAAATCTGCACGTTCTCGAATTGCCTGTCAGTGACATATATGTTGCCGAAACTATCGGTGGCAACACCGCACGGGTGGGCAAAATAACCCGGACGGTCTCCCTGCTGGCCGAATGATCTAAGGAACTGGCCGTTGCGGGCAAAAACCTGAACTCTGTAGTTCAACGTATCACTGACGTACAACGTACCCTTGGCGTCGGCCCAAAGGTGGGTCGGGAAATTGAACATGCCGGGGCCAACACCCCTGGCGCCAATCTTCCTGACAAACTTGCCACTGCCTGTAAATACATATATTGTGTGGCCGGCCGTGTCTGCCACGTACACGGTCTTATCGGCCTGCGAATAGGCAATCCCGGACGGTCTTGCAAACAGATCGCCTCCGAAAGAGAACATGAACCTCCCGTTCTTGTCGAAGACACAGACCTTGCGAAGTTTGCTGTCGACGACATAGACCCAGTCGCCGACTACGATTAGGCCGACCGGTTTGGCCAGTTTCTCCGGACCGATCATATCCGCAAATTGCCTGTACCTGCGCGATTTCAGATCGAAGATGTGAACCACCGCACCTGCGGCGTCGGTTACGTACAACCTGCTATCGGTGTCGATAGCAACGGCATAGGGCCCAACGAGAACACCTATTTCTCTCTTGCCAAACAGCAGCTCGCCGAACCCTTGGGTCCACGAGGCTTCCCGTTTCAAATCGTCTTCGGTGGACAATGTCCCGAGATACCTTATGCGCGGCTGCTCCGGCGGCTCGGGCCAGACCACCAGTGCATCGGGCGGAAAAAACAGAGCCCCGCGATTCCGGGCGCACCCGGCGCAGGATGCCAGCAGCACAAGAACCGCCAAGCACATCTTCCTCAACAGAGGCACAGGGCAAGAGAGGTACAAAGGCACAAAGGAACAAAGGGAAAAAGGAACAGGGCGGGCCGGCATAACGTCGTGTCTTTGCCGCTTTGCGCCTTTGACACTTTGTGCCTTTGCCACTTTGTGCCTTTGTGCCTTTGGTTTCTCTGACGTTTTTTCTTTTACAGCCATTCTATACATTCCCTTGTCTGAAATCAGAAGAAACGTTTTAGCTTAAAATACAGAAAACTGCCATCTATTTCATCACTCCGCCGATTGAGCAGGTTCAACTCGACACCGGTAGTGACGCTCATCTGACGAAAGTTGTACTGCAATTCCGAGTTAAGCTGAAAGCCTGTGGTCTTGCCGAACCTCGTATCGTCCTCATTGCGATAATCGGCGCGAGCTGAGATTCCGCACTCCTCGGTCAATCGGCTGTACACCTCCCCGCCGCTCTTGAAGAGCACGACGTCCCGCTTGTCCGGCCGGCCGAAATCCAGCCGGTGATTCAGGACTCGCAAGCTTGCCGTCGTCCCGGGACTTAGTGGCCAACTGTATCTGCCCACCAGCTTCTTGCTCGTCGAGGGAATCTGAGTCGAGTCCTCCTCGCTGAATTCGGCCTGCAGGAAAAGGCCTTTGTTCGTGTAGTCTGCGCCCGCTGTATTGATCGTGAACTCATCGGGCGTAAGCTCGGTGATGGTCGAGCTGACGTCCTCATCCTGGCGCCTGTGACCGTAGTATATCGACAGGCCATTGCCGAACCGTTCCCTGATGTTGAAGTTGTGGCGAGTTGTGTCCTCTTCTCTTCTGGGCTCGATGAAGAAATTGTAATCGACCAGAATCTCCTGACCGTCCGTGACATTAGGAGGTACGATACCCAGAGTGGTCATGTTCAACTGCACTCGCCCGTTAATTTCGGTGATGGTGTAATCATCACCTTGGCTATATGTACTTAGCCCCGTGCCGTCGGTCACTACAATGGCTGACGTATCGATGTTTACTCTGTTCAACGTTATGGCCACCGGATCGATGAAGATATGCGATTCGTCTATCACGACTCCCGTGCCACCGCCGCCCGATTGATCGCTCTGGGTCAGGCTTGCCGTATAATTGCTGTACAGTGTGCCCCAGGAGTTTTTCTTTCGGTAGTTGAAACCCAGCATGCCGCCCTGTTGATCGAGATCACCCTGGGCATCGAGGTCGGTTCTCGATATGAAGATGTTGGATGTCGTAACCAGGCTCTCGTACAACCTGTGCTCGAAGCCGCCCTGGCCGCGAACTTCCTTGTTCCTCGCCGTGGCGCGGTCGGAGTCTGTGAACCGCAGTTCATAATTGGTCCCGAAGGTATCTGAGTGCTGTAGCCTCAGACGCTCCTCTGCCTGCAGGTTCTGAAAATCGAATGAGCCCGACTGATCGACGTAGTTGAAGAAGGAATCGAGTCTGTGTTGTTCGTCGCTGCCGAATATCAGATCGTGCAGCATAGCGTATCTGTCCGTGTCGGTCATTATCGAGGCGCCCACGCTGCGTTGCGAAACCTCGGTCCTGTCAAAATCGAAACTCATGTGCGAAAGCCTGCTGAAATCATGTGTCAGCGAGTACCTGAATCGCTCGTCGTCTCGTTCGAAGAAGTCCCGGGCCAGCGAGCTGAGTCCGTCCTGGCCGGTCTCGCTTTCGGTGTACTGGAATGTCATCGGCCAATCTTCCGGCCTTAGCGAGAACGATATACCTCGGTCTTCTCTTTCGGTTCTCAAAGCCCCCAGGAACTGGCGGGAGATCAGCTCCTGTGACCTGCTCGCGTTGAAGGTCGTAGGGTATATCTTGCCGCGCAGCAACTGGGCGAATATGCTGTAGTCATCCAGCGTCTCGCTGCTGCTGCCGGACTCATCATCCGAATCAATCTCCTGCTGGGCAAGTCCGGCGCCGACGGCGGCCGTATAGAACAAAAAGTCCGGGTGATATACATTTCCTTCGGTGCTGAGCCTTACCCTTTCCTCGAATATTTCGGTCGTGCTTTTGCGCTTATCCCCACTTGTCCCCTGCTCATCGGTGCGCCTCTCGGCGACCAGCTCCAGCTCGCCTTTGATCTTTTCGTTCTGCAAGACAGGTCGCTGCCGGCCGCCAACATCAACGCTGCATCCCGCAAGAAAAATCCCGCTGGCGCAAATCGCCAGCGCCAGGCGGATCTTCCCGCAAAGTGCCGGTTTGAGAGCCCGGCCTCTGGTCGTGCTATGCAGTTCGTTCGGCAAATCGCGTCTCAATTTAGGTCCAATCTCTTGTCAATATCCAGCAGGTAACCTCGTATTGTCTTGCCCATAGGCGCGGGAACGAAGCCGCTTTCTAGTACCGTAACGAGGCCTTCTCGGGCATCTGCAAGTTTACCGTCACGGTACAAATCCATACTGGCGTAAAAGATGTCGGCAATCTCCTGTTTTCGCCTGCGCAGCTCGGCGTCGCCCTTCTCGCCCTTGGCAGCCGGCTTCTGTTGTTCTATCGGCCCTTGGCGTTTGGGCTCCCGGGCATCAGGTGCGGGTGCTCCTATAACACGGTCGATCATGCTGAGCACCTGTGCGATTCTTTCACGTTCTTGATCGGTAAAAGCCTTGCTGTCCTTGAATTCTTCCAGATACGCCCTCGCCTTGCGCAATTCGCCCTGCTCGATTAATCTGCTCACCGTCGAAAGGACCTGATAGAGACTGTCGCTCTTAGAAGCGGTTGCCTGCGCTGTTTGCGATTGCCCGGCAGAGGCCTCCTCCTGGCCCCTGGCGGCACGGAGATAGTCCGGCAGAGCCGGACTGACATTCGGGTCCCCATTTTCTCGGCGCGCGCCCTCTTTCAAGAGAGGCCTTTCCAGGCTTACGTGAGGATCATGGCAGTCGGTGCACACCGACGGTCGTTCTGTAAAGTGCGCGGGTATTGCGGCGATATTGTCCATGTCATGACAGAGGTAACAAAGGTCGGGCACGGCCTTTATGAGCAGATGTTCGATCCTGCTCTTGTGCTGCTGGTGGCAAAACAGGCACTGGCCGACCGCCACGGGCCCGTGAACGAACTTTGCCGAGACCGTACGGTCATCGTGACAGTCGTAGCACAGTTTCGGCACCGGGGCGCTCAAGTACGCTTGCCCGGGAGACCGCGACTGTCTTTGCGTGTCGTGACAGTTGGTGCAATCTTTCACCGGCTCATGAACGTACCAGGCTGGCGCCTGGGCTGCCTGCGCCAGCCCTTCATTAGGGTCGAAAGGTCCGTTTTCGAATCCCTCGGGTGTCGGCGGTTCGATCCCGTCGAAAAAGAAGGTCAGAACGTCACGATGTTTGACTTGGTCGCAACTGACGAGCAATATCTCTAGGCAGACCAGCAGCAACAATCCAACTGATATAGGTACCCTTCGAGATAACACAACGTCTCTACCTTTCAATTCCTCTCATGCCGGCCGGCCGCCGGACTCGGCTCATTGCTTTCGCAGGCTCCGCCTTCATCAGGGTTGAATGCCTCGTTTCCTGGTCAAGGCATCATCGATATCAGCCAGGTAGTTTTCTATCGTTTTTTCCATAGCCGGCGGAATCAAACCGCTCTTCAAGACGGCGACAAACCCCTTCCGGGCCTCTGTGAGTTGACCGGCACGGTAAGCGTTGATGCTGCCGTAATAGAGAGCGGCGATCTCCTCGTTCTGCTCGCTCCTGGCAGCGCGGTTGTTAATGTCCGCAAGGCGGTTTTCTATCGTCTTGGCCATAGCTGCCGGGATCAGACCGCTTTTGAGAACAGTTTCATAGCCTTCTTTTGCTTTTTCGAATTGCCCGCCGCGATAGAGAGCTTCGCTGCGCTTATACAGTTTGGCAATCTCTTCTCGATTGCCGACGGTCCTGTCGGGCTCTCTGGGCTCGACGGACAACCGCGCCGGATCCTTGCCTTCCGGAACTCTTGGATCCTGCGCCAACCCTGGTGTCAAGGTGGACTTTCCACCGGCCCCAATCGCGCGGGCCTGCACAGGAAACCGGCCAAAGCCGTAAACACTGATCTTGTTCGGGCCGTATTGGTTCGATACCAGGACGAGGAACTCAATGTCTGCCCCTTCAATGGCGTATTGTTCGAAGTATTCGACGTTGTCATAATCGACGACAATTGTCGCCGGCAGATTCATCATGCCGGGATCGTTGCCGCCCAGGCCGAAAAACAACAGTAGCCGGGCTTGCTCATCATATATCTTGGCCACCTCCGACGCAGCGTCAACTACCCATACCCTCCGGTCCCTGTCGACGGCTATGCCTTTGGGCCTGACAAACTCATCTATGTTGTCGCCCAATCTGCCTATAACCCGCTGGAGCCTCCCGGATTGGTCAAATTGTGTTATTCGCGCAGCCGCCTTGTCGGTAACGTAGATGTTGCCCTGCTGATCGAGAACCAGGTCACTTATCAACAGAAGCTGTCCGGGGGGCAATTCAGACACGGGCGTTTCGCCTATCGGTTGTGCCGCGCCTTCTTCACCTACGCGAGCGATTTCCTGTTGGGTGTTCATATCGAAGAGGACAATCTGGTTGCTGTTGAAATCGCTGACATAACATCGCCGTCCGCGAACCGCCACGTCAATCGGGGCAATTCCCAGTTCCTTGCCCAATATGGCGTCCAGGCTGTCGTTTCTGTCAAAAACAAGTATCGCGCCGACGGTCGGGTCCGCCACATATTTTGTGCCGTCATCGGCAATATGAATGTTCACCGGATTCATCAGCCGACGGTCTTTTGTCATATAGCCGAACGTGCGGTTCTTGAGGTCGAACACGGCCACCATTCTCCTGCCGACATCACAGACATACAATTTCCCGTCGAAGATATCCATACCGTAAGGCTTGGAGATTCCCGGCTCGGTCTCGGCCTCCCCGAGCACAAATCTCTGGAAACCACCTGCCTTGGCGGCGCCAAGGTCGTCAGGTCCGGAAAGAGACTTGAGAAACTGCAGGCGCGGCATCTCCGGCAGAGGCGGGAAGAACACCGGTTCCTGCCTCGGTTGCTCTACCTGGGCTAACTGACAGCCTACAAGAACACATGCTGTCAAAACCGCAAATGTCAGAGCTAAGCCTCTATTTGGCAAGGAATTAGAGACAGCCATAAGTGCTTTGTCGTCAAATATGTTCGACTCCCTTTATCAGAAACTCTCTCTTTGCCACCAGCATCGACGAAATTCCCCGAGGTTGCGACTACGCCCGAAAGTGCGATAGCTACTGACGCCGTTTGTATGGGGCCTTAAGTGTGTGAAGCTGCGGGGGATAGAACAAGAAAGAGATCTTCGGCGGCGTAGTCGCCGGCAACACGAAAAATGACAGCGCAGGGATCAGTTTTCAATTCACACGACCTTATCGGTCCTGTATTGATTGAAACCGGCCAGGATTCCGGCAACCAAACATATACAGACCATTACCATGCTGGCTCACGACGTGTTCGGCGACTGTGCTGCGCAGATGCGTAATCAACTCCGGCCCGAAGCGCCGCGCCGCCGGCACCGTGGCACCGTTGCCGCCGAAGCCTCAGGCCACATTGAGGTATGAATCTCTTGGCGAGCAGAACTATTCTATTTCAGGTGACACATGCGGCAGAGCTGAGGCCCGTGCTGGAGCCCGTAATCATAGCCCTTGAGCAGGTTGTTGCCGATGCCCGAGGTGTGAACGTCATGACAACTGCCGCACTGCACTTTGCTATCGGGATCCAGCAGGTCTTCGGTGATAGTTCCGCCGAGCGTGCTCGCTTCCGAGGGATCCTTCAATGCGCCGTCCACCGATGCCAGGGCTGAATCGTACACAAACGAGATCGGGTGTGTATTTACCAACTCAGAACCTTCGAACGTCTGGTCCGGCACAATCATGGGTGACCAGTCGGGGTTAGTACCGTCGTGACAGCTTAGACACAGCTTGGAGTTACCGCTGGGCTGGCCATCAATGGTGCCCTGGAACGTAGCGCTGGAGTACATGGTGAACGTAACCGTCGGCTCATTGCCGTTCCACAGCGGTACACCCGGCAGGGTACCCGCGTTATGCGGCTCATGGCAACCGTCGCAGCCGAACAGATCAGAGTGTGCTAGCGCAGCCATCACCACCGTCGGCAAACAAAGGGCTGCCAATACACCAACGATAACAGCGACTCTTCTCTTGTTGCCTAACTTCATAATCCCTTTCTCCAAAACAAAGGTGCCTATTAATACTACTAGCACCGCTCAATGCCAGCGGCATACACGTTCACACACAACTTACAAGCTGGTAGCGGTGACGCGATGGTGAACAGCCAAGATGACACATCACCCTTCTACACCCACGCCCCACAACTCCTCTTTTGCTTTGTCCGCGAAGCATCATTCTCAGATACATCCAAAAGAGCACTCGACCACGGAACTCAGCAAATGTCAGTATACCCATTTATAGCACAGTCAGCTCTTATCGTCAAGCAAAAAGAACGATAAAGCCATAGGAAGACGTGGCAATTTCCGTGCCAAACTGGCATGATGAGGTAGATGAGAATGCGGTTTTCCCTAATGTCTTGTACAACCGGCGTTTACGGAACTTAGAAACTGGAGGGGCCCCTGTTGATGTGATCGAAAGGTCCGATTTCCTTCTTGCTTGGGGGCAATAATCAGGCCGGTGCGTTATCAGTACTGAAAACGCGGGCCCCGCTAACTATCGCCGAGAACCAGCGTCAGTGCACGATGGTAAGCCGCCAACGCCTTGTCCTTGTCGCCTTTGGCCTGATAGACCTGACCCAGCTCAAAGCACCCTCTGGTGGATTTCGGATCGAGCTTGGTCGCTTCAAGCAAATCATCTTCGGCCGTGTTAAGATCGCCCATCTGGCGCTTTGCCCAGCCGGATATCAATAGCAGCCGTGCCTTGTCGCGCCGCGTGGCTGTCTGCACGTTCCTGACAGTTTCCAGGGCATCTTTGCCCTTGCCGGCCCGGCAAAAAAGCTCGCCAAGTTCCAAAGCCGGCTCAAGGGAGTTGGGATCCAGCGCCTGGGCTTTGTGCACCTCGGCAATAGCCGAGTCGAAACGACCCTTCGTCTGGAGTATCTTTGCCATTTGCAGGTGTCTCTTGATTCGCGCCGCGGCGCTGTTGTTGGCCAGCGCCTTGGCCTTCACGCCCCTTTTGGGAGCGTCTTTGCCGGCGACGCCCAAGGCGTAGCTCAAGTTGGACCGCAGTGCAGGGGCGAAGTCATAACCATGTCCGGCCCGGATCCACGAGGCTTTGTCGTCTTTTGCGATAATCAACACCGTGGGTCTTGCGATTATCCCAAGCTTGCCCCATAATCTGTACTGTGAGTCAAGCAAGATGGGAAACACCGGCTTCGAGTCGGCCGATTCGATGAAATCGCTCTTCGCAGGCTCGGTCATAATGCCGACAAAATCAAACGGCTCGGCTTTGGCCCGAAGGTCTGCGAGAATCTGCCCAATGTCGGATGCGGCACTCTTTGACTGCTTCTGAGAGGCCGACAGAAAGACCACCGCCAGCACGCGCTTGCGGTTGCGCTTGTACGCAAACACACTGCCCTTTGAATCGGGCAGTGAAAACTCCGGCATCGTGTCACCAAGTTTCATCTTACGCAGTGCACTCTGGCCCGGACTGCCTGAGAACACCGCGGAACAC
>CAZLTY010000031.1:0-26605 GCA_964562575.1 uncultured Pirellulales bacterium
GGCAAGGACGGCGAAGCAGGCGATATCGCTGTATATCGTCGATGCAGCCGGACACCGACCAGTCGCAAAACAAGCCGCTCGAAGCCAGATCGGGTTCTCCGACAGGCTCCTATGATTCATATCCTCAACTGCCGGTCGGAAATCGCCCGCGATTGGTGCTGACGTTTCGACCGGGAAAATTTGCGTTTTTTCACCTGATAATCGGAACTTTCACCCCTTTCCTGTGTCTGAATAGATAGCCGGTGCCCAAAGGCTACCGTTGCGTGACTGCGAGGAGGTTTGCGTAAGAGCTTCTGCGAAGAAAGCTCCTTTGACAGTCTTAGTGTCGATGGGGCCGGCGGATGTCGAAGATGTGCTACTTACGAGCTGGTTTATCGGATGAAGGGGTATTTATGATGTCGAGGTGGAGAAGTTTTCGTGGGGGCTGCAGCGTAAATCTAATTGTGGCGGTAACTTTGTTGTCAATGGCCAACTCTCTCCTTGCCACTCAGCGAGCAGATGCTTCCGAGGGACCGGGATACGAACTCGTCAAACTCAAGAACATTTCTGTTGAGCGGGGAAAAAATTATCTGGCCCAACTTGTCGCGACCACGGCCACGCATTATCCGAACACTCTGACGCTTCTGGTCTCAGGTGAGCCTGCTGAGGTAGCCAAGGCAGCGATCATTCTCGATCTTGTCGATAGCCCCGAACAATTCGTCATAGAGGAGATTCTCCCGGTCTCTGCAGCACGGGATATGCCGTCCAACGATCAGATAGCCTCGAAACTTCACCCCAGTCTGACAAGGGGCATCTCGATCGGAAATTTCTCCAATCCGCCATGCACGGACGCGAGCACCAGAGCTATCATAGATATTCACAAGGATGCTGTTATTGCCATCGCGCCGGCAGAGCTCTTGGAGCGAATTGTCTCGGCAGTCGGACCATTGCCGAGACAGGATGTTGTCAGGTCGCAAGAGACGCCGAAAGCTCAGGAAAAGCCGCAAGCTTCGGCCAAGCACAAGGTTGCCGGATTGCTCGAAACCAATGAGGCGAAATTCCTTCTCGCGGCAAACGGTGCGGTAAAAGCCCCGCCGAAGCAGAATCCGGTCAAAACCGCCCCTGGCACAGGCCTGGCGAAGACCTCCCCGAGTACCAGCCCCCCGGCAGGGACTCAGTCGAGCAGCCGCGCGATAAGGCCCGAGGCGGATGCCGCCGTGGCCAGGCTCGAACAGGAGGTCCCGGTTCCGGCTGCCGCCGCGTCGGTTGCGCCCGAATCTGTTCCCGACGGAGACCAGATCGTTAATCTGGCCCTGGCCGATTTCGAGAAGCTCACGGTCGTGCAATTCCTTGGTTTGGTGGGGCCGTATTTGCAGCTCGACTTTATGTACGACCCGAAAATGCTGGTCGGCGAAATCACGATCAGCCCGAACGGCAAGTGGCGGGGCCCAATAAAGGTCAAGGATTTGTATCCCATGCTCGAAGATGTGCTGAAGTTTAAGAACCTCGTGATGACTCGCAGCAAGGGCAATCTTGTAACCATAGTTCCTGTGGCCGACGCATTAACCATCGATCCCGCCTTGCTCGATACCTACCAAGACGAATTCGAGCGTGGCGATGGGGTAGTAACGCGTGTCTTTGACCTCGAGCATGTGGATACAGCCAGCGCAATAAATCTCCTGACATCCATGAGGCTCACAATAGCCCCGCCGATTCCGAAAGGAAAGGCAATTATCGTAACCGGCTACGCACACCGTATGCCGCGCATCCAGGCGCTTCTGGAGATCATTGACGAGCCTGGAGACCAGAAGAAGTTCAGATTCAGGCAGTTGCGATACACGATTGCCGAGGCGCTTGCCCCCAAGCTCCAGAGCCTCGCCGAGCAATTGGGGACCATGTCCATAACTGTCAGCCAGACGTCATCGTCCACATCTGCAGCGACGGCGCCATCCAAGCCAAAGCAGCCGGGCGAAACGACCGCCCAGTATCAAGCCCGGATTCGTGCAGAAGCGGCCGCCAGGGCCAGGGCAAGGACAGCGGCAAGCAGGACAGCGGCCACTCGCACAACCCCGCAGCCGGCGCAGGAAACGCCGGCTGTGTATCTCGATGCCGATGAAAGAACAAACCGCATCCTGATGATAGGGCTCGATGAGCAACTGGATGAAGTCGAGGAGTTGATAGATACTCTCGATGTAGTTCAGCAGGATCTGAGGACCCTGGAATTGTACAGGATCGAGCATGTTGCCGCCGAGGAAGTCAAGAACAACCTGGAGGAGCTGGGAATAATCACCCCCAGGCTAACGAGTCCTTACTCTTCGAGAATCACCAGCGGCGCGAAACCTCCGACCACAACTACTGCCGGGACCACAAGGGCCGGCACAACTGCCAGGCTTCCGGCGACCAGTCGATCTGGATTGTACGGTGAAATGGACGAGGCTCCAGGGGAGGAACCACAGGTTGTAGTAGTTGAACAAACGAATTCGCTGTTGGTCAATGCGACCGCCGAGCAGCATGAGAAGATCGTACGGATTTTGAGCTACGTTGACAACGAGATGCTGGACAGTGACATTCCCGTTCAACTCTACCCGCTCGAAAATCAGTCTCCCGAGCATCTGGCTGAGGTCCTCGAGAAGCTGATTCAGGATACCTTCCAGGACAAAGAGGGAAAGATCGAAACAATCGCCAAAAGACCGGATGAAGAAATGCCAATTATCGTTCCGGAGCCAAACACTTGCTCTTTGATAGTCTACGCGAGCAAGAAGAATCAAGAGTGGATAGCGAACATAATAGAGAATCTGGACAAGAGAAGGCCCCAGGTGCTCATAGACGTTACGCTTGTCGAAATCACCGAAAACGACACATTTGATTACGACCTCAAGGTCTTGTCCAGCTTCCCGGACCTGGCCAATACATCGGGTCTGACCTCCCTCCCCGTGGCAGGTGCAGCTGAGGCACTTGGGAAACTGATGGCCCCCCACAGCCGAGACCGCTTCGTTGATTTTCATTCCCAAGGCATCTTGGACCGCGGCACCGGTTTCTATGGTGACGAGCACATTAACCTCCTGTTGACTGCCATGCAGCATAAGAAGTATGGCCGTGTCCTGGCAAAGCCCAAGATTCTTGTTAACGACAATGAACTGGGCCATATTGATGCGACGACTACCTTCTACGTCTCAAGGAGTTCATCATCGGCCACCACCAGCGGTGAACCTGTCGTCAGTTCAAGCTTCACTTTCGACGAGTTTCCTTCCGGAATTACCCTTGACATTACGCCCCATATCAGTAAAGGTGAATTGCTTCGCCTTGAGATAAACATGACACGGTCGCTTCAAGAGAAGCCTGCGTCCTCCGGCGAGAATGTGCCACCGGGACGGAAGATCGAGAACAATATTGAGACAACGGTTACAGTTCCTGACAAGAGCACAATAATCCTTGGAGGCATAGTACAGTTGGATCAGACAAAGGCGACCTGGAAAGTGCCCGTCCTTGGTGACTTACCTCTTGTAGGTGGACTCTTCAGGACAATTGGCAACAAGAGCGATGATACGAGACTGTATATATTTGTCAAAGGTGAAATATTGAGGCCCGACGATACGCTGGCTGGCCTGCCGGACCTGGAGAGGATATCTGAGAGAAACAGGGAAGCGTTTGAGGAATTTGAGGAGAAATTCCAAGGCCATCAGGACTGGCCCGGCGTAAAGCCCAAGCCTGTGGAGCCGCTAAAAGTGCTTGACGCCCAATAACGATGAAAGATTTACTGATACAAACTGCCAAGAGTACCGGTCTGATTGACGCCGAGCAACTGATCAAATTCCTGGAAGAGGACGCCGACAAAGGGCGAATTGATGAAGCCCTGCTTAACTGCCCGTACTTTACAGAGGATGCGATCCTGAAACTGTTTGCCGAGGCGCTTTGTTGGGACTTTCTGCCGGACGTCTCTGCGGCAGATGTGCCCGCGGAATTCGTGGAAGCCGTCCCTGCAATGTACGCTCAGCACCATTATTTGATAGGGATAAGGCCGGACGCTGATAATGGCGAGCTTACTGTGGTTTTGTCCAAGCCGTTGGATGCAAATGCTCTCGACAACGTCTCGAAGATGACAGGCTTACCTGTCAAAGCCGCGGTTTCCACTCGTGCGGCGATTACCTCTGTCATAGACGTCGCATACGAGCAGAGGAGCACGGTCATTGAAGAGGTGGCCGAGGAGCTTGATTCGCAAAACCTCGACCAGCTCGTTGGCGAGGTCTCCACCTCAGACGACCTGCTGGACGTGGTGAACAGGCCGCCGGTTATTCGACTCGTCAACGATATCCTGTTTCGGGCCCTGCAATTGCGGGCCAGCGACATTCACGTTCATCCATACGAGGCAAGAATCCAGGTTCGCTACCGCATCGACGGCATCTTGTACGACGCTCTGAGCCTGAACAAGAATGTCCTGCCGTTGGTCGTTTCTCGTATAAAGGTTATGGCAGGGATGGATATTGCCGAACGTCGGCTTCCACAGGACGGCCGCTGCAGCGTCAGGCTCGGTCAGCGCGAAGTCGATTTGCGCATAAGCACCGTGCCCACCAGCTTCGGGGAGCGAAGCGTCATGCGACTGCTCGACAAGAGCACCGGCTTGTTCGAATTAAACGAACTGGGGTTGGGACAGGATAATTTGAAAAAATTGGATTCTCTGCTCAACCGCTCGCACGGGGTGATTTTCGTTACAGGTCCTACAGGCAGCGGAAAGAGTACGACGCTCTACGCCTGTCTCAACAGGATCAACTCCGCAGAGAAAAACGTTATTACCATTGAAGACCCAATCGAGTATCAGCTCGAAGGCATCAGTCAGATTCAGGTTGCCAACAAGAAAGGAATGACCTTCGCCACATCGCTGCGTCACGTGCTGCGGCAGGATCCGGATGTTATAATGGTCGGAGAGGTCCGAGACATCGAGACCGCCCGAATGTCGATACAATCCTCGCTCACGGGCCACCTGGTCTTCAGTACGCTGCACACAAACGATTCGGCCGGTGCGGTCAGCAGGCTATTGGACCTGGGGGTCGAGCCCTATCTGGTGAGTTCGTCGTTGATCGCCATCATGGCCCAGCGATTGGTGCGAAGGGTATGCCAGGACTGCAAAGAACCCGCCAGACCTTCGGATCACGAATTGAGAGAACTTGGCATTGGAGAGATGGCCGATAACCTCGGCGAATTCTTCGTCGGTGCAGGTTGCGAGAAGTGTTTCCAGACAGGCTATCGGGGTCGGACGGGCATCTACGAATTGATGCTGGTTAACGAAGAGGTCCAGAACCTGATATACAACAGGGAAAGTGCCGGGACAATAAAGAAAGTCGCTCTCAATGCCGGTCTGAAGACCCTGCGAATGGACGGCGCCCGGAAGGTGCTTGCCGGGATGACGACAGTTTCCGAGGTCTTGAGAGTGACACAATCGGACATAGTCTAATTTACTATTTATTATTTACTATTGACTATTCTTTCTATTTTGTCTGTGAATAGAGATGGATCAGTAGCGAACAGGGAAAATAGTAGATAATAAATAATAAGTAGTAAATCCAAAATGCCAAGATACAACTACATAGCGATAGCAGCGAGCGGCAAGAAGGTAAAAGGGGCGATCACAGCCGAGAACCCCTATGCTGCGCGCAAGCAGCTCCGGATACGGAGTGTCCATCCGTCGTCCATCACGGAGATCAGCTCCAGGGCCCAAAGTAAGGCTGCGCTGTTTTCCTTCTTCGGCAAACGACACAAGACCCAGTTGATCGACTTCACCAAGCAGATGGCCACGCTGCTCAATTCGGGAATCAAGCTGACCGAGTCTCTTTCGGTCCTTACACTGCAGATATCAGATGCGCGATTTCGGGCTGCGATCGTTGATATTCGCGACCGCGTAATCACCGGTGAATCATTTACCGATGCACTAAAGGATTACGGCGATTATTTTGACGTCATATATGTCAGCATGGTTCGCGTGGGCGAGGTTACGGGCATTTTGGGCGAGAGCTTTATGACGATCGCCACCTTCATGGAGAAACGCCAGCGGGTCGAGTCGAAGATATTGACGGCGATGATATACCCCATCGTTCTGGTTCTGTTTTGCATCGCGGCGATTCTGGTCTTGACGACCCAGGTTATCCCGAAGATAGGCGCACAGATCACGCGGACGGGCAAGGAACTACCCTGGATTACCGAGCGTCTGATGGACGTAAGTTATGTAATGACGACTTGGCGGCTGCTGGTGGTTATTGCGGTAATTGTCGCAATTGCGTGGGCCCTTAGGCGGTTCTTGAAAACCAATCGGGGCGCCTACATGCGTGACAAGTTTCTGCTGTCTCTGCCGATGTTCGGACCTCTTATAAAGCAACGTGTTGTCGCGCGTTTTGCCTCCACCCTTTCGACGCTTCTTGGTTCGGGACTCGCCATGGCCGAGTCTCTCAGGGTCGTCTCCGAGGTGACGGGCAACACACTTATGAGAAAGGCGATCCACAGTGCACGTGAGAGAATTCTTGCCGGCGCCGACATCGCAACCCCGCTGCGAGACAGCGGCGTTATCGATCCGGCAATTGCCCACATGGTTGCGGTCGGCGAGAAGAGCGGCGAGCTTGAAACGATGCTCAAGAGCGTAAGCGACAATCTCGAAAGCTCGACCGACATAGTTATTGAAAGATTGAGCGCGGCCGTCGAGCCGGTTATCATCATCATCATGGCTGCGATAATTGGCGTAATTGCCTATGCGACGATATTGCCGATTCTGGAAGTTTCGGCGGGGAACTTTTGATGAATCTCCGGGAGATCACGATGACACAGAATAAGAGAAAGAAACACATCAGAGACGGTTTTACGATGGTCGAGCTTATGGCCATGCTGATTATCATCGGTTTGCTTGCCACTTTGGTGGTTACAAAGGTGGCGTCCCAGATAGACAAGTCGCGTCTGATAACCACCAAGGCCAATCTGAAGATGCTGCACTCGGCGGTCAATCAATTCAGGATGGATACGGGCCAATACCCTTCCGAGGACATGGGACTTTTAGATCTTGTTCAGCAGCCGATGGACCTTCCCGACGGTACATGGCAAACAGGCGGTTATCTGGAGACTACGGAAGTGCCCCCGGATGGCTGGGGAAACGAGTTTATCTTCCAGCTTTATCCGGAAAGCGGCAAGCAATTCGTGATTATCAGCTTAGGCCCCGACAGCGAAGAGGGCACCGAGGACGACCTGTACAGCACAGACGCAACCTGATTGTCTTATGTGTGAGAGTTGCTGCGTTATGCGAATGAAATCTGCTACACTCAATGCGAGACGCGGTTTCTCAATGGCCGAACTGTTGGTCGTGCTCGTGGTGGTTTCACTCTTTGTGCTGCTTGCCCAGCTATCTCTGTTCGGATTGCTCGAGAGGCATACGTTCAAAGCACAGATCCAGGATTTTGTCTCGACAATGCAAATGGCCGCCAGCGCCGCAGCCGAGAGCGACAGAAGGTATGAAGTTATTATTGATATAACCGAGCAGAGCTATCTGCTTCGCGAGATCACCAATCCGGATTTGTCGGAGGTCCTGGAAGAGGAGATTATTATCCAGGCCGATCTCGGCGAAAATTGCCGCGTTGGATATGTCGAGTTCGATGATGCAGATTACACCAATGAGGGCCGGGCGAAGTTCCGGGCCGGACGATCGGGCTGGGCGTACGGCGGCAAAGTCGTCCTGATGGATCGAAACGAGCAGCCGTATTCGTTGGTGGTCAACAGACTCAATAGAATTGTCGGCCTAGAAGAAGGTGATGTTTCGCTTTTGCAGCCGAAGGCTAAAGATGATATTCCGTTCTAAGACAAGTGGTGTTCACAAAAGAGCTTTCAGTCTGGTGGAGGTTTCAGCCGCCCTGATTATTGTTGCGCTCGTCAGTTCGGGCGTAATGATCGTCATAGACCGCTGCGCAGCTTCGGGGACAAATTCGATACTGCAGATGCAAGCCTTCGAAGTCGCCCGCGAGAATATGGAGAGGCTCCTCGCTCGTGATTCGTTGAAAGAGACGGTCGATTACGGCGACAGTGAGCTGTACCCTGGCATCACATGGGAAACGACAGTCGAGACGTTCTACGAGCCAATCACGGCCAGGATGTGGGTCCAGGGCGTCTGCGTGGCACGGTTCGAGGATACCGAAGGACAAGAGCAAACTGTCGAGCTGACGCATTGGCTGACTGACGTATCGAAGGACCAATTGCTCAAGATGATGAACGAGCAGGACCCGGAACAAGAATCGTTGGCCGGCCAGCTCATCGAAGCGGTAGAGGACGCCGCCCTGTACGCAGGTGTCGACGTTGAGACTATTGAGCAGTGGATTGATAACGGTATGCTGGTTACTGATGACGGTTCGTTCGTCAAGGGCAATCTGGATATCTACATGCTCAGCAACGGCAACCCGACGCCTGAGCAGCAGCAGCGGCAGGTAAGTTCGCAAGCCGAAATCATGGCTCAGCAGGAGAAAATGGACGACATAAGGGCCATGGGGCAGCGGGAAGGCCTTGATGAAATAGACCCGAAGACGGGTTTGACGTATAGAGAACTTGAACAAATGGATTTCTCTGAAATCTGGAATCTGATGAAAAGTCGACAGCAGTAGGAGTTTTTGGACTCGGATGAGTTCGAGACCGACAAATCAAAATACGGCAGAAATTTACGGCATTTCCAGGATGCCGTCGGGCTTTTCACTGGCCGAGATGCTTGCGGCCATGACGATAGGAGCGATGGTCCTGGTTGCTGTGCTCAGTATTTACAGCAGCGCCGAGCGTTCGGCCGCCGCTGTCACGCGCAGGCTCGACATCTCGCGAACGCCCCGTGAGATCCTGCAGCGCATCGCCGAGGATATTGACAGAATAATATCTTCCGGTTCCGGTGCACAAATCACAATTCAGAACAAGTATGATAATCTCTTCCCGACAGCCAGGCTGACAATATCGAGGACTTTCAAAGACCGTGCAGATAGAGAGCAGAAATTCGAGGAAGTCATTTGGCAGACCAGCTATGATTTTGAGAGTTTCGGCGATGGGCTCGTTTTGTACCGAAGTCACAGCGGGATTGTGGCCGAGGACAAAGTGCTCGATGAAAACAAAGAGGATTGGGAGAAAGAGCTTTTCGTGCCACTTTGCGGCGCGGTTACCTTTTTCAGGATAAACGCGATCAAGGGTGAAAAGCCTGTGGACAAATGGAGCGGGCCACTGCCCTCCGGCATCGAGGTGGCAGTTTCATTTGCCAAACCCTACAAGAGGGTGGACGGCACTTTAGACGTGCAGGACGCCGAAAAGATCATACGGACCATAGCTGTCGACAGAACCAGAAAAATCAAATTCGAGATCGCCGCAGGGACGTATGCCGGCGATCAGGAAGAGACGATCGGGGCCGATGTGCCCGAGGACAAAGAGCCGCCGTCGAAAAGTCCCGAGAAGACCGAAAAGGTCGAACGATGAATGAGAGTCGAGACAATCGGAAAATTTCCCGAAACCGCCCGGGTATCGTATTGCTGGTGACAGTCGTGTTGCTGGTTGTGCTCGCAACGTTGGGTTATACTTTCAGCAGCCGAGTAGCAACCCAGCGCCACCGCAACCAGCATATCATAGACTACAGCAAGGCTCGCTATAGTTGTGACTCGGCGGTGAGGTACGCTATTGCAACGTTGGAGGATATCGACCCGCAACTGGTGAGCCGTCCGAATGAGCCTGATTTTTCCGATTTGTTTGCTCTCGACGACATTGAGTATCATGAACTCCTGGCCCAATGGAATCTCGGGCCCCAGTATGCCCCGTCAGGCGAGGACAGGACACCGGCCGATATGGCGGATCTCGACGGCGTTGACAAGTTCGGCCCGCGCCCCAGCGGGACAACCGGCTTGGACGGCTTTAACTCGATGTCGATTCGAGGTCCCTATGGTGCCCCCTGGCCATTCGTCGCCGAACCGGTGGAGTTCGAGATCGGCTCTGCCACTGTTCGCATTGAGATTGAAGACGAGAACGCCAAGTACCCTCTCGGCTGGGCACTGCTCGATGATGTCAAGATCAAGCGAGAGGCCGATGCAGGATTCGTGACCTTTTGTGAAATGGCCAGGCTTGATGCCGGACAGATCGACGCGCTCACGGGGCAATTGGCCCAGGTCGGCGAAATAAAACCGTTCAAACAGGAGTTCAAAACAATAACGAAAATGGTAAAAGTGCCGGTAAAGACTACGAGCACCAGCAGGAGCCGCACGACAAGGACTCCACGAACGAAATCACAGAGGAAAGCAATATCCGCCTCGCAGCAGGTTTCCGAGCAGACCGCACATTTTGCAGAAATCTTTCACAGCTCACTGATCGATACCGAGGCCCTTGCCAGGCCGACCATAGTTGCTGAAGACAGAAAAGAGTCGCCTCTCAAGTACATTGGGATGTGGGGTTCGCGGACGGTCAACATCAATACGGCACCTCGACACGTGCTTGAGGCTGCTTTCATTTTCGGCGGCAATCAAGTTGAAATTGCCGAGGCAATCATTCAACTGAGAAAAGAGAGTGTTTTTGGGACTATCGACGAGTTGAAGGACGAACTGTTTCGTTTTTCCGATTCGATCGACACCTGTGCGCAGTATATCGCGACAACGAGCCGGTTCTTTACGATCAAGATAACCGCTGTAAGCGGCGCGGCGAAGGCATCATCCATTATCGCAATAACGAAAGATGGTGACACCATAAAACAAATCGCCGCAATCAACGACTGAATACCGATGACTATTTTAGGAGTGTGCTGAAAGTGGAATCTCATAATTACCTGGGAATTTACATAAGCAAAGACAGCGCGACGGCGGTCTGCCTCGGTCCGCGGGGAAAGGACACAAAGGTCCTGGGCTGCTTCAGTGTTTCTATCGAAGAAAAGGAAGAGGCGAACGCCCAGACCCTGGCCAGTCTCCTCGCGCAGGGTTGCGCCGAGAGAAAACTGAAATTCTCTGAAGTTGCAGTTGCGCTGGATTGTGCGATGTTTATGCAGCACAGTGTTCACAGCGATTTCAGCGACCCTAAACGAATAGCTGCGACCGTGAAGTTCGATACCGAAGAGGCCCTTGCGACCGACATTGCCGACGTTGCGCTTGCTTTCGAGATAGCTTCGAGTGGCCAAGCCGGCTCGGATCTCACCGTTTTTACCGCACAGCGAGAGGTGCTGTCTGATGTTCTTGACGCTTTGCAGCAGTACAATCTCGACCCAGTGACGATGGAGCCGGATATCGGTTGTCTATCGAGGTTCATCCGCCGTAAGGCAGTCTCGGCCGAGCCTCAAGACGGTGAGACTTTGTTTGCGGTGCTTTCTCGGCGCAGCGGCTATACGGTTGCTCCGACGGCGACGACAAGTGAAGGAGCCCAGGCGGCGGCGTCGGTTCGAACATTCCTTCTCGGCGCGGCACAAGACAGAGGCAAGCTGCTTGCAAGAGAGGTGCTCGTGACAACTGCGCTTGGCGAACAGGCCAAACCGATACATTGCCTCCGGGTTTTTGACTCGACCGGTGATGTAGACTATCCGCAGCTCAGCGCCAAGCTGGGCATCCAGGCCAGTGCAATTGATTTGGCCGAGGTTGCCGGCGCAAAGCCTGAGACACTGGCCGATTGTGCTGATCCTGCTGACTTTGCGATTGCACACGGGGCCGCCTTGAGTCATTGGCAAAAGGATCGCAGCGTAAATTTCCGCGACGATTTCAGTCCTTTTCAAGGCAAGAAGCTCCGGCTGCAGAGAGCACTGAAATTCGCAACGGCCTCCGTTACTATGTTGTTGATCGCCGCAGGGGTTTTCTTTCAGACGCAGTTGCACGCCGCCGCGAAAGATGGCGATAACCTGCGCCATAGATTCGCCAAAGATTACTCGGATGTCATGTTGAGTAAACTGTCCGACAGCATGACGATCAAAGATGCCGTCAAGAAACTCGGTGAAATGAAGCGGCGCATCGAAAGAGAGAAAAAGGGCCTTATTACGGACGAAAAGTCTGTATCGTCGAAGTTGACGTTGGTCTTGACTGCGTTCAACAAATGCGCGCCACGAACCGATCTAAACATAAAGTCGCTTTCCATTTCCCCTAAGGTCATTTCCATAAGTGGCGACACTTCCAGTCGGCAAACCGGACAGATATTTTTCAAGACGATCAGAGACGGTGGCCTGGACATAATACAGACAAGCATCGGCACGCAAGGGGGACGGGAGGTTTTCAACATAACGGTGAAACTAAAAGCATGATTGAGGAAAAGCTCTATGAGAGACATATACAAGAATCCAATCCTTTACTACATAGCCGTTCCTGTCTTGGTCGGCCTATGGCCGTTGTTGGTTTGGGCAATCTACCTGCCGGCGGCACAGGACCGCGTTGCCGAACAGATGGACCAATACAAGCGGTCCGAGCCGGTAATGATGGAGATATTGACTCTCGACCCTGAACGGTTAGAGTTTGCGGAGCCGAACGATACCGACACCGAGTTTACTTACGGTGGGGCAGTGTACAGAGTCGCGGGTCTGTGCGACATATCAGAAGCCAATTGCGATGTCCGTACGGGAATAGTCGTAACTACGCGGGAGCAGAAAAGCCAAAGCGCCAACGTGGATCTAAAAGAGATCAACATAGTCAAGTTTGCCAAATTCCTCTCAATGATTCAACTTCGCTGGGTCGACCTGCAGTGTGAATCGGCGAAGCTGACCAAGAAAGAAAACCTGCCCGGCAACGATGTATGGGATGTCGACGTCAGGTTTAAGTATTATTATTAATATGAGCATTTCGCGAACTTTGGGCTTTTTGGCAAGCTCAGGAATTGAGGAATCGGCCCTAATTCTTTCGTTCGTTGTACAATTGGAAATGTCCGAGTATCACTATATGTAGTATATTGCCCATTCCAACAGCCATGTTTCGGCTGCTCATGCAGGTGTTAAGATAGGCCTCAGAGAAGGTCCTTTTTCAGTCCTGGCAAGGCCTGTTCTGTTGCCAATTCACGTGACTGTGTGCCTTTCCGGGGGCAATATAAGTATTGAACTTTTCTAAAGTTTTCCGGTGGTTGTTGTCGATATCAATATTGTTAGGTTATTTTGGGCCTTGAAAGGGATTTAGGGGACACACAAGATATAGTGGTTGTCGGCTTTGAGGGAAGAAAATGGACGGATCTTGCCTCGAGGCTTGGGAGATAAGGTAGTTCGAATGCCAAGTATCGATTCTAACAGCCGTTTTGAGAGTGAGAACCGGAAGGCCGATTGTGTGCAAGAACGTCTTGCTCCCGACGAGGATCTGGTCATGGAGCAGATCCTCGACAACATCAACACAACGCCGATTGGGCAGGTCTTGAAGAAGATTGCCTCGTTGCCGGAGGTGCGCAAGGAAAAAGTGCTTAATCTGCGCCGGCAGATTACAGAAGGCGAGTACGACCTGAACGAGCGGTTGGATGTTGCTGTCGATAAAGTTCTCGAGCAGCTAACGACGTAGGAAGGGATGCTTCGCGGCTCGTCGTGTTTCAGCCCCTGAGAGGGTAATTCAGGAGTCCCCACGTTTTGGACCGCATCCAAAGTAAGGAACCGCGCACAAATAACTGATCCATTTCTCATCTCATCTTCACGCCATCTTCAGCCGCTTCTCAATCGCGAAATCCGCGACGTAGAATAGCTACGCCTGTGGTTTCGCTCAATCGGACGCGACTGAATCTGACGCAAATCTGAGCGATAAATGAAGCACTTATTTGTGCGCGGCTCCCAAGGAGGGCACTGTTCGGAGGTATTCCGGTATTCTGGTTTCCTGTTTTGCGATCTACCGATGATGGGAGATATTTGACTCAGGAACTACCGATGGAACCTCGTCATACGGTTCATCCATCTCGACTGGTTTATACCCGGGCAGTTTTGATTTCTCCACCTCCTTTTTGAAAGCAGAGATTACTCTTTCCTGAATTCGTTTCCTGCATTCGGCATTGATCGGATGGGCGATATCCGAGTGCAGTTTCATTCTGCCCTTGAAATCCTTCTTGGCCCGGTTGTCGGAGAGCCCCCTTCCACAGTTGTTGCAGAATCTGGCTCTGAGATGGTTCTTAGCTCCGCACTTCTCGCAATGGTCGCTCATCTTCCTTGAAGGCATGGCGACGAAGAATCCGTTCGTACCCTCGATGATCTTGATGTCACGAACGACAAACTCCTTGTCCATCGTGATCGAGCAGAAAGCTTTCAGCCTGTCATCCTTGTTGCTCACCAGCTTGGCTCTGACTTCGGTGATCTCCATTTTGTTTGCCTCGCTAAAATGTCTACCATCTATTGTTGGCCACAACGATGCATGTGCATCCGAGCTTCTCCTCAAGCCTGCGCCTATATTCTCCGACTTGTTTTTCGTCTCCGCTATCGACAATACAAAACATTGCAGAACCGCTACCGCTTAGGCAAAAAGACCCAATACTCAACGACCCGCTTGTTTTTTTCAATTCGGCCAAGCTGGTAGCCAAATCGAAACAGCTTCCTTCGAGCATATTTGCGCACATTTTTGCTACTAAATCAATCCTCTTTTCCCTGATGTGGCTGCTTATCCGAGCCGAGAGCTTTTCATGCAGAGCCGACCGATGCCGGTAATTGGCGTAAACCTCTTGCGTAGAAACACTTACACCCGAAAGCAACAGGAGGGCCGTGAAGTCGAAATTTTCTCCTATTTTTTCTATTTTTTCGCCTCTTCCCGTGCACCGCGCCAGCGGACCATTCAAGAAGAAAGCCACATCACTGCCCAGATGAGCCGCAACACCGAACAGGTATTTTTTGTCGAGGTCCAACTTCAAGTGCCGGTTCAGGCCTATGAGGGTGGCGGCCGCGTCACTGCTCGCCGAGCCCAGTCCTGTCCCGGCGGGGATGTTCTTGATAAGTGTGATCCTGACAGCGGGCATCGGACGGCAACCTTCCAGCAGCATCTCAGCGGCCCGCCAGATGAGATTGTCCCTGCCCCGCGGCGCCCATTGCGGCCCCTTGCAGATAAGTTCTATGCCGTCTTTTTGGCCCCGCTCGATGAGGATTTCATCGTACCAGTTGATCTTGGCCATTACCGTGTCTATTTCGTGGAAGCCGTCGGGCCGCTTGCCGGCAATGAGCAGCGAAAGATTAATCTTGGCCGGCGCCAGCACCAATAAGCCATCGCCAACGATTGTAATCTGTTCGGCGCCAACCATAGTTAGCCGTGTTTGCCTCGTCTTGTCTTTGTTCTTTGAACCGCGAGTGTGTTTCTTTCCCAGAATACACCATCGGTGTAGCCTTGAATTGCCGGATCAAGCTCAGCTAAGTGCAGGCGTTTTGCGGCGAGCAGGCAGTATTGTCTTTCAATCTCTATCCCGAGAAATTTGCGATTCAGTTTCTTTGCCGTTACGACGCTGCTACCAGCTCCCATGAAAGGATCGAGAACAAAATCGTCTTGATTTGTGCTTGCCAGAATTAGCTTGGCCAGGAGTTTTTCCGGCTTCTGTGTCGGGTGATCCGTGTTCTCCGGCATCGACCAGAACGGAACCGTGATATCATTCCACAGATTCGACGGATGAGTCAATCGGAACCGCCCTTCGGATGTAACATCGAAGTCTTTTGGCGAACCGTTGTCGTCCGTATACGGTGCGAGAACTCTGCGTTTGAGCTTGACGTCCTCTACGTTAAATACGAAATCGTCACAGACGGTGGCAAACCAGATGTCCTCGGAAGCGTTCTTCCAGTTTGTCTTTGCGCCTCTGCCCTTGTCCCTCTCCCAGGTGATTCGATTTCTTACCTTGAGGAACTTGTCCAGAACAAGATGAATGGCCGTCGAAGAACACCACTCAGAGCACACGTATACCGATGCAGTCTTCTTGAGCAGGGGCAGTAATTTGGCCAGCAGGCTCTCGAACCATTCTGCGTATCCGGCGACACTCTTCTTTCTAAAAGCAGTTGACGCGAAGGCCTTCGTAAGATTGTACGGCGGGTCCAGTATCAACAAGTCGACAAAATCTTTCGGCAGGAAGGCTACAGCTTCCAGAACATCCTGGTTCAAGATGGTGTTGGCAAGAGCATCTGCCCGGGCGGGTTCGGTGATGTGAGTCAAATTCTTGCCGTAGCGATCTTCTTCGACTCGGCTGAGGGTAATTGTTCGATTTCTCTTTGCTCGAACGTTATTCACACCATTGACTCTGTCACTCCGTTGGTCTCGGCGAATTCGCTCTTATGCCGATTCCTTCTTCGTGTTTTGTTTGGCCGTGAACAAATCGGCCTTGCGTTCGACGATCTCACGAGTGATTACGTATTTCGCAGGTTTCGATTCTTCGGGTAATTGATACATCAGATCGACCATCAATTCCTCGGTAATCGAACGCAGTGCCCGAGCGCCGGTGTCACGCGTAAGGGCCTTCTGCGCCAATGCGTGCAGGGCGTCGTCTGTGAACTCAAGCTCGGCGTCTTCCATCTCGAAAAATCTTCGGTACTGCTTGCACAGCGCGTTTTTCGGCTGAGTCAGGATATCTATCAGTGCCTCTTCATCGAGAGCACCAAGGGTCGTAATCACGGGAAGTCTGCCAACCATCTCGGGAATCATTCCGTATTCAATGATATCTTCGGGTATAACCTGATCCAGCATGTCACCGTACTCGGCTTTTTCATCTCTCTTGCCGAGGAGCTCCGAATCGAAACCGATCATCTTTTTGCCGAGCCTCTTCTTGACGATGTTCTCCAGCCCCACGAAAGTTCCGCCGCATATAAAGAGTATCTGCGTTGTGTCGATCTGTATGTAGGATTGTTCCGGGTGCTTTCTTCCACCCTGCGGCGGGATATTGGCAGTAGTCCCTTCGAGCATTTTTAGCAGGGCCTGCTGAACGCCTTCTCCCGAGACGTCGCGGGTAATCGAGACGTTCTGAGACGTCTTGCCAACCTTGTCTATCTCGTCGATGTACACAATGCCTCGCTGAGCGGCTTCAATATCGTAATCGGCGGCCTGCAGTAATCGCAGCAGGAAGTTTTCGACGTCTTCGCCGACGTATCCCGCTTCGGTGACAGTAGTGGCGTCACATATTGCGAACGGCACCCGCAGTTCGCGGGCGAGCGTGCGGGCAAGCAGGGTTTTGCCTGAGCCTGTCGGGCCGATCAGAAGGACGTTGGATTTGTCAATCTCGATGTCACTGTCGCTGCTGTCGCTGTGCAGAAGTCTTTTGTAGTGGTTGTGCACGGCGACCGAGAGATACTTCTTGGCATGATCCTGACCGATCACATATTGGTCAAGATATTCCTTTATCTCCCTGGGCCTGGGCATTCCCTCAAGACCAATGCCGCCCTCTCCGCTGCGCTTGCGGTCTTGCCGGATGATGTTGTGGCACAGCTCGACGCATTCGGGACAGATGAAGACCTTATTGGGCCCCTCGATCAGCGTATCAGCCTGGGTTGCCGACTTGCCGCAGAAGCTGCAAATTACCTTTGGTTTTCTGGTACTTGTTTTCTTTACCATCGTTGAATTTCCGTTATCAAATCAAATCCCACCCTCTCAGGCTTCATTTCAAAAGAGCCGGCCAAAGTGGCCCGCCCCCGGCATCATGAGTATAACCATATAGACTGTAAGCAACAATAGAAAAGAGTTTCCGCCCCCGTGCCATCATTGCTCTCGTGCCTTTCTCGTTCAAACGCTGCAGCAGCTCCTGACGAATTCGCCCCCCTTGCGCAAAGCTTCGATGTTAACCCCGAGCATCTTGTGATATCGCCTTGCAATCGTCTCGGGCAACGCCTGCGCCGCGTCATCGGGGGTAAGGCATCCTCGCTCCTGTAGATATGCGCCGATAGCGACCATATTTGCGATCTTGTGGCTGCCCAATTCAACGGCTAACTCATCGGCAGGCACCGCGACTATCTCAATCGAGTCGTCCAACTCCGGCTTGCTATCGATCAGAGAGCTGTTCATTATCAGCAGGCCGCCGCTGCTGAGGCGCGGGCCGAACTTGCTCAGCGATGCCTTGTTCATTACGATCAGCGAATCCGGCTTGCTGACGACGGGGCACGCGATTTCTCGATCGGCGATGACCACCATACAATTGGCCGTTCCGCCGCGGACCTCGGCGCCGTACGATGGCATGTAGGTCACTTCCCTGCTGGCTCGCATAGCTGTCTGAGCCAACAGCTTGCCGGCCAGCATTATGCCCTGTCCGCCAAAGCCGGCGATAACGATCTCTTCGTAGAAATCCTTTCCCGTCATTCTCAACCCTTCAATCGTCCCAGGGGGAAGACTTTCGTCATTTCATTTTCTATCCATTCCATTGCCTTGGCCGGAGGCATTCGCCAGTATACCGGGCAAGGTGAGAGCATTTCTACCAACGACATCCCTTGGGCACTATCGACCTGAAGCTCGAACGCATGCCTGAGGGCTTTCTTCGACTTGCGGATGTGAGCCGGATCGTGCAAAGAGCACCGCTCGATATAGATTGTCCCCGGCAGCGTGGCCAACAGTTCCGAGACCGCAAGCGGATAGCCCTGCTCGGCGCCCACCCGGCCCTTGGGGGTAGTCGCCGTCACCTGATCGATCATTGTCGTCGGAGCCATCTGTCCACCGGTCATTCCGTAGACAGCGTTGTTGATGAATATGACGGTTATTTGCTCGCCCCGGTGTCCGGCGTGTAAGATCTCGGCTGCGCCGATACTTGCAAGGTCCCCGTCACCCTGATAGGAGAAGATTATCTTCTCCGAGTTGGTCCTTTTCATCCCGGTCGCCACCGCCGGCGGTCTGCCGTGCGCTACTTCCACCATGTCGACGTCCAAATAATCGTATGCCAACACGGCACAACCCACAGGTGCTATTCCAATAGTGCGATCATGGATGCCAAGTTCATCGATTACCTCGGCGACGAGTCGATGCGCAATCCCGTGCCCACAACCAGGGCAATAGTGTGTCACGCAATCCTTAAGCGTGGGCGTTCGCTTGAATACGGTCTTCATGCCGGAGCCTTCGCTCTCAATGTCAATTGTCTGATCTTCTCGAGGATTTCGTCAACTGTCGGCACGCCGCCGCCGGGCCTGCCGTGAAATGCCACCGGCGTCTTTCCCGCTACGGCCAGTTTTACATCCTCGAGCATCTGCCCATTGCTCATTTCCACGTTTAGAAATATGCGAAATTCATCCGCGGCTTTGTTGATTTCTTCGGTCGGGAAAGGCCAGAGCGTGATAGGTCGTATCCAGCCGACCTTGATTCCTTCGGCTCTCGCTTTGGCCACCGCGCCGCGCACAATCCTCGCTGCGACGCCATAGGCAACAACCACTATCTCGGCATCGTCTACCTCGTACTGCTCACAAAGCACCTCGTCTCTCTGTATCCGTTCGTATCTGGCCTGGAGCTTATTGTTGTGTGCCTCCAGCGCCCCTTCCTTGAGCCAAAGCGAGCGGACGATGTTCTGCTCTCTATCTTTGGCGCCAGTCAGGGCCCAATCCTTGGCAGGCAGATCCCGGCTGGTTTTCTTCTCCAATACGACCGGCTCCATCATCTGGCCTAAGATACCATCGGCCAGAACCATTACAGGCATCAGATACTGATCGGCCAGATCGAAGGCCAGGATCATGCAATCGGCCAACTCCTGCACGCTCGATGGCCCGAACACAATCGTTCGGTAGTCTCCGTGCCCGCCGCCGCGGGTAGCTTGAAAGTAATCGGCTTGCGACGGCGCGATGTTGCCCAGGCCCGGGCCGCCTCGCATAACGTTGACCACCACCGCGGGCAACTCGGCGCCGGCGAGATAGCTGATTCCCTCCTGCATCAGGCTTATGCCCGGACTGGATGAACTTGTCATGGCCCTCTTGCCCGTCGCTGAAGCTCCGAAGACCATGCTGATAGCAGCCAGTTCGCTCTCGCTCTGCACGAAGACCCTGCCCTCTTCGGGCATTCTCCGGGCCATGTAGGCGGGGACTTCGTTCTGCGGCGTAATCGGATAGCCAAAATAGGCGTCGCAGCCGGCAATGATAGCCGCTTCTGCCAGGGCCTCATTGCCACACATTAAAACCCTCTCGCTCACGCTTTCTCCTGCATCGCGGTAGACTTGCTTCTGCTGCCCGGCACGACTGTTTCGGCAATCTCAGTGGGCTGGTCGCGATAGACCTCGATCACCGCGTCCGGACATATAACTGCACAGGCGGCACAACCCGTACAATTGCGACTATCAGTGTCGGCCGGGAAGTAGCCGTGCCTGTTTGATTTTTCGCAAATAACTATGATTTTCTTCGGACATGCCATGACACACAGGCCACAACCCTTGCATCGTTCGGTGTCGATGATTATCTTGCCAGCCATTGTCTCGTGTATCGTATCTCGGTTGATTGATTTAGCCCAGAGCTTCAGCACAAGCCCTGGTCACGGGCAGTATTTTAGCACGGCCTCAGGTCGCTGTAAAGCAAAAAGGCCGCAAATTATGCGGCGACAGTGCACATACCCCTCCATATGAAGTACTTGCTGTCCTCATTTCTCAAAACAGAAAACGTTGTTTTCCTCGTCAAATCGCATGTTCGCAGCCTCCGCCACGTCTTCGCGGCCAAGGCCGATCAGCTTTAGCGGATTCTCGAACGCCATAAGCACCAGTTCGTCCGCGCTGACTACGTTCAAACTCGCCAGACGGTTCATACACTCAAGCATCGTCGATGACGAGCCGGCCAGGTACCCTGTGTCGGGGCTGTGCAGCCGGCCGGATTCTTCGAGCACGACCCGGTCGCCGAGCACTTTGTACGCACCGGGTCCAAGCCCGGCCAATGACGAAGCGTCACTTACTACCACACAGCGATCGACGCCCTTGGCTCTGATGATGGTTTTCACCACCGATGCCGGCAGATGATGGCCGTCGGTTATTATCATCGCGACAAGATCGTCATTGGCCAGAGCCGCCCAGATCGGATTCTCGTGTCTGTCCAGCATCGCCGGCACGCCGTTGCCCAGATGTGTCAGCGAACTCGCCCCGGCCTCAACGAGCCTGCGCAGGTCTTTGTCGGTCGCCATCTGGTGTCCCAACGAAACCGTTATGCCTCGGCCTTTCGCATGCCGCGCCAGAGTCTCGGCACCGGCCAATTCCGCCGAGATGGTCAGCAGCCTGACCTTGCCCTGAGCCCAGCCGATCAGTTTGTCGAGATAGGCTACGTCGGGTTTTGCTGTCCACTCAGGGTGATGTGCGCCTCGCGCCCCTTTTTGTGACGAGATAAAAGGTCCTTCGATGTGAATGCCCAACAGCCGACCGCGAAATTCAGTGCTCTCTATCACCGCCGCCATTATCGGCAGGTTATGCTCGTAAACCTCCGCCGCAGATGTGATCATTGTCGGCAGAAACGCTGTCGTTCCTGCTCCCAGCATCCCCCGGCAGGCTTGCACAAAATCATCCCGCGTCAGGTTTATATCTGAGAAATTGATCCCCTTGTAGCCATTGACCTGCAGATCAACCAACCCACACATCATCGGTCCATCCAAGATTTCTGCTCTTTTATCCATATTGCCACTCACGTTCAGGCCAGACACTTTATACGAGATTCCAGCGGGTCTGTCAAACGGACAATCCCGAGACATCAAACAGGCAGGCGAAGATTTTTCTTGCGTCGTCGGCTCCGAATATCCTATGATTTGCCCCGACAGCATGGGACATAGAAACATCTTCGAGGACGAAGGCTTATGGTTGTTGACAACGGTGGCTGCCGGCCGGTCGACGGTTGGATCGACCTGGTAGAAGACACGAACAGTGTGTTTCATAGCAGGTTGGACGAAATCTACGGCGACAATTACGATTTGAAAAGAGAGGCCGCCCGGATGTGTCGGCGCACGCTCGAAGCATTCGCCGACAGGTACGCCCCCGGCCGCGACGTGATGGTAATACGCTCGACAGGCCGGGTAAACCTCGTAGGCACTCATATCGACCACCGCGGCGGTTCGGTAAATCCTATCGCCATCAAACACATGTGGCTTGTGGTCGAGCCTCGTGATGATGACCTCGTGCTGGCCAAGAATGTCGAGCCGGACGCATTTGCCGACGAGCAATTCCGCATCGGCGATTGTCTGCCCGCTGAGGAAAAGATCCGGAATTGGGACGCCTGGTGTCACGACGAGTTTGAAAAACGCAGGCACGATACGTCTGTGAGCTGGTCGAATTACATCCGTGCCGCAGTACTGTATTTCCAGCGTCTCAACACTAACGACGAAGGCGGCTTGGCCCCGGCCCTCAAGGGAATGAACATGATGGTCTACGGCAATGTGCCGAGAGCGGCGGGACTCAGTTCATCGTCGGCCGTGGTTATGCTCGCAGCCGAGGCGGTCGTACGGATAAACGCCCTTGGCATCAGCCGTGAGAATCTGGCTCAGCACTGCGGCCACGCCGAGTGGTATGTGGGCACCCGCGGCGGATACAGCGACCATGCTGCTATCGTATTCGGCAAACCCAATTCACTGCTCCACATCACTGCGTTCCCGATGAAGATAGAGGCGGCTGCATTTCCACCTGGATACAGCTTTGTGCTGGCCAACACGCTGATCGAAGCGAAAAAGCAGGCCTCGGCGCGCAACGCCTTCAACAGTCGCATTGCGGCGTACATGTTCGGCCTGGCGATGATCCGCACGAACTTTCCTCGCTATGCCGAAATGATCGAACATCTTCGTGATGTCAATCCCGAGGCGCTCGGAGTAGACGAGACGAAGATTTATCGCATGGTAAAATCGTTGCCCCTTTCGGCAAGCCGCTCTGACGTGTTGAAACTTCCACAGGATTTCGAGCAGGCAATTCGCCACGCGTTTAGAAGTCACGATGAACCCAAAGGGGGGTATCCCATCAGGCAGATATGTCTCTATGGTATAGCTGAGTGCTTGCGGGCTGAGATGGTCCCTCAGTGCCTGCGGGACGCCGATATGGAGACCTTCGGCCGGCTTATGAGCATCTCACATGACGGCGACCGCGTGACAAAGCTCGTCGACGGCGAGCGTGTCCCCGTCGACAACAGCTATCCCGACGAGCGGATCGACGCTCTGATAGACGACCTTAAATCAGGTGATCGTGACCGCGCCGAGCGGGCCAGTCTGTGGCGGCAGGGTGGCGGCTACAACGTTAGTCTGCCGGAGATAGACATGCTCGTCGACATCGCATTAGCGAGCGACGGTGTCGTCGGCGCCGGACTCGTCGGCGCCGGAATGGGCGGGTGCATCGCGGCTGTCGTCGAAGATGAGCATGCCGCCGGTGTCATCGAGAACATGGCCTGCCAATACTATCAGCCTCGCAACCTGCCGGTAAAGGCCGAGATTGTCAAGCCGGTAGGCGGATTGTGCACCATAGATGTCTAAGGCAACGATTAGGTTATCAGGCCACCGGGTTATCAGGTAGTGGAGATCAGGTTATCAGGGGATCAGGTTGGTTTGTCCTGATACTCTGATTTGCTGATACCCTGGTATCCTCATGACCTGACCGCCTCTTTCAGCACCTCGCGAATTACCTCACAGCCTTCGGCGACGGCCTCTTCGCTGATGCACAAAGGCGGCGCGATCTTGACACAACCTCCGCCTACCCCCACAGGTGCGAACATCAACAGGCCGTTGCGGAAACAGATATCGACCACGTTCCAGGCCAGTTCATAGTTTGGCTCCCTGGTGCCCTTGTTGACCATCAACAATCCGCCGACAAGACCTGCACCCGGCGCAAAGCCTATCACATCGTAAAATTCGCTCCTTATTCGCCGTAGATGCTCCTGGAGAACGAGCCCGACTCTTGCGGCGTTTTCAACCAGCTTCTGGTGCTCAATGACTTCGATACTTGCCAGCGCAGCCGCGCAGCAAATCGGATTGCCCGAGTGCGTGCTGGTCATTGCATTGGGCCCATACAAATCCATCACCTCTTCGGTGCCGATCACTCCGCTCAGAGGCAGCGAACTGCTTACCCCTTTGCCTATGCAGAACAAATCCGGAACCACATCGTACAACTCGAAGCCCCACAGGCGTCCGCATCTGCCGAAGCCCGCCTGAACTTCGTCGAAACACAGCAGGGCGCCGTGCTCGCTGCACCACCGGCGCAGATCCTTCGCGTATTGCTTGGGCATGAAATTCGGCCCGGCTCCCTGATAAGTTTCGCTTATCACTCCGGCGACATTGCCCGGCTCGACTCCAAGCCGCCCAAGGGTCTTCTCGAACAGTTCGAAGCTAGTGTCTTGACAGCGAAATCCGTCGGGGAATGGTATCTGGACCATCTCGGGGTCGAGATTCTTTATCCAGCCTTCGCCGCCTCCCAGACGTCCCATCTGCTGAGCGCCGAGGGTTCTGCCGTGAAAGGAATCCTCGAACGATACAATAATATTCTTGTCGTCTGTGCCGGTCTTTTGCCCGTGTGTCCGCATGAGCTTCAGGGCGCACTCGGTGGATTCTGCGCCGGTGCTCAGCACAAACGCCTTGTTTAGGGATCTCGGTGCGAGCGAAACCAACTTCTGCACAAGCTCAATTCTGGGCCGGTTGGAGAAACAGTATGTGGTCAGCAGCGGTTTGGAAGCCTGGTCGATGATCGCCTGGGCGATTTTCTTACAGCCGTGCCCGGCGTTTGTGACAAGCACGCCTGAAGAGAAATCAAGCCACATGTTGCCGTAGGCGTCGTAAACATTCACACCGGCGGCACGGTCCCAAATCACCGGCGCCTGGCCTCGCATACTGACAGGCTCGGCCTCGCGGAGTTTTTCAATCTCCCTCACCGTCTCAGGATTTGGAATGAATCCTGAAAGCCTGCGGAACTTCGTTGATACGGGTTCTACTTCGGTTGGAACAAGTGGAAATTCCTTTGCCATTTTCTCCTCGGATTTCTGTTATCTGAAAAAGAACCAACAGTCTGCAAGATTCGTCAATATTTTCTAAGCGCAACGCCGGCATTCTCGCCGTGGGTGATCTCAACTTCTCGTCCGCCGTTTAGAATGGAAAGCCGTCCCGCCTCGATTACCAGCTCGTTGTACGAACTGTTCGCAGGCGTTGCCATGATACCTTCTTCGTCGAACTGCCTTGTCAGTTTCTGCCTTGCTGTTATGTCCTCCGAAGGCACATCTATGCACTTGCAGATGTTCTTCACTATCAATTCGATGGAGCGGTATCCGTATCCGACGGGTGTCAGTCCCTCGCCGCCGAGATTGACGTACTTGAAATAATCCGGACTCGGCTCAGAATAATATGTGTCACCAGGTTCGCTGCCTTTGGCGATGTAACAGTGCTCAATGCCCCGGTTCTGGTCGTTGTGTACGAGCATGCCGCTCCTGCCCTCGCCGTGACAATACATGCGGATGCCCTGGAAGTTTCCGCCGGGGCCGTCATCCGGATAACCCATCACATTTGTCACGTTCAGGCATGCGTCGTTTTCCCAAACGACCCGCCCGTCGGTCCAGAGGTAACCGGTATTGCCGTTGGGGTATGTGTCTTTTATACCGTAGACGGACACCGCTTTGGGCAGCAGAGCGGTTATGAAATGGACTTGATCGACATAGTGACACCCGACATATGTGAACATGTCGGAATTGTCCACGGTGAACCAATTCTGAAAATTCGAATGACGATAGTAGTACGGCTCGTTCATTTCGGCGTGGCCGATGCGAAATTCTCCGAATCTGCCCTCTCTGTAAAGCTGTCGGGCCATCAGCGCCCTATCATCAAGACGCTTGTGGTACTCGACGCCCACGACAAGGCCCTTCTCGTAGGCGATTCTCTCAATCTCAACTGCCTGCGAATACGTTAACACCAGAGGCTTCACACAGCATACGTGGTGACCGCAAGCGAGCGCAGCCTGTATGACCTGATAGTGGACAGGATCCGGCACGGCGACGACTACAATGCTGTCTTTCGGCATCTTCTCGATTGTCTGCCTGAACAGGTCCGGGAAATTCTGCCCGGGGTCTGTATCGAGAGAAGGATACGCCGTGAAGCTGTGACCTGCGAACGCCTTGTTGAGGGTCTCATCCTGCGCCAGGGCGTTCAGCGGATCGCTGTTTAGCGCGCATACGCTTGTTTCGCCAACGACGCCGAGTCGCTGAAGCTGATAGATCGAAGGCAGAATCTGGACCTGCGTTATCATTCCGCCGCCTACAATACAAACTTGAGGTTTTTCACTCATCGGCCTCTCTCTGAATTACAAACTGAGCAAGGGTAATATGGTTGTCTTGGGACTAATAATTAGCACCGCGGCGACTGATTGTCAAACCCAAATTTTCATTTGATTGTTCCAGCCCGATGCTGTAAAAGGACAGTAAAATGTCAATCCAGTCAGATACAGGAGGTTACAAATGCATGCTCGATTAGATGGTGTCTACAAAACAGCTATTCTCGGAGTATCGATGATAGCCATAGGGTTTTGCGGGACTGCTGCACTGGCCGCTGCGGAGAAGAAACCTCAACTATGCCAGGGCAATTTCCACAGTGAAGAGGCAGCGAAAGAGCAGCTTGCGAAGTTTGCCGCCGGCTACTCTAACCTCACCGAGTGGAAGGCCAGGGCCGAGCACATTCGCGAGTGCATCCTTCGAGGAGCAGAGCTTTGGCCGCTTCCCAAAAAGTGTGCGCTGAATCCTATAACTCATAGCAGACGCAGGTACAAAGGCTACACCGTGGAAAACGTTGCATTTGAGTCTCTGCCCGGAGTCTTTGTCACCGGCAACCTGTATCGGCCG
>CAZLTY010000032.1:0-26485 GCA_964562575.1 uncultured Pirellulales bacterium
AAGATGCGGTGCAATTGGGCAGCCAAAACGGGAAGTTATTTCATGCACGGTCCTTTGAGGGTGTTTCGCAGGATAAATACGTGGGCTTTGCTCGTATTGCATTAGTTGCGTAGACAGCTTATAATCTCGGTACAGTGATCTTGTTGGTGATCCGGATATTCGACGCAAATAGAGGGCCATAAGATGAAGGACAAAACAAAACACATATCAAGAAGAGATTTGTTGAAGGCCGGCGCTGTCGTCTCGGCCGGAGCATTGACAGCACAAAACAGCAGGAGTTTTGCCGCCGGTTCGGACAAAATGGGGGTTGCTCTGATCGGCTGCGGCAGTCGAGGGACCAAAGACGCCATGGATTGCCTCAAGTCCGCCCAGGGTTTGGAGATGGTCGCCGTGGCGGACATCTTTCAGGACAGAGTGGACAGCTCCCTGAAAAAAATGAGAGAGGCATTTGGCGGCAAAGTTAAAGTCACTCCCGAGACAAGCTTTCTCGGCTTCGACGCCTACAAGAAAGTCATGGCGATGAAGGAAGTTGACGTGGTGATGCTGACGACCCCGCCGGCTTTTCGTCCGCAGATGGTCAAGGCGGCCCTGGAAGCCGGCAAGCATATCTTTGTGGAAAAACCCGGTGCGGTCGATCCCGTCGGCATACGCTCGTTGCTCGCCTCGGCCGAATTAGCCGACAGGAAACGACTGTCCATCGTCGTCGGAACACAGCAGCGATGGCAGCCACAATATCTCGAACTTATCAAGCGCATTCATGACGGAAAGCTCGGTGACATCGTCGGAGGCCAGGCGTACTGGAACTGGGGCAGTTCCAAGTGGCACTTCGAGCATAGAAAGCCCGGGTGGTCCGACATGGAATGGCAGGTTCGCTGCTGGCCCTACTTTGTCTGGCTCTCGGGCGACCACATCGTCGAGCAGCATCTGCACAACATGGACATTCTCAACTGGGCCATCGGTTCTCCTCCCGTGCAGTGCCTCGCCGTCGGCGGCAGACAGGCCCGGACGGGCCCGGAGTTCGGCAACATCTACGACCACTTTGCCGCCGAGTACCTATACCCCAACGGCATTCGAGTGATGAGCATGTGCTCTCAGATCGAAGGCTCGACGCCCAGGGTCGGCGAGCGCGTCGTCTGTGCGAAGGGTTCGACCTGCACCAATCGGGCAGAGGGTTACATTGAAGACACAAAGGGCAACAAAGTCTACAGGTACGAGGACAATATCCACAGCGGCGAGGTCGCCCAGTGTGCAAATCTGATCAAGAGCATTCGCGAAGGCGAGCCTATAAACGAATGCAAGAGGCTCGCCGAAAGCACGATGACCGTCATCTTAGGTAGGATGAGCGCCTACACGGGCCGGGCGATAAGCTGGAAGTGGGCCCTGAAATCCAAGCTCGACCTTTCGCCGAGAAAATATGAACTCGGCGATCTGCCGGTCAGACCGGTAGCGGTTCCGGGCAAGGTTCAATTGATTTAGCCGGTGGATTCGTTTATAATCAGCAGGTATCGAAAATCCATCAGAGACATTTTGTCTGAAGAAAAGGAGACAATCATGAAAAGGCGGTCTTTCTTAAGAATTGCAGGCGGCGTTGCTTCCGGCTGCGCTATCGGCGTCAATCCGGTCGTAGCTGGTATCAAGGGTGCGAAAGTCGGTGAATTGCCGAAGCGAGTGCTCGGGCGTACCGGCGATAAGGTCTCCGTTGTAGGTTTTCCGGGCCTGGCGCTGACGCATTACGAGCAGGACGAGTGCAACGCCGGGCTTGTAAAGGCCTTTGAGCAAGGTCTCAACTATTACGACGTCGCGCCCGCATACGGCAGGGACGGGGATTGCGAGATAAAGATGGGAATCGGGCTCCAGGCTCTTGATCGCGATAAAATCTTCCTGGCCTGCAAGACAAAGAAGCGGGACAGCCAAGGCGCTCGAGAGGAGTTGGAGCGATCGCTCAAGCGGCTCAAGACCGATCATTTCGATCTGTATCAGCTCCATTGCATTTTCACACCCGAGGAGGTGAAACAGGCGCTGGGTCCGGGCGGTGCGATGGAGACAATTCTCAAGGCGAAAGAGCAGGGCAAGATCCGGCACATCGGCTTTTCCGCACATACGACCAAAGGCGCGCTGGCAGCGTTGAATGGCTTTAGCTTCGATACGGTGATGTTCCCCATCAACTTCGTCGAGTACTACAGGCGAGACTTCGGCAAGGCTGTCATCGAGCTGGCACACAAGCAGGGAGTAGCGGTGTTTGCTATGAAGGCGTTGTCGAAGGGTCCATGGCCTGAGGGCATGAAAAGGACTCGACAGTGGTGGTACCGCGCGACTGAGACCCAGGAAGAAACGAATGCAGCAGTCCGCTTTTCTCTTTCGCAGAAGAATGTCGCATCGGCAATACCGCCTTCGTTCCTGGACCTTCTCGACAAGGCAATCGAAGCGGGCCGATCGTATCGTCCCATCTCTAAAGCCGAGACACAACAGTTGAAGGATACGGCCCAAACTTGCCTGTCACTTTTCAAAAAGCAGGATGAACGAGTCGCCCGCGGCGAATCGTTGCGAGAGCCCGTTTATCCCGACAGCCCGCATGAGTGTTGTCCCTGTGCTCATGCCTAAGAGGCCAAGGCAAAAAGCTGACGCCTTAACGAAAGTGCCTTCCGCCGCTAAAGGTCTTCTGTAGTTAGCGCGATCGCAATCTCCCTGCCCACCCTCTTTCGAGGCAGGAAGATTGCTTTTTCTGTTACTAAAGAGCGTCGCTGGTTGGTGTTCTTAACGGCTGAAACAGAACCCTGAATTCCAGTTCCTTCATCATCCGACAAGACCCAGTTTCTGCATATCCTTCCTTTTCGGCGTGTTGTACAGTTGGCAAATCATCACAGAATGCCACATTTGCCTTGTCAACCATAACTTGGCAGGGGTAGTATACGGAAACTATAGAATATTATGTTGTGAGCATCGCATGACACTTAAAAGAAATCCAATTTTTAGGATATGGATACCAGGTATCCCCAAGTCATCACAAAGCAAAGACAAAGGGAGCAAGGCTAAGTACCTACAAGAAATCAAAGATGAGGCAAAGAAGCAAGTTCCTTATCCGGTGAAATCAGGAAGGATTGACATTGAAATATTCTTTGTCGCGCTACGAACAATGCGAGCAGATGTTGACAATATTATTAAACCGATCCTGGATGCCTTAATTGATATTGTCTATTTTGATGATAATCAAGTTCGCTCTGTCAGAGCTGTTGCTATTTCCCCAGATGAATTAAATTCATTTCATAATGCTGATTCAAGAGCACTAAAAAGGCTATTTAATGGCAATGAGTTTATAATAGATATATACCAACAAATGGGACTCCTTGGCCCTGGAAATGTAACTAAGACAGATTAATCAAAAGTAACTCACAACAGCTGGCTTGATTGAGACCGCTCGCTCCGCTCGCGTCTCATCAGCCAGTGCGTTCGTTGAAATCCCTGAGAAGAGGAGAAGATGAAGTGATCAATTCTGGCTTGAAGGATGAGGTAGCTCTAGTCACCGGAGGGAATAATCCTTTCGGTATTGGTGCTGACATACCTCTGCGTAGAATGAAAAGGGACCAACGATGACGAAGAGTGTGTTAGAGGCAATTGAATGGCGGACAGATGAAGCGGCTAAAGAGAGGATGGAGCCGGGTATTTGTCATTCGTTTATGGCCAGCCTGGCTACATCGATGAACTACATCGAGGGAAAAGTCGATTTTGCATGGTTGATGGGCGTAACCGGTTTTGCATTCCGGGTGTTCATGAACAAGAATCTTTGTCCGAGCGCAATGAGTATGTTCGACTTCTCAGCCGTCCTGCCTGAGGCCGTTGAGCAAGCAGGATATCACTGCAGATATGTTAGCCGGATGTGGGATGAAAAAGCTCTGGAGAAAGAACGACGAGAGCAAGGACATGTTGCGATCGCCGAGGGGATCGAAGAAGGCAAACCGGCGATCGTATGGGACGTGGCTGATTGTAAGTGGGGCCTGATCGTCGGATACGACAACAAGCGAAAAGTGTATATGACGTTGACCCAGGCCGGCAGGCCGTCAAGACTGAAATATAAAAGGCTGGGACAAAATGGGATTGATATCTTATCGGTGACCATCCCACGGGGGCACAATAACCGCAGCAGGGAAGATGTGGTGCACAGATCGCTTATGATAGCTGTAAATCATGCCGAGCAACGAGAGCATACTGACCGGCCGGAGTATGAGAACGGTCTGGCTGGATTTGAAATGTGGGCAGGGGTGATGGACCAAGGGGCTACGCTGGCCAAGGCTGGGAAATTGACATGTTGTGGTGACGACGCCCTGATGTTTGCAGAATACTCCGCAGGCTGCTTGTACGGATCTCGTTGTTATGCACGGGATTATCTAAGGAAGATTGCCGACGGTGATAATCATCTGGCTAAGGCAGCGGCCTGTTATGAGAAAGTGGCTGCGTGTTTACGTCCAGTGTGGGAGTGTTTTCAGAAGAGACAATGGCCCGAGGCAGAGGTATTTCAGAGACTCGGTCAGGATATTAGACATGCCAAGGAAGTGGAAGAGAAGGGAGTCGAGTTTATCAAGATGTATCTTGGCTGCGAGACAGGGGGTGTTTCTTAGCCGAAATCCGGGGGCGCCTCGCCGATTTCTCCCTTTCATTGAGGGAATTAAAGGAGTGCGATATATTCTTCGATGAGTTGTGCTTGATAATGCTAGGAGTCTGTCGGAGAACCCCGTCGTTGGCCCGAGAGCGAGCGGTTTTGTGACTGGCAAGGACGGCGAAGCAGGCGATATCGCTGTATATCGTCGATGCAGCCGGACGCCGACTAGTCGCAAAACAAGCCGCACGAAGCCAGATCGGGTTCTCCGACAGGCTCCTATGTTTTGATAGAGGACAGAAGAAGATAAGAAGACAAGAAGTGGAGAAGACGAGTAGTCAAGTAGGTTGTCGCAATTAAGACGTCGCTGACATCGACTGGAATTGAGTCTCTTATACATATCTGCATAAGAGCCCTGGACAAATCGCAGAGATTTCTGTATCTTTTTAATGGACATTGTTAGTTTCAGGGAGATACTCAACATGAGCCTTGTGGAAGATATTGAGAAACTGAACGACCTCAGGCAAAGCGGAGCAATTTCTGAACAAGAGTATCAGCAAGCCAAAGAATCTCTATTGGCGAAGAATCGGTCTGCAGAACAGAAGTTCAGTCAGGCAATGGACGGAATCTCTTCTGACACGAATATGTTGGGAATGTTTCTCCACCTGTCTCAATTCTGTGGCTATGTCGTTCCGCTGGCAGGATTGATAGTCCCAATCGTACTGTGGCAGATCAAGAAGAATGACTCGAAGCTCATCGATAGACACGGTAGAGTCGTCGTCAACTGGATTATCACGGAGTTCATACTTGGGATCGTCTTTGGACTTCTGTGTTTGGTTCTGATCGGAATCCCCCTGTTGGTGGCGTTGGCCGTGGCGGCCATCGTCTTTCCTGTTGTCGGCGGCGTGAAGGCGAATAATGGAGAAGTCTGGCCGTATCCCTGTTCCATAGCGTTCTTCAAGATTGTATAACCTGTACTATGGCTATTTTTCGGACATAGTCATACCTTTCGGGCTGTATTTTCTTCTATCGCTGAACGACACAGCAATTCCGGTTTTGCGACGATGGTACGTCAAAGCCGGAATCGTTTTCTCTCTAGCTAGTTTCACTGAAATCTGCCAATTCTTCGGATTCGAGGCACTGGGAGTGACATTCGATCCGGTTGATATACTGGCGTTTGGCACTGGTGTCTTGATCGCCGCATTTGTCGATGTAAAGGTATTCGCCCCGAATCTCGGATTTTCCGGCGACAACTAAGAATGAGTAGCGTAGAATATGAATTCGTTATGCGCCGAATAAACGGCTGGTGTCGGACGCGTGCAGAGCGAGCATGAATCCTGCGGACGTCTTCAGATGTTATGGCCCGTACGGCGATTGAGGATATAATAAGAGACAAAAACACGCAGCAGTGCTCCCAAGGAGAAAACATGAATGCCAGAAGATGTGAGAGTTGTGGAGAGGAGTTTCAAGAGTGGGTAGAATTTTGTCCCCATTGCGCAGAGCCCGTGAAAGGTTATTCACGGCCGGCGGGATTCTGGATCAGGGTCTGTGCACAGATTGTCGACACTCTCTTGTTCATCCCGATCATAATTCTGAGCTACTGGAATATCTTCTCACTCAAGAGCACGACCGTGTTAATGTTGATTAGCCTGCCGGCGCTCATATACAAACCCTTCATGGAATCATTCTTCGGGGCGACACTCGGCAAGATGTCTTGGAAGATTAAAGTCATCGACGATAACGGCAACAAGCTGTCTCTATTCGGCGCATACGTTCGATATTTCCCCTCGCTAGTATCATACGGCGTTAATCTGGCAGGTCAACTGATTCTGTTTTCATCTGAGCAGTTCCAATCCGCCAGCTCAATGCTGGAACTTAGCCAAGCGCAAAAGGGAAATTTCCTGGCTCCCATTGGTACTGTTTTGGGTGTACTCGTCCTGATAGAATGCACTTTTGCTGCATTTACCTTCAGAAAACGCGCATTGCACGATATGCTAGCCGAATCCTACTGTGTTTACAAAGAACCCTAATATGGTGGACGATCGGTCTAAGAGGGTGTTTCAAGCGATTGCTTATGGACTTCGAGTAAACGGCTCTTATACAGACACTCAGAGAGGTCAATAGTCGCTGTACGGCTTGTCCGAATTGTCTTTCTCACTCGCGGTTGTGTTTGCCTCAATGGTGCCGTCGCTTGCGTCGTAAATCCACCCTACACCGGGGCCGCCGTTCGCTGCGATACCTGTGGCACCTTTCCTGGCTCCAACCGGCAGGGGCGGAACCCGCCTCAGATACGGCCCGTAGATGTGCGTGGTGTCCTTCGTGGCCTGGGCGTCGCCCGAGGCATCCGTGTACTGCGTTAACTGCTCAGCGATGTCAGCCACCGTTGGATAGGTATCGGCGTGCTCGGCTGCGAAGAAATAGATCGCGTGGCGAAGCACGCCCAGATCTCTGATGAGCGCTGAATCGCCAGCACCACGCGCACCCCGGCTCAAGCGGGGAATGCCAATCGCCGCTATGACGGCAATAATCGCAACGACGATTGCCAGTTCAAGCAGGCTGAACGCCCTGTTTTGTCGGCGTCTTCTCTTTGCGATTCGGCTTGTTCTCTCTGCCATGTTTCCTTGACCTTTGTTCCTGAGAACCTTCTGGCGCTATTGCCATACCGCTGGCATCTCGGACTCTAACATATCGGCAATAGAGACCGGGTACTTTTGCGAATCGGACGAGCAGGGGCATTTCTCACCCCATAGCCGAGGAATATTCTCAAAGGCAGAATACAGAATACAGGGGACAGGAGGAAATCACGGGCATAGGGAAAAAAGGGAAAATCCGAGTCACTGCGGGCTTTCAGTTCTACGCTATTTGTTTAAAACGGACCTACCCCAATCAGAGACCGGGGTAGGTCGCTTGATATTTCCTTGTGGTCGCTGCTGCAATATTCGTTTGCCACCAAGACGCTTGACGACAAACAATCGGCGCTTTGCCGGTTGAATCTTGGGGCGTATGCCGCAACGTTATTGGCCGCCACGCCTCGGTCCGCCGCCTTGGGGCCTTCCGCCGCCACCGGGGCGTCCGCCGAAACCTCGGCCTCTGGCGATCAAGCCCTGGAGAAGTCTGCCGGTTTCCTCGGCCTTCTCCTTGGTCGCAGCTTCCTGGATGGGCCTGAGATCACTGGTGTTTATGATCATAAACCGTGCACCCTCTCCCTCGGGCTGCCTTCGACCCTCAAGCAGGGCAACCTGGGCCACGATTGCCTGTAGTGCCGTCCTGCGGTCCGTGAACGCGGTTCTTATCTTGTTTCTTTCCTCGTCGGAAAGGTCCTGAAATCCGCCCTGAGGCATCTGAACCTGTGCCGCAGCTTTGACCTTAGCCAGCGCCGCTTCAATGGCCTTGATGGCCTTCTGCTGGTCTTCGGGGCTCATGCGGCTGCGTCTGGCGCCGCCGCCTCTCGCACGCATCTGTTCCCTGAATTTTGCCCTTTCCTCCTCGGACATGTTCTGAAATCTCTCTCTCATGGCGGCCCGGTCTTGTGCCTGGCCAAATGCGGACCACGTCACAGCGAGAACCGCCAGAACGACAACTACTGGAATTGCGTACTTCTTCATGGCGTTAGCCTCCAAAAATAAGTGAATGAGCTACCTTTCGGCCAATCCCCACAGCGAGAATCAGCATATCGGTCGTCACAGTCTTATGTATGGACGCAAACCGATGGCCTTTTATTGCGGCCATCTGCAAAAAGTCCGACAATTACAGTAACACTGAAAATCGGATGTGTCGAGGAAACAATGGCCCCCAAATCAACCGCACGCGCCCGGCGTGCATAGGACAAATGCTTCCGTCAAATCGCGCTCTTGACTTGCCCCAGGAATGTTGAAATCTCCGCCAGGGTCTTCTCGGCATCGCCCAGGTTGCTTTCGATCAATCCGACTATCTTCGAGCCGATTATCACTCCGTCGGCCCCCGCGCGGGCGACCGCCGCGGCGTGTTCGGGCCGGCTGATGCCGAAACCTACGCACACCGGCACGTCGGTCAGAGCTTTCAACTTGCCGACCAGCCCTTCCACCGTGTCGGACAGTTCCGTTCGGGCACCCGTGACACCCAGCAGCGAGACCGTGTAGATGAAACCCGTGGTTTTCGAGGCGATCAGCTTCATTCTCTCATCTCTGGTGATTGGAGTCACCATAAAGACGGTGTCGAGCCCCGCCGCCGAAGCCGGTTCCGCAATCTCATCGGCGTCATCAATGCACACGTCCGCGACGAGCACACTGTTGACGCCCGCTGCCGCGGCATCGCGATAGAAACGATCGCGCCCGTAATGATAGATCAGGTTGTAGTACATCAGCAGCCCGATGGGTATGTCCGCATGGGCCTTGATTTCACGAATAAGGTCCAGAGCCTTTTCGCAGGTCATGCCTGCTTTCAGGGCACGGATGTCCGCTTTTTGAATGGTCGGCCCGTCGGCAATCGGATCGCTAAAGGGTATCCCCAGCTCCAGAATGTCGGCCCCGGCGTCTATGGCCGCCTTGATCACCGCCAGCGAACTCTGGTAGTCGGGATCGCCCAGAACAAAAAAGGGAATGAGGGCGGCCTTGTCACAAGTCGCGAAGATATCTTTGTACGTTTTCATACGTCTGGTTTTTCCCTGGGAAAATTCGTTTACTAGACACTCGAGTCCTGTGCGGCCTCCGGTCGGTACCGGATGAAGGCGTCCACGTCCTTGTCTCCGCGTCCGCTCAAGTTGATGATCACCACATCTTCGGCCTTGAATTGACCCGCCTGGCGCAACAACCACGCCACAGCATGGGCACTCTCGAAGGCTGGGAAGATCCCGTCTTCACGTGCCATCAGCAGGAAGGTGTCAAGCACCTCATCGTCCATGGCGCTGACATACTCGGCACGTCCGATGTCCTTTAAGAAGCTGTGTTCCGGCCCTACACCGGGATAGTCGAGGCCGGCACTGATCGAATGCGATTCAATCACCTGGCCGTTCGGGTCCTGCAATACATACGACCGCGCTCCGTGCAGGACTCCCACCTTGCCCTTCTGCAGGGTCGAGGCGTGCTTGTCGGTATCGAGCCCGTAACCTCCTGCTTCGACACCCACGAGACGCACTTCCGCGTCGTCGATAAAGGCGGCAAAGGCTCCGATGGCATTGCTGCCGCCGCCCACGCAGGCTGCCACCACGCTGGGCAAACGCCCGGCCTGCTCCAGGCACTGGGCCCGCATTTCCTCGCCGATGATCTGCTGGAAATGCTTGACGATTACCGGATAGGGATGAGGCCCGGCAGCCGTACCGAACAAATAGAAGGTGTCATCCACATGTGCCGTCCAGTATCGCAGAGCATCGTTGATGGCGTCTTTGAGCGTGCCGCTCGCCCCGGTCACGGGCACCACCTCGGCGCCCATCAACCGCATCTTCTGGACATTGGGCATCTGCCGCTCGATATCGGTTGTGCCCATAAAGACCTTGACTTCCATCCCGAGCATGGCGCCGATTGTCGCCGTGGCCAGGCCGTGCTGGCCGGCCCCGGTCTCGGCGATGATCTTGTGCTTGCCCATGTGTTTGGCCAGCAATCCCTGGCCCAGGCCGTTGTTGAGCTTGTGGGCGCCTCCGTGCATCAGATCTTCCCGCTTGAGATAGACGTGACAGCCCACGCGCTCACTCAGGGCGTCACTGCGATAAAGCGGCGTAGGGCGTCCGGCATAATCCCGCCAAAGCCGATCCATTTCCGCCTTGAAGTCATCATCGTCGCGCAGACGATAAAAGGCCTCCTCCAGTTCCTCCAGCACGGGTATCAAGACCTCAGGCACATAAAAGCCCCCAAAGTCACCAAACCTACCCTTATGTTTCATAGTCTCGTCCTCGATACTCGATTCTCGATGCTCGATACTCGATGCCCGCTCGGATTCTACGAGCATCCAGAATCCAGTATCGAGCATCGAATCTAGCCTCTAAGGTGTCTTATATTGTCGAACAGTTTCTTCATTTTCTTGTGATCTTTTTTGCCCGGCTCGGCTTCGATGCCGCTGCAGACATCGATCCCGTAAACTCCGAGCTCGACCGCCGCGGCTGCATTATCCGGATTTATCCCGCCAGCGAGGAAAACCCGCTTGCCGATATGCCCAATGACGTTCCAATCGAAGGTCGCTCCCGTACCGCCGTATTTGCCAGGATGGAAGGCATCCAATAAGACGGCGTCTGTGAAGAAGGCATCCACCCTTTCGACATCCACCTGGTCTCTTACGCGTATCGCCTTCATTGTCTTTACATTGTGCAAGACGAGCGACCGGCAGAACTCGGGAGTCTCATCGCCGTGCAGTTGGATCCAGTCCAATGGGCACAAGTCCGTGATCTCACGGATTTGGTCGATCGACGCATTCACGAAAATGCCGGCTGTGTCTATGAACGCCGGCAGTTTATTTACAATGTCGGCAGCTTTTTCAGGCGTCACAAACCGGGGGCTCTTTGGAAAGAAGTTAAAGCCCAACAGGTCCGCACCCATATCCATCGCTGCCGCAGCATCGTCATAATTGGTGATACCGCAAATCTTGACTTTCACTATTAACATATCTACTGGAACGCCGCCTTAGATGCCAGTCGCCGCAGACGTCTTATCCTTTGTTCGAGACTTCGATCAGTTTGGCCAGGCAATCCTGGGCGCTGCCGTCGCTGATCGAGGCCTCTGCCAGCTTCAAGCCCGAGGCAAAATCTTCAACCAGACCGGCGGCTATGATCGCCGCTGATGCGTTTAGAACGACAATGTCCTTTCCGGACCCCGTCTCTTTGCCGCTCAGGATGTCTTTGACGATCTTTGCGCTTGCCTTGGCGTCGCCTACTTTCAACTTCTCTATATCGGCCTCTTCGACGCCCAGCTCTCGTGGATTCAACTCCTTGTATGTAATCTTGCCTCCGCTTAGCTCGGCTATTTTCGTAACTGAGGCCGTACTGATCTCATCCAGCCCTTGGCTGTGGACGACCATCGCGTACCGAGCGCCGAGCATGTTGAGCGCTTCGGCCATCATCTGCATCAGTCCTTGTTCGGCGACGCCCAAAACCAGAGACGGCACCGCGGCGGGATTGGACAAAGGCCCCAGGATGTTAAACACAGTTCTAAAGCCGAGACTCTTGCGTATCGGCTGAACGTATTTCATCGCCGGGTGGAACATCGGCGCAAACATGAAACCGACGCGAGCGTGCCTTATGCACTCGGCCACGACCTGGGGACCCGGGTCTATCTTAACACCGAGCTCGGCGAGCACGTCCGCCGAACCGCATTTGCTGGTGATCGCACGATTACCGTGTTTGGCGACGTGCACCCCCGCTCCGGCCGCAACCAGAGCGGCTGCCGTCGAGACATTGAACGTCTTGACCGCCGCTCCGCCTGTCCCCACAACATCAACGAGGTTCTCGATTCCCGGCTCGACCTTTACGGCATGACTGTGCAGGGACTTAGCCAGTCCCGCCACTTCCTGCGCCGTCGGTCCCTTAACGCGCATCGCCGTTAGAAACGCCGCAATCTGAGCCTCGGGCACCTCGCCGGCGAAAACCACATCCAGCAAACTCGTCGCCTGCTCGAAGGTGAGGCTTTCACCCTTCAGTAACGGATTAATATATTCAATAATTGTCGCCATCATCAGCTCCCTATTGTACGCTATACGCTATTACTAATCCCTTCCGCTATCGATAGAGCATTCTCGATTATCTTGCCGCCGGCGGGGGTCAAAATGCTCTCGGGATGAAATTGCACGCCGTATATCGGCAACTCCTTGTGGCGGACTCCCATGACAACGCTCTCGAACCAGGCGGTTTTCTCCAGGCAGTCGGGTAGTTCCAGGGCACAAAGGCTGTGATATCGTCCGGCCTGCAATGGATTCTCGGCGCCTGCGAACACACCCTCTTCATTGTGCGTGATTCTCGAGGGCTTGCCGTGCATCGGCTCGGGCGCGTGGCCGATCTTGCCGCCGAAATATTGCACGATGACCTGATGCCCCAGGCACACGCCCAGAATAGGCAGTCTGTCTTTGAAACAGCCTACCGCCGAGAGCGAAACACCCGCCGTATCCGGTGTGCCGGGCCCGGGCGAGATCACGAGCAAGTCGGGCTCGAATTCGGCCGCCACTCGCTCAAGCTCTTCGATCGCTGTATCGGCGCGGTAAACCTTGGCCCGGCAATTGCGCTTACAAAAATCATCGACAAGATTATACGTAAACGAATCGAAATTATCGATGAACAGTACTTTCTTGCTTGTCTCTTTCATAGGATTCTTCCGTATCCTGTATCCCGTATTCTGTATCCTGTATTCTTTTCTTCACTTCTGCCCGCGAATCGCGCGCAAACAGGAATTCGCCTTGTGTTCGGTTTCCTCGAATTCGGTTTTGGGGACACTGTCGTGGACTATCCCTGCGCCGACACGAATATATGCCGTATGGTCCCTGACCTGCAGGCTCCGTATCGTAATGCAACTGTCAAACTGGCCGTCCACGGTCAGGTACATGACCGCGCCGCCGTAGTAGCCGCGTTTGGTCTTTTCAAGCTGGCGGATTATTTTCATCGCTTCTATTTTCGGCGCGCCCGTCAGCGTCCCCATATTCATGGTGGCGAGATACGCACTCAGCGCATCAAGCTCGGTTGAGAGCGTGCCCTTGACGTTACTGACCAGATGCTGGACCGAGGCGTACTTTTCCGCGGTCAGCAACTCCGTAACGACTCTGGTTCCCGGCGCAGCCACCCGGGCAATATCATTTCGGGCCAGGTCGACCAACATTATGTGCTCAGCCAGTTCCTTGCGATCGAGCTTCAGTTCCGCCTCATATCTGAAATCCGTGTCCTGATCGATACTGTCACCCACCCTGCCCCGAGGTTTTGTGCCGGCTATCGGCCTGATCTCAACGTTGCGTGTTTCCGTGCCGCTTACCCGCAGATTCAACTCCGGACTGGAGCCCATCAGTATCGTCGTGGGCGTGTTGACATAAAACATGTACGGCGAAGGATTCAGCTCCCTCAACCTCTTGTAAACATCCAGCGGCTCATCCGGACAGGGCTCGGCCTTCGTCCTGCTCAAGACCACCTGGAATATGTCACCGTCGAGGATGTGCATCTTGGCCTGGGCAACCATTTCTTCGTATTGAGGCTGGTCGGTATCGGTCGCCGGCTCGGGCAATTCGCCCGAGGACTTTTGCGCTCGCGGCGTCTCACTGCCGGCAACACTGAAATAATGATCGAAACACTCCTGCGCCTCGGCGAGCGCAGCATCGTGGTCTTCGTCGGTGATTATACAATTGACGACCACGTAGCCTTTGCCGTGCTCGTGGTCCATCAGAAAGATGTTGTCGGCGAAATAGAGTTCGTAATCGGGATTGCCCAGAAGATCGTCTTTGCTGGCGGGAAGCTTCTCGAACTGATCGATAAAATCATAGCTCAAGGCGCCGAGCAGCCCGCACGTTACGCGGAACGGTTTGCTGGCCAGGCTAAAGGCAAATGCAACCGTCCGCAGCACATCCATCTGGTTCGTGCAGCGCAGTCTGGATTGTTCATCCACCACCCCCTTATTGCGCTTGATGCGACCGTTGATAGCCTCAGGGCCGAGTTCGACCGATTCGCAAAAGGCGAACCTGTCCTCGTCGGCAGCCAGATAACTCAACATGCGCCTGCCCGTATTGCTCAGGGCTCTGATCGTAAAATCAGCCCCCGTGCCGGTAAGGTACAGCGCAGGCTTCGCCGTGCCGAAACTCAGTTCCGTAAAGCCCGCCAGGTGTTCCCTGGACTCGAACCAGCAGCAGTTCTTCGCCCGGCCGTAGTCGCTGAGCCTGGCGAAAAATCCGACCGGCTCGTCAACATCAATCTCTTTGACAATCGGCACGATTTGCCCGGGCTTGGCGCCAAGTATCACTTTTCTGTAATCATCCATAGTTCCACCCTTTATGGAGAATTCTTAGTCTCAAATTGTCAAAAATACAAACAAAAAAAGCGGCCTGTGTTCTTGACAGGCCGCTTTTATCGCAAATCTAACAAATTGTGAACAGCAATTTACCGCTCAGCCTGCCAGTATTCTACGGGCTCGGCCACCACCAGTTACCAGTGTTTTTGCGGTTAACTTGTTTCATGATACAAACATTAAACCAAGTTTCTTCCCGTTTGTCAAGAAAAAAATAAAAAGCACCGTTTAGGGCAACCATCCCGGCGCGCCGGGCCCCCTACAGTCCCGCGGCTTTGCGGAGTTTGGCTGCCATGTCGGTCTTTTCCCAGGTGAATGCGTCGCCCTTTCGTCCGAAGTGGCCGCCGTGAGAAGTCTGGGCGAAAATCGGTCGAGTAAGTTTCAAATGGTTCACCATCGCCTTCGGGGTCAATGGGAATATCTTTCTGACGATCCGGCTCAACTCCTGCTCGCATATTTTGGCCGTGTCTTCGGTATCTACTAGCACGGAGATCGGCTCGGCCACTCCGATGGCGTAAGACAACTGGACCTCGCATGCATCCGCCAGGCGGGCAGCTACGATGTTCTTGGCGACGTATCGGGCCATATAACTTGCGGTCCGGTCGACCTTCGTCGGATCTTTTCCGCTGAATGCCCCGCCGCCGTGCCTGCCCCGCCCGCCGTAGGTATCGACGATGATCTTGCGTCCTGTGAGACCGCAGTCACCTTTGGGGCCACCCACAACGAAACGGCCCGTTGGATTGATATGGTAGATCGTTTTATTATCGACCAACCGCTTCGGCAGAACGGGAAGGACCACCTGTTCGATGATCTGCCTCTGTAGCTTGCGATATGCAATCGTCGGCGCGTGCTGCGTGGAGATCACAACCGTGTGGATGCGTTTGGGCTTGCCGTTCTCGTATTCGACTGTTACCTGGCTTTTGCCGTCCGGTCGCAGCCAGGGCAGCTTCTTGCTCTTGCGCACTTTCTCCAGCCGGATCGTTAAAGCGTGAGCCAGTTGGATTGGCATGGGCATAAGCGACGGCGTCTCTCGGCACGCATAGCCGAACATCAGGCCCTGGTCGCCGGCTCCCTGCTCCTTGTGCAGACCCGTGCCCTCGGTTACGCCCTGAGAGATGTCGGGGCTTTGATTGTCAATTGAGACAATCACGGCGCAGTCATCACCATCGAAACCTATGGTCGGGTCGTCGTAGCCGATGTCTTTGACTGTTTTTCTGACGACACCTGGGATATCGACATACGCTTCTGTTGTGATTTCACCAGCGACAACCACCATGCCCGTTGTCACGAGTGTCTCGCAGGCGACCCTACTTTTGGGATCCTGCGCGAGCATCGCATCAAGAATCGAATCGGAAATGCAGTCGGCCACTTTGTCCGGGTGGCCCATCGTGACTGATTCGCTTGTGAAGAGAAACTTGTCGCTGTTCATTGATTTCTTTGCCATTCGTGCTTTACCTTTCTACGAACCATCATTAATTGTCCAGTCATGCTTCATATATTTAACAGAATATTTTCCAACTTCAAGAAAAGATACGTCCTTTTGGGAAATATAGTTAGTGATGAAGTTCAGAGCGGCCCGGGTCATCGGCGGATGGCCCTTGAACTTCTCGTCCGTGGCGAACTTCTCGACAAACTCGGCGCCCCGCGAGGACAATTCGAATATAGCCGACAAATACACCCTCCGTTTTTCTCTGTCTATGCCGAATGCCAGGGGGCCCAACAGAAATCGTTTGACCTGGTCGTCGAGCTGTTCGCTGAGTCTGCGCCCGTAGTACGGTTCGTTGCGCAAGGGCGGGCTCGACAGGCTGGCGCCGGTCAGAGCAAAGAATATCCTGGGATCGTCGAACTGATCGCGAACGAAATGCTTCTCCACTTCGGCAAAGGTGAACTGCTCGTTCATTACAGGGAATTTGTGCCTGCTGATCTTTCCCTCGATATGCCTGACGTTGAGGGGCCCCCAGTAGACGGCGAGCACTTGAGACGACGGCGTAATAGGATAATTGTCGACGACCACCTTCAGTTTCTGGAGATTGTACGTGTTGATCCAGAATGCGATCTTGTCGGCTTTGGGCCAGGACCTGTACTGACGGCGATCGAGCTTGCTGAATTCCTCCAGCAACATTCTCAACTCATATCTTTTCCGCCTGAGCCCCTTATAGTCAACCATGCCCTGAGCATCGACAAAAGTCTTGAGCGTATCGGCGCATTTCTCATGAAAAGACACAGCGGCCCGTGGCTGTTGATCATCGGGCTCAGTCTTGACCGGCTCGGCCGACCGGCAGCCGCCAACTAAGAAAGGGACCGCCAATGAAATTATAGAAACAACAAGGCCCTTAGCCATATTGAACTTCCGAAACAAAATCACGTATAGTGCTCCCGATTGAAAATTCCCGTTTTTGCGCGGGTAAGTAGCTCTGCAATAACAGTCTATGATCTTACTCGCGCAAATTTACTACCCTTCAAGGGTATAACTCGCCAATTGCGAAGATTACCCATTGTTCTATTAGCATAACCAATCGCCCGACAAATGCAACGATTTGTTGGTCGTTTTGGCGCGTTTTTGTTCGGGGACGTCGCTTCTGAAGAGGAAAAAGAAAAATCTTGAAATCTCCTGCACTTGAGCTTATATAGGAATTCCCGGCTCAAACATTGCGTCAGCTAAACGTTCACTATGAGTTACTTGAAAGGGCTTCATCGTGGGTGGATTTCAAGCATTGGACTGGATAGCCATCGCGGGTTATTTTGGCATCATGCTGGCAATTGTCTGGTGGGTGGTCCGGCAGAAACAAAGGACATCGACCGACTATTTCCTCGCCGGCAGACACATGCCCTGGTTCGTGGTCGGGGCCTCAATTTTCGCCTCGAACATCGGTTCCGAGCACATTGTTGGACTGGCCGGTCAGGGCTCCACCGATGGTATGGCCATGGCGCACTGGGAATTACACGCCTGGTGTGTAGTAATGCTCTCCTGGCTTTTCGTTCCCTTTTATTATCACTCAAAAGTCTTTACCATGCCGGAATTTCTCGAGAAGCGTTTCAATCCGGCCTCTCGCTGGATACTTTCTATCGTTTCACTGATTGCATATGTGTTCACCAAAGTATCGGTCACCGTCTACGCAGGCGGTGTCGTGTTCAACGTGCTCCTGCCTGAGATCAATATTCAGGTAACGGAGACGTTTGTTCTCGATGCCTTCTGGATCGGGGCATTGTTGACTGTAACCCTCACCGGAATCTATACCGTTCTCGGGGGTCTGCGTGCCGTGGTTTATACCGATACTGTTCAGACAGTTATTTTGATACTCGGTTCGGCCTTTATTACGTTTTTCGGCCTGAGCAAACTTGGCGGATGGAGCGAGCTTCAACTGATATGCCGCCAGAATGCTGAGAACTTTGCCCTGTGGAGACCGAATACGAATCCTGATTTCCCGTGGCTGGGCGTCTTGATTGCATCGCCGATTATTGGCATCTGGTATTGGTGTACCGACCAGTATATCGTACAGAGGGCACTTTCGGCAAAGAACCTTCGAAACGCCAGGCGAGGCGCTCTATGGGGCGCCTTCCTTAAGGTCTGGCCCGTGATGATTTTTGTCGTGCCGGGGCTAATCGCTTATGCATTGCATCAGAAAGGACTGATAACTATCCCCACGAAAATCGCCGATGGCCAGGAGGTACTCGATGGTGACAGGGTCTTCGCAGTCATGGTCAGCTCATTATTGCCGGCTGGTCTGCGCGGCCTGGTGGTCGGCGGGCTCTTGGCTGCTTTGATGAGTTCGCTTTCATCGCTCTTCAATTCCTGTGCATCGCTCTTTACTGTTGACATTTATGAAAAAATCAATCCGAAGGCCTCTGAGCGGCACTTGGTTACAGTCGGGCGAATCGCAACAATGGCGGTTGTTGTGATGGGGATAATCTGGATTCCCGTAATGCAGCGGGTTTCTCAGGGCGGATTGTATAAATATCTCCAGAGCGTTCAGGGTTATCTGGCGCCGCCCATTACGGCTGTATTTATGCTCGGTCTTTTCTGCAAGCGGATTAATGGCAAAGGTGCAGTGGCAGGGCTGTCTATCGGTTTTGTCGCCGGGATGACAAAGCTGACCATTCAGGCACTGACAGGAGGAGATGATCCAATCATAACATGGCCCGGCTTCCTCGTTGATATCGGGGAATACAACTTCCTCTTCGCTACGGGCTGGCTGCTGCTTCTGAGCATAGTCTCTATCGTCGGAGTCTCCCTTCTGACCGCTCCGCCAGATGAGAAGCAAATCGTCGGTCTTACCTACGCCACTGCTACACCCGAACAAAAAAGGGAACGCCGGGAAAGCTGGGGGATTGTTGAAGTACTGATGACTGTCGTGGTGTTGGGCCTGGTCGTGGGCCTGTATGTGTATTTCAGTTTCTGGTTAAGATAACGACTCGACAGAGTTTCTGTGCAGGAGACCATTTTATGCCCTATACGATTGGCTTGGATTACGGAACGAATTCAGTGCGATGCCTGATCGTCGATGTGACTAACGGCGATGAGGTGGGCAGCAACGTTTACGAATACGAAACGGGCGAAGCCGGAATCATTCTCGATCCGGCGGATCATAATCTCGCCAGGCAGAACCCGGCCGACTACGTCAAGGGAATCGAAGTCACCGTCAAGGCGGCGATCGCCGAGGCGAAGAACAATGCCGAGGGTTTCGAGGCGAGCCGGATCATCGGTATCGGTATCGACACAACCGGCTCGACGCCGATTCCCGTCGATGCCGACGGCACACCTCTGAGCATGTTGGACAAATTCAAGGACAATCCGAACGCTTGCGCCTGGCTTTGGAAAGATCACACGGGCCACGCCGAGGCCGCCGAGATTACCGAGCTGGCCGCGAAAGAGCATCCCGAATACCTCGCCCGGTGCGGGGGGACATATTCTTCGGAGTGGTTTTTCAGCAAAGTTCTTCATTGCCTGCGAACGGACCCGGCGGTTTTCGATGCGGCTTACAGTTGGGTCGAATGTTGCGACTATATCCCCGCTGTTTTGACCGGAACGGAGAAACCTGAGAAGATCAAGCCGAGCCGATGCGCCGCGGGGCACAAGGCGATGTTCGCCAGCCAATGGGGGGGATTGCCCGCCAGGGACTTTCTCTCGAAGCTCGATCCCAAACTCGGCGAACTCCGCGAGAGGCTCTACGAAGAAACCTACACGGTCCAAACCGAGGCCGGAAAGCTCACGCAGCAGTGGGCGCAGAAGCTCGGATTGGCCGCCAGTATTCCCGTCGCGGTCGGTGCTTTCGATGCGCACTTAGGCGCCGTAGGCTCCGGAATCGCGCCGGGTAAACTCGTCAAGATAATCGGCACCAGCACATGCGACATGCTCGTATCGGAATCGAGTCGGGAGCTGGCGGACATCCCGGGTATATGCGGCATCGTCGACGGCTCGATCCTGCCCGGCTACTTCGGCCTCGAAGCAGGCCAGTCTGCCGTGGGAGATATTTTCAACTGGTTCGTCAATTACATCGAGCCGGGGGGCAAGAACGCGGGCTCCCACGAGGCACTGACCGAAAAGGCGGCAAAGCTCAAACCGGGCCAGTCGGGCCTGCTGGCGCTCGACTGGATCAACGGCAACAGAACCGTGCTTGTCGACCAGAGATTAACCGGACTGTTGGCCGGTCAGACGCTGCACACAAAGCCGGAAGAGATCTACCGGGCTCTGATCGAGGCAACCGCCTTCGGCGCCCTGACCATCATCAACCGGTTCGAGCAGTACGGCGTCAAGGTCTCAGAGGTCATAAACTGCGGTGGAATCGCCGAGAAGAATCCTCTGCTGATGCAGATTTACGCCGACGTTACGGGAAGGCAAATGCAGATATCGCGCTCGGCCCAGAGCTGTGCCTTGGGCGCGGCAATCACCGGGGCGGTTGTGGCGGGTGCCGGAGCCGGAGGACACAGTGGTTTCGCCGAGGCTCAGGTCGCCATGTGCGGGATCAAGGAGATCACGTACAAGCCCATCGCCGAAAACCACAAGGTCTATCAGAGGCTCTACACGCTGTACAAACAACTCCACGACGCCTTCGGCGTCAGGGGCTGGTCCGGGGAACTGGCCAACGTCATGAAAGAGTTACTGAGCATCAAGGACAGCGTTCAGTGTTGAGGATTATACCCTTGAAGGGTAGTAAGCTCCCGCGAGCAAGATCATGAATTGCTATTGTAAAGATGTTTACCCGCACAAGAACGGGAGTTTTCAATCGGAAATACTATACACATGCACGAAGAACTAAAGAAGGCCGTCCTCGATGCGAATCTTGAACTGCAAAGACGACAACTAGTCATTTACAGTTGGGGCAACGTCAGCGCAATAGACCGCGCGACGGGCATTGTTGCAATCAAGCCAAGCGGGGTTCCGTACGAAGAGCTTGCGGCCGACAAGATCGTCCTGGTTGATCTGGACGGCAACCTTGTAGAAGGAAATCTCAACCCTTCGTCGGATACGCCGACACATCTGGAATTGTACAGGAGTTTCGGCGCCGTCAGCGGTATATGCCACACCCATTCACCCAACGCAACTATGTGGGCTCAGGCATGCAGAGCAATCCCATGCTTCGGGACTACACACGCCGACTATTTCTACGGCGATGTTCCGGTCACCAGCGTGATGACGAGAGAACAGATACAAAGTAACTATGAGCTGAACACGGGCAAGGTAATCGTCGAGCGATTCGCCGGAATCGATCCGATTCAGATGCCCGCGGTTCTCGTGGCAAACCACGGACCCTTTACATGGGGTGACGGGCCCGCCGCCGCTCTCGAGGCGATGGTCGTGCTCGAACATATCGCCGCCACGGCTCTGGGGACGATAACGATAAGTCCCGACAAGGGCGCGGTCAGTGATGCCCTTCTGAACAAACACTATTTGCGCAAACACGGCAAGAATGCCTATTACGGACAATCTCAGGCCTGAACCTTTTCCAGGGAGACAAGAATGAAAAAGACCACATTTGGCGTCATCGTCGGAAACCGCGGATTCTTCCCCGACGTGCTGGCCAGGCAGGGAAGAAAGAACGTACTCGAAGTGCTCAAGACAAACGGATTCGGCTCGGTTGCCCTGTCGATGAAGGAGACCAAATACGGAGCGGTTGAGACTTTCGACGATGCGAAGAAATGTGCCGCTCTCTTTGCGGCGAAGGCCGCCAAGATTGACGGCATAATCGTCACACTGCCAAACTTTGGCGATGAAAAAGCCGTTGCCGAAACAATCAAGCGATCGGGACTCAACGTGCCGATTCTGATCCAGGCCGAGCCTGATGTGCGAGGTAAGATGACGATCGCCGACAGGCGGGATTCCTTCTGCGGCAAAATCAGCGTCTGCAACAATCTCAGACAGGCGGGCATTCCATTTACGCTGACCACCTCTCACACCGTCGGTGTCACCTCGGGCCAATTCAAGAAAGAGCTGGACGATTTTGCCTCGGTGTGCAGGATCGTCAAGGGCTTGGAGAACGTCAGATTCGGCGCTATCGGCGCCCGCACGGGGGCGTTTAATACCGTCCGTTACAGCGAGAAGCTCCTCGAACTTTCGGGCATCTCAGTAGAAACGATAGACCTCTCGGAAATCCTCGGTAAAGTTGCGCTGCTCGCCGACAATAACAGGGCGGTCAAGAGAAAACTGGACGCTATCAGAAAGTATACATCGACCAAGTCAATTCCCGCCGATAAGCTCTTGAAGATGGCCAAGTTTGGCTATGTAATAGACCGGTGGGTCAAGGACACCGAGCTCGACGGCACCGCAATTCAATGCTGGACCGCCCTGGAAGAATTCTTCGGAATAGTCCCCTGCACTCTCATGAGCATGATGAGCGAATCGTCCGTTCCCAGCGCATGCGAGGTCGACGTTACGGGGTTGCTGGGTATGTACATCCTCCAGTTGGCCGGCGGCACGCGAGCTGCGCTTCTCGACTGGAACAACAACTACGGCTCCGACCCTGACAAAACTGTCCTGTTCCACTGCAGCAATCTGCCGAAATCATTTTTCAAGAGTTCGAAGATGGACTACCAGGAGATTATCGCCGGGTTTGTGGGCAAGGAAAATACTTACGGCACGATTGTGGGCAGAATAGCGGCGAACAAGGCGACATTCTGCAGGCCGACCACCGACGATGCGGCGGGCATCATCAGCGCGTATGTCGGCGAGGGTGAATTTACGAATGACAAACTCGACACCTTCGGCGGCTATGGCGTAATGAAAATCCCGAACCTCCAGCTCCTATGCCAGTACATCTGTCGCGTGGGCTTCGAGCATCATGTCGCCGTCAGCCTGACCGAGAAGGCCGATGCGATCGCCGAGGCACTCGACAACTATATGGACTGGGAAGTCTACCGGCACCAATAGAGTTCGGTCCACTGCAGCTATTGCTCGGTCAGAGACCTTCGGCCCGAACGTTACGATTCGCTCAGGGCAGTCAGTCTTGCAGCCAGAAAGGCGGTGATCCCGGCATTGTCACTGCCGCTTTCAGCCAACGGCGCAACATATCGGTCTGCGGCGAATATCACCGAGTCGGTCGTGGAAAAGTCCATTTCACTGCTAATCGTGCCAACATAAGCTGTAAGAGCATCCAGGTATTCTCCGGCCATTGCATAGTGGCTGCCAGCGTCGCCGTTGTTTGATATCGCGGCAATAATCGATGTGTCCTGCTCCTCGGACAGTGGGGCCGAATTCGAGGCGAACTCGCTGATCACCTGCGCCAGAGCAGCGACGCGAAGCCCACTGTTATCCCGCAAGACCGTGGCCGCCTCTTTGAGCTGGGCACAGGTATCGCACGGTTGTATGCCTGTGGCGGAGGCCACGCTGTTCGCCATGGCGATTTCCATCTTCTTCTCATCAACGCCAAGTTCTGCCGCTGCCCACTTCAGCAAAGCCGGGCAGCCCGCAGTCTCTAATTCTTCGTCAGGAAGAGGCGCCACCGCCCTCAATAGGGTAACACTAGGTTCCGGTTCCGGCTCAGGTTCCGGCTCGGGCTCCGGTTCCGGCTCGGGCTCGGGCTCGGGCTCGGGATCGGGTACCGGTATGGGCTCTGGTCCGACATTGCGGCCATCTACTATTACCTTGGCAATGTGCACGCCATCAGAATCTCTATTGTCACCGGCATATCCCTCTGCATGGGCAGCACCGGCATCCGACACGGGAGCGGCGGCGTCAGGCCCATAGTAGACGTTATCAGTGGCACCCATTCTTATTATCGCCCGGGACCTTCCATCGGTTGAAGCGTCTGCCCGAGTTGTGAGATCTGCCCTGATAGTTAAATCACGGTTTGGAGTTCCATCGGCTCCGGCGAAAACCGTGATGTAGGCCCAGGTTATTACGCTCGGATTTTCAGTGCCGTCGGCGTAAGCGCCAACGCTGTCCCCGTCGAGAATCACATTATCATCGGCGATAAGATGGATTTTGACGTTAGCCTGCGATCCGCCCGGAATACCAAGTATCGGATCTGCCGGGGTCCCGACTGAGACATCGCCGGCTATCGTCAGATCCCCGGAGGAGTTGACATAGATGCTGGTCCTGCCAGCTCCGGGGCGGATGAACAGATCTTTTGCTATTATGTCACCATCATTCACAGTGGTCACTGTGATCCTGCCGGGCGTGACTCTTTCACCTGCCAGACCACTGCCGGTCACAAGGCTGCCGATATCTATGCCGCCGCCGCCAGCCTCAATGACAATGTCGCCGACGGTCGTCGTTATGGCATCGTCTGTGTCGACAAAGATGACCGAGCTATTGGGATTAGTCGTACGAAGCCTGATGTCACCTGCCCCTCCGGCAATTTCACCGTCGAATATATCTTCCACTGTGATACTGTCTTCGGCTTCCACAAGAACATTCGTCCCGGCCTGCGATTGGTCTTGAATATCGTTTTCGTAAACCGTATCTACTGCTCCGAGATTGGCGCCGCCTGCGATAGTGATATCCAGAGGATCTATGAATAGAGTTCCAGGCGCACCATTTTCCGCAGAGGCGTCAATGTCGCCGGCAAGAATTATGTGCTCGCCGCTCACTTCCACGAAGCCGCCATCGCCCGACTCGTCGCCGCCCCGCGCTTCGACGGTCGCGCCCTGGCTGACAACGGTAGTGCCCTCGGACTTGAGGATCACATTTCCCCCGTTGCCGTTAAGGGCAGCGTTGGCAGTCGTACGACTATCGGCTTCGAGCACGATTTCTTCGGCTGCTGTTATATTAATGCTGCCCCCATCGCCGTCGCCGGCATCGGCTGTAATCAGGCCGCTGTTTTCCACCCGGGCGGCATCAACGGTCACCTCGCCCGCAGAGGCTGCGAGAACGCCGACATTACTGACAGCCCCGGAGAAGCTGTCGCCGGCAGCGAGTACTATTGCTCCGTTGTCGGCGCTGAGAAGACCGCTGTTCTGAACATCGGCGCCCGGACCGGGAGATTCGGCGTCAAGCTCGACCACGACGTTGCTTGCGTCCTGGCCGAGATACACGTTGTCGCCGGCAGCCATTACGACCAATCCATCGGGCGCTTCGATCGAGCCGAGATTCGTAACCTTCTTGCCGATAAGGTAGACACTGTCGGCCGAGATCGATCCGAGGTTTCGAACTTCTCCCTGGCCCCCTTCGAATACCATTCGATTGGAAGAGTCAGCCAGCACGGCGCCGAACGCATCGTCCGACATGTTGAGGCCGGAGGCAACTAACTGTGAAACATTGACGCTCGAGCCGGCGCCGAATATCACGCCGGCCGGGTTGACGACGAACACGCGACCGTTGGCGTTGAGCGCGCCGTTGAACTGCGTCGGAATCGCCCCGGAGCTTACCCTGTTGAGCACTGCCGAAGCACCGCTGAGATCCCCACCCAAATACTGGTTAAATTGGATACTCTGGGTCGGATTTGTGTTGAAATTGCTCCAGTCGATTATCGCACCGTGATCCGTGTCAATAATGGTGTGGTCGCCCCAGGTAGTACCCATTACACCGGTCGATCCAGTAACATCAGCCGCCTCAAGAGCTATTGCTACCGGCAGCGTCGTATTGATGACCATGCACCATGTCAGAAAGTAGATGAGGCCCTTCGATAAATAACGCCTTTTCAGGATATTCCTTGCACTCTGCATTATTCCCATTCCTCTAAAGTCTTAGCTGTGGATAAATCCCTCAGCCCCGTTTTGCGGATCTAATCCTTCCGTTAACCACTACTCTCAATCGGCAGAAGCAATCGAAAATCTTTGGCCTTTTATGGGACAGATGAAGCTGCTGGCGGCCGATAATATCGCCGTGTCGTATGGCTGATTTAGAGACGTGGGGCGCCTGATACAGGGCAGTCGCGCGCCGCCAGGACCGATAAGAAAAGTCATCAACAAGCAGAGAATTCCCGCCCCTGATTTGCGGAACTAGCCGCCAACACTGATAACGCATTCGAGGACATCAACAAACATCGGCACTTGCAGCCGGATCAGTGGGCGCCGCCGGCGTATAGCCGGACTCGCCTGACAATAACCGCGCTGAGCAATCGACCAAGTCAGCATCGGCACTCTGAAGAAGCTGCCGTGAACTGTGAAATCGCGTTTTCAATGCTGTTAGAGGTGGTTGCCGAACTCGTCCGGGACACCTCGCACGTTGCAGGCGGTGAACGCAATCACCCAAACCAGAGTGGAGAACGGAACCCGAAAAAAATGTGAAAAAATCTGCCGAACCGCTAACATTTCTGGAAAAGAATTGTCCATTTAGTGGATCAGAGAGAAATTAGACTTCTGGGCGCGATAGCGGTCATAAGGGTGCACGTCGACCGGCAGCCTACAAATCGCCAAAGAATTCTCTGGACAACCGGGTAGCCGACTGTTAGAATTGCGGTTTTGAGAAATCGCTATGAACTGGACATTAATTAGAGGTAGTTGATTATGGCACATAAAAAGGGACAAGGCTCTTCGAGAAACGGCAGAGACAGCAATCCGCAGTACAGCGGTGTGAAGCTGT
>CAZLTY010000033.1:0-26280 GCA_964562575.1 uncultured Pirellulales bacterium
CATTTGTTTTGCTTAGTCCCGGATGTGCGGGGGCGCAGCTCCGGCAACCTAAGGCGGTGATCGGCCATGAGGTTGGCGCTGATTACAAGGTGTCGCGCTATGAGAGGATTCGGGAGTATTTCGAGCACGTTGCAGAGAACTCGCGCCGGGTGAATGTGCGCGATATTGGGGCCACTACCGAAGGGCGGGACATGTTCATCGCCGAGATTACAGATGATGCCTCGCCGGCACAATTGGACAAGGCGATGGCAGATCAAAAGCAGATTGCCGATCCGCGATTGATCAAGAATCAGCAGCAGGAAGATGACCTTGTCGCCAGCGCCAAAGTTGTCGTGCTGGTAAACTGTAACCTGCATTCGACGGAGATCGCCTCCAGCCAGATGGCAATGGAACTGCTCTATGACCTGGCAACCCGGACTTCGCCCGAGATCCAGGAGATTCTCAAGCGGACGATAATCGTGCTGATCCCCAGCGCCAATCCGGACGGACTCGACAAGGTCATCGACTGGTACCAGCGCTCACTGGGCAAGCCCTGGGAGGGGACGGGGATGCCCTGGCTTTATCAGAAATACGCGGGCCACGACAACAACCGGGACTGGTTCATGCTCAATCTGACCGAGACCAGATTGGTAACGCGGGTGATTTATGAGCAGTGGTTGCCCAACATCCTCTATGACATCCACCAGATGGGCAACTCGGGCGCAAGGCTTTTTGTCCCGCCCTTCTTCGACCCGAAAAATCCTAACGTCCATCCGTTAAACGATCACATGATGATGATCATCGGCGGACACATGGGAGCCGCACTCAACCGGGCCGGCAAGAAGGGCATTCTCAACAGCGCTATGTACGACAACTGGTGGCAGGGAGGTTTTCGCACAGCGGCGTACCGGCATAACATAACGGGAATCCTCACCGAGGCGGCTAGCGTACTGATCGCATCGCCCATCTTCCAGCGTAAGAGCGAGTTATCCGGAGGCAGACGCGGGATGCCCAGCTACGCAATTGCGACGAATTTTCCCGACCCCTGGCCCGGCGGGTGGTGGCGGCTGCGCGACATCGTGGAATACGAAAAGATCGCCTGTATGAGCTTGTTCACGCTGACGGCGCGGTACCACGACCTTATCAAGAGCAACACAATCAAGCAGGCCCGGGATGCCATAGAACTAGGCCGAGGCGAACCGCCTTTTGCATGGCTGGTCCCTCCCGATCAGATCGACGTCCGGACGGCCGCGGAGATGCTGTCTATTCTGCGCGCCACAGGGGTCGAGATCCACGCCGCTGAGGATGAATTCACCGCCGATGGTGTGCGGTATCCGGCGGAGACCTATATCCTCTACTGCGCGCAGCCTTACCGCGCCCACCTGAACGACATGATGCAGCGGCAGGTATATCCGAATCGGTCAAGCTATCCCGGCGGGCCGCCCGAGCCACCGTATGATACGGCCGGCTGGACGCTGCCTTTGCAGATGGGGGTGCGCAGCATCAGTGTGAATCAGCCGTTTGAATGCCGCGCCAGAAAGCTCGATACCGTACCGCTGCCACAAGGTAAGGTGACAGGGCAGTCGGACGAGACACGGGGCTACTTAGTGCGCGCCGGCGCCAATGACAACTATCGCCTGGCCAACCGTCTGTTCAAAGCAGGCATCCCGCTGCAGATGATTGACTCGTATGTCGCGTGGGTACGGGCGACTCAAATGCCATTGCCGCGAGGTTCTCTGCTCATATCCGATGCAAATGGAGCCGCGCCAGAACTTCTCGAAGGTATCTCCTCTCAACTGATAAGCGCCAATCAGAAGTACTTCCGAGCAAGAAATGCGATTGCAGATGTGTCACCACCGCGTTTGGGGCTTTATCAGCCGTGGACGGCGAGCAAGGACGAAGGCTGGACCCGGCTGGTGCTGGACAATTTCGAGTTCGACTATACTTCCCTGCATAACGCTGAAATTCGCGCGGGCAACCTCAGGCAGCGGTATGATTGCCTGATCCTGCCTTCGGTCAGCTCCAGCTCGATTATCAACGGTCGATCCGTGGACACAACCGAACCGCAGTATGTGGGTGGCATCGGCTCGGAGGGGATCATCACACTCCAGAACTTCGCCCGTGACGGGGGGACACTGGTCTGCATCGATCGCTCGTGTAATCTTCCCATAGGGCATTTCAATATTCCGGTTCGCAACGTCCTCAGTGGAAAATCGTCCAAGGACTTCTATTGCCCCGGCTCAATTCTCCGCGTCTGGGTCGATCGAAATCACCCGGTCGGCTACGGCTGCCCCGAATGGATATCGGGGTACTTCGCGAGGTCTCAAGCATTCGAGCTGATCGAAGAGACGAAGAAAGACGATGAGAACTCAAGGAGTCCCGATGTTCGCTTCCCCGCTCACGTTGTGGCGCGATACTCCGACACGGTGCTTCTGGAGAGCGGATGGATCAGGGGAGCCGAACTGATAGCCGACAAGCCGGCGATTGTCGAGGTGCAGTACGGCCGCGGAAAAATCATTTTGCTTGGATTCGCTGTTCAACATCGAGCACAGCCGCACGGGACTTTCCGCCTGCTGTTCAACTCGATCCTCTCGGCCACAATGGCCAAGGGCGCCGGAGGCAGAGGCTGACGATCTCAGATGCTCCGGTCGCGGCGCATCGTGCTGCGTCGCTTAGTTCTTGTCAAGCGGATCGTAATAGCGTTTGGGTATTTCCGTTCCCAACGTTTCGTTGATGGTGGTGACGTGTCCGTCCAGCCAGAGACAGTTGAGTTTTCCGCCCGTCTCATCGTCGGCGGCGTTCTTTACGGAATGTCTGAAGATGCCGCGATACCAGCTCGTACGGCCGCCGGTCCTGTAATGATCGAAATTCCTGCCGCTCGAGTTGGCATAGAGCATATCGTTTCCATTCTCGATTCTCGGCTCCATGTGGTCGTGAGCGACGACAACTTCCGCATGTTGTTTGATCGCGCTGGTTCTCTCCTTGGTCAGCCAACCGTTCATCGAATACGCCGAGTTCTCGATTTCGCCGGTGGTATACAGCAATTCCTGCGCTACAACCTGAGAGAAGTTCTTGAAGCTCGGGCAGCCGAAAAGGTCCGGCTCCTTCACGTAGTCATTGTAGATTACGCCCCAGTATGAGCGGTTGTCGCGTGCCGTGAGCAACCTTCCGTCAGAAGCGTACCAAAGATGACCGTTACAGGGGGTCGAGTGCGTGTGGAAGTCGGGCATCGTGCGTTCATTGTCATCCAGGTACATCACGATGGCAAGGCCAATACTCTTGAGATGGGACTTGCACACTTGTTCACGTGCCTGCTCTCTTACCCTCTGCAACGCCGGCATAAGTATCGCCAATAGCAGAGCGATAATAGCAATAACCACCAGAAGCTCGATTAACGTAAAGGCTCTTCTTCTGTGCATTTGTAACACCTTTCCTGCAATGTTTAGTAATCTGCCAACTCGATCGAGGCCCGTTTTATAGCTACGGTTCAAGGGTATTTCGAAGGCCTTGGACAACATCCCCAAGAATCATCAACTGCCCACCTTTCACAATATACCCCCTACTTATAACATATCAGCAGACATAATCCAAACAAAAACACACCCTTTTTCAAGCGGTGGTCATCAACGGTCCGACAATAGAAATAGCGAATGACTCGAGGTGAGCGATGTTTGAGCGTTTTACAGACCGTGCACGCAACGTCATGGCGCTGGCCAACCAGCAGGCCCAACGCTTCGGCCACAATTGCGTCGGGACCGAACACATCTGAAATCACTGGTCCTGTATGGCGAAACTGGCTCCATCGTCGGTCGACGGAATGTAAGCTCCTATAGGGCACAGCACCTTACTGTTCTGATCGCAGCGGACAATGGTCTTCCACAGCGAATCGAGGCTCTCTTTTTCGTGTTCGCTTTCCGGAATCATTTTGATCCGTGTCGGCCTTTCAATCCCGCTCGACACATCAGATCAACATTCCAACAACACACGCGGCTGTCATTGCCGGCTATTTCTTAGCTACGCGGGCTCTGGACAAGTGGTTCACTTCCACAACGGCACTTGCCTCGGACCTCGAGGCGACTAGCAGCGGAAAGTCCAATTCCACGCCGGTTCTTTCAAAGCTGCTCTCGGCCTCCTTCAATGCGATATCCGGTCGATTCCTTATCGAGCTGAGATGGCCGAGCATGACTGCCTGCGGCGGCCTTCTGCTGTGCTTTCTGGCAGTGCACAGCAATTTGCCCGCCTCTGGATTGCGCATGTGAAACCGGCTGTTGGGATTGAAATGGCGGGCGAGCAACTCGGTGTCGTGATTACTTTCAACAAAGATGAAATCTGAGTCAACGAAATGTTCCAACGAACCATTCCAATCGTTGAAATCCGTTGCGATCACTATTTTGCTTTTCTTGTACTTGATTACGAATCCGTAGGTCGGATACCACGGATTGTGCGGCACTTCGAAAGCCTGAAAGCTCAGCTCGCCTACCTTAAAGCCGCTGTCGGCGAAGGGCCTTAATTTGAGTGAGTTGAACCGGCGTCCGTTGAAGTGCTTGTCTTTGAGCTGCGACAAGCAACTCTCATGCACCCTCACTTTGACGCCGAGACTGTCAAGGACTCTCAGAGAGTAGTAGCCTATGTGGTCGCTGTGCATGTGAGAGACAACTACCGCATCGACATCAAGTTGATCGCCCAGGTTCTTTGCGAGGACGTCTCTGGTTCTCTTCATAGAGCCGAGACCACAGTCAATCAGTACCCTGGTGCGGTCGGTCCAGACAAGCAGGCAATTGCCGCTGCTACTGCTGCGCAAGCTCTTGAAGTATAGAGACATAGTTGTTCGGGGTCTTTTTCGCTTGATTCTACTGCGATTTGTCCTTGTTCACAATACAATCGTGCCGGCGAAATATGTCATCTGTCTTCGGCCACCAGAATCGAATAGACGCCGAGTCTTGGGATTATCCATTCGCCGCGCGTTGGGCCTCTTATGATCCGATCGCAGCCCTGGGTCAGGGCAAGAAGGCGAAGTTTCCCTCCGCCTTCGCAGCGCACACGCACATTCTCCAAGGTGTGCTTGCGATAGTTGAGCAGGTGCACGACGAAACTGCCATCGCCCGATTGGGTGACGGTGAACAGGACATACGGGCAGTCGACGACCTCGAACGACGGCATCATGTTCTTGCCGATAAAATCCATGAGAGCCGCCTCGTTGCCGGCCCTCCTCCACGGACCGTCAGCAAGCATCGGATTCTTCTGCCGCGATTGGCCCCACCGATCCATCGCGCCGGCCTGGCCGTAGACGATCATCCGACCGCCCTGGCGAGCATGGCGAGCCAGACTCGCCAGTGATTCGTCTGAAATAAGCTTCGCGTCATAAACGACTACACACTCGTATCGACGCAGATTCTTCTCGGATATGCGATCTTCGAAGACGACGTCGAACTGCACATTCGCCCGCACGAGATCTGTCAGGAATCCTTCTCTGGGGCGCTCGCCGGCGAAGACGCCCAACCGGTCGTCGGTGACGAACGCCACGTCCGCCCTGTAACTGGCGCCAACGAAATGCCGCTCGTGCTCACTCACAAACCGATGGGCCTTATTCGCAGCCTCAGCAATCTTCATCACTTCGGGTTTCCGCTCGTACAGATGCAGCAGGGCCAGCCCCTCCTGGAATCCCTGAAGCGAGGCCAGCGCCGCGTTGCATTCGCCGACAGCGAGCTGGAATCCAAGTGGCGGATAATGATTGAGAAAGCGATGCCCGTTGCGTCTGCCGCCGAATTCAACGATAACCGGCTTGAAGCCTTCGTCGAGCCCCTTGAGCACACGCAATCGACCAAGATTGGTGACCATCTTTTCGGCGTCGAACGGCTCGGTGTCGATATCGACGAACTCATCTTCCCAGACGCCCTTCAAGGCATCCGTCGACCGGATCTCGTGCCCCCGCTCGAAACGATAATAGCCCGGCTCGTAACCGTCTTCGGTCGAGATAACATTGCAAGCGCGGCTCATCGTGTACTTGGGACGGTTCGAATTGACCATAATCACCATGTCACCTTTGCGCTTCCGCGCGTAATCGAGCATCTCGAGACACAGACGTTTCATCACTTCGAGCTGAAATATGAACCGCGCTTCGCGTGTATCGACAAACTTGTTTTTGGCGAGAAACTCTGCGAACATTGCCTCCGATTTCTTTCCTCGTATCACCCACCAAGTATTGTCATATTCTATCGCATCGAAACCGGTGTCAATAACCGCGTCGATGCGTCTTTTCATATACTCCTTCCATTCGGGATTCGTAATGTCCGCCCGCACGCGCGTTATCCGGCCTATCCGCGCATATGATGCCGATCCGTAGGGAACGGGCTCGTCTTTCTCGTCGAGGAGCTGCCAATCTTTCGAGCGAGGTTCGCGCGCGAACATGTCGTCGACGAACATATTGGTCGAGGACAGGTACGCGGCCACCTTGATGCCTCGTTCGTGACAGGCTTTCACGTAGTCGCCGAGCAGGTCCCACTGGTGACGTTCTTTCTCGATGGAGTAGCCCACGTTGAATGTGAGCCAGATAAAGTTGAAGCCCATCGCCTCAACAAGCTCGACGGTTTCAGGATCGTACCACCGGCTCGTCGCATCGACCACATTGGGCCAGGGAGCGTTGAAATAGGGCCACCCCGAAAGCATGCCCTTGCACACTTCGAGCGGACCGCCGTCCCATCGTGAAAAATTGAGCTTTTGGTTTAACAACCACGCCGGCGCCGAGGCCTTTTCGGGTTTCGGATACTCAGGCCCGGGCCACCAGAGATCGCCGGCGGGAACCGGCACTGCGAAAACCAATATCAGAACTACCACAATGAGAAACCGACATCTCATGACAAGACCTCCTTTTCTGCATATTGACAGTCCTATGATGCCAGAGTCTCTCCGGATATGCAAGCGTTTGAGGTGTGCATTTTGTACCCTTCAGGGCAGTAAATTTCCGCGAGCAGAACTATGAAATGTTATACCCTTCAGGGTAGTAAATTCTCGCGAGCAAAACCATACCCTGTTATTGTGAGGCCACTTACCCGCGCAAGAACGGGAATTTTAAGTCGGGAACACTATATTGTAAAGCCGCCTACCCACGCAAGAGCGGGAATTTTCAATCGGGAGCACCATACTTGGGCAAGCCCAGGCGAATAAGCGAAGATTCTTGGGGTGACTACCTGCCGACCCGGTTCGATGGTACTCAGCGTCCGTGCTTTTTCATTGGCCCGCGTGTGCGAAATGTCCAACAGCCATCAATCTATGGTCTTCTTCCAGGTGTCTGTGGCGAAGGAACAGCGCCCGGCGATTGTGCCACAGGATACTCGCCGCTCTGTTCAGACTGCACTGCTGGACCTTTCTTCTGGCATCGGCCCAGTGAGATCCGCAGCGGTTGCAGAGATCGAGCTGTTTGTCATACCACCAGAGCTGAAAGCCGCCAAAGGACCGAAATTGATCGCCCCTTAACCCGAAAACACTGCCGGTATAGAGCAGTTGTTTTATCTGCCGTCTGTCTTCGACATTGACCTTTTTCATTTTTATGTCCTCCCTGAAAAATCTCAGCGGTTGCAATTGACGTCTTAGCCTTTACTAATAAAAGGCAGTTGACGAGCATTAGGTAACGTATTCTCCTGGAGGCAGCCTCGGGAAATAAGAAATGTGCTCACTTGAATTCTCCGAGCAGAGCGAGTAGGATGACAGAAAAAGGAGAACATATCATGGCACGAGTAATTATTGGAACTGTGTTTGGAACGTTGATACTGCTCGCTGCGACGAGCAGGTTGAGTGCTCATGCAAATCCAAGTGAGAACGAAGAGAAGCCCGGTGCCGGCAACGGCGTGATTGACTTTCCGCTGGCCGACCTGCACATACATCTCAAGGGGGGGCTGACGCTCGAGGAGGCGATCGAGAACTCGAAAAAGCGAGGTGTCAAGTTCGGTATCGCACAGAACTGCGGCCTCAATTTCCCTTGCCGCGACGATGAGGGCCTGCGCGAGTTCTTGAAGATGCTCGAAAGCAAGGGCGTTTACGCGGCAATGCAGGCGGAGGGTCGTGAGTGGCTGACGATGTTCTCACCCGAATGGATGGCAAAGTTCGACTACATCTTTACCGACTCGATGACGTGGACCGACGACAAGGGCAGGCGAATGCGGCTGTGGATGCCCAATGAAGTGCACGTCGACGACGAGCAACAGTTCATGGATATGCTGGTTCGCAAAACGGTCGGCATCCTGAGCAGCGAGCCGATCGACATCTACGTCAATCCGACGTTTCTGCCCAGGATCATAGCTGACAAATACGACGAGCTCTGGACCAAAGATAGAATGGCAAAGGTGATCGCCGCCGCGGTCGCCAACGACGTGGCGATTGAAATCAACGCCCGGTACAAACTGCCCAGTATCAGATTCATCAAGCAGGCCAAGAAGGCCGGGGCCAAATTCACTTGCGGAACCAACAACGGGAACAAGAACCTCGGGACTCTCGAATATTGCAAGAAAGCTATCCGCGAATGCGGCCTCAAAGAAGACGATTTCTTCAGGCCGCGCCCGCCCGGCAAGAGAGCCGTCGACCGCTGGAAGGCCCGGCGATGAGGACCAAACGCTTTGTTCCAACTGTGTTACCGACGGCAAACATGCATTGAACAACTTTCTCGGTCAATTGTCTGATCTGGCTCTTATTCAAATCTGCGTCCATCAGCGTTCGTCTGGTGCGTCAGGATAAGCCTGACTTCTCTATTAGCTTGAAAGGTAGTTGACGTGTTAACTGAATGTCTAACATGTAGTCGAATCGGCACAGAAAGGAGTAATCCCCAACGTGAAGCCAACCTCTCCGGTGGTCGATGATTAAGGATGAATAGACTCCCCGCCGCCCGCCTCACGAGCAGATTGGCGCAGAACTGTTTCTCGGCATGATAACTGTGAATTTGGTGCCCTGGCCCTGTCGGCTTTCGACAGATATTTTGCCGGCATGTCTTTCCACTATCTGCTTTACTATCGACAGGCCCAATCCCGTGCCGTCTCGTTCGGATTTGCGCGCGTTGCTGGCTCTGAAGAACTCATCGAACACATTCGCCAGTTCGTCTGAGGGTATGCCGATTCCCGTATCGGCTATGTCTATCTGAACATGGTCGTCATAGCCCCTGGCTTCGAGGTGGACTGTTCTTTTCTCTGGAGTGTACTTGACAGCGTTGAACAGCAGGTTGGTGATCATTTCGTTGATAGAGAACTCATGGCCGACAATCTGTCCCAGTGACGAGTCGACATTGGAGCTTACAGTAATCGACTTATCTTTGGCTTTTCCGGCAACGCTGGCCAGCGCTTCCGATACGCTGTCCGGCAAAGAGAATAATTCCATCTGGAGCTGGCCGCTGAGCCTCATCTGCGTCAGATCCAGCAGCTCCTTGACGAAGGCGGCAAGCTGGAGGGTGCGGTCAAGTGCCCGGCTCGAGAATTCGTCTCGTTTCTCTTTGGGTAGCTCCGTGGATTCGTCGGTCGCCACGTAAAGCCAACTGCGTATGGTAGCCAGATGACCCTTGATATCGTGCGTTACACGCGAAACGTACTCGTCCTTTATGCGGTCCTTCTCTTTGAGCTGGACATTGGCTTCTCTGAGCGATTTCTCCTGCTTTTGCAGTTCGGTGAAGAACAGATTCTTTTGCACAAGGTCTATCTGGCGTGCGGCTGCTTCCACAAAGTCGAACATCTCCGTCGAGGACCTGTTCTGGAGAACGTCAACATAAAGGGCATCGACGGTTTCACCCAGATCATGTACGCGGGCGCAAAAAACCACATGGGGTTTGTGCTCGTCGACGATTGTCAGCGCTATGTCATGGTCTGAAGACCTTCCGCTGCTTGCCATCACCGGAGCATTCGTCGAGCGGATCCTATCAAGCACGCGTTTGGAAAGATGCAGGGATGATGCCTGATCGACCGACATATCTGTCTGGCCGGCTCCGAAGTGACAGGCAAGGATATTCGGGACCGTTGGTAGGGGCTCGGAGCTGCAGGGCAGTCTCACGATGGCAACAAGCGTCTCGAGCATCCCGGCCAAACACGAACACGCCTGATCATACAGATCTGACGGGCTAGACAACGTGAGCAGGTGATCCGTTAGTTTGTTGAGATCCTGCATGAGAACGGGAGACAGGACGGCGGCCTGGTCTTGGCGGGATACAATTTCCTCCTCGGCAGTTTCCTCGACAATGGAAATCGTGCTCTGGATGGACGTACCCGGGAGAATCTCCTGGTCGCAGTCCTGTGAGAGGCTCATGGTGAACGGACGTATGCTGATTCGATGTCCGGGCACCAGCGCCTGCGCCCTGACTCGTTGGCCATCCACGAACACACCGTTATGGCTGCCCAAGTCCTCGATGATCCACCGCCCGAAAGAATCTCGGGATATCCTGGCATGATGTCGTGAAACGGCTGCGTCGTCCAGAACAACGCTACAGTCCAAATCTCGTCCGAGCGTCATACCGCCGGGATCGAGCAAAATCTCATTGGTCTCTGTCGGCCCGGATACAGTCAGTTTTGCCTCGCCCATTCGTATGTTCCTCTCATCAAACCATCCGGCCAGCACCACGGCCAATGTTTGTCAAGTCGTACCTGCCCCCCGGCAGTAGGAAATCTGAACTGATAGTACATCGTCTGGAACGAGCAGGCAAGTCTTTTGTTGAGTTTGCCCTCTGCGCCGTTTATGCGCCGGCACACGGGCGAATCCTCGACGCTGTGAATCCGCTGCTCTTGGCCCATACTCAAATAGATATCGCGTTATTCAAGGGCAAATCAGTCGTTTGGCGGCATTTTGAGTATTACTCCTTGATCAAGGACCCTGGTTTCTGGTAGACTTGTTGGAAGGCATCTCAACATTTCTGAGGTTTGCGAGAGTCTGTCTTGGGACAGTAAGACATGGGCGTCTGTTTGAGTCAGGAATTGGTTGAACGGTATATAGCTGGAACTTGTTCGGATGACGAGCTACAGGCGATAGAGGTCCATCTGGCCGAATGTGAAAGCTGCCGAGAGCAAACCGAATCTGCCCGGTTGAGGATCACCTTGGCGAGCAAGTTAGACTCGGCCCACTTCTCTGGGGCCGCGAGGGGCGGTTCAGTTGAAAAGACACTTGCGCTTGATGAGTACCCTGTCCAGGCAGAGCCAACAGGGCCGGCAGATCACAGACGGCCCAGCTCATCGCCAGATGAAAAGACACGTGTGCTTGAGGATGAACATGCGAATCCGCCGCCGGCCGGACACAACCGCGCCGGGCCAACTGAGCAGACGCTTTCGCTCGACGATGCCAGTTCGGGCCAAGCCGCATCGCAGTTGACGACGCTCCCATCTGACGGGCAGAACTTTGCCAAAGCGCTGGAGTCTATGATTGCCGGTTACGAGGTCCTGGAGGAGATGCCGCGAGGAGGTCAGGCGGCGGTTTATAAAGCCATTCACACAGCCACCAAGACAAACGTTGCGATCAAGGTATTACTGCCTACGCTGTTGGCTTCGGCCAGGGCACGCCACTACTTTGAGAGAGAAGCTGAGCTTATCGCCAGCCTCGACCACCCCAATATTGTCAGCATCCGCGACAGTGGCATCATCAACCATCAGTACTACTTTGTGATGCAATACATCGACGGCCAGCCATTGGAGCGATATGTGCGCTTACATAAGCTGTCGTTTCGGGAAACAATCGTGCTGTTCAACAAAATCTGCGCTGCCATAACTTATGCTCATCAGCAGGGCATTATGCACCGTGACCTCAAATTTGCCAACATTCTTGTGGACAAGCGAGGCGAGCCCCACGTGCTGGATTTCGGGCTGGCAAAGGCGGTGGGCCTGAGTGAGAAGTCTCCGGACAAAGCCGTCGCCACGATGACAGGCCAATTGGCCGGAACGCTCTCGACGATGTCACCGGAGCAGGCAGCCGGTCGGCCCGATCAGATTGACGTGCGTACGGACGTTTATTCTCTAGGTGTTATGCTCTATCGCATGTTGACGGGTCAATATCCGTATGAAGTTGGCGGCTCTACTCTCGAGGCGCTGCAGAACATCCAGAAGGCCGATCCGGTCAGACCCCGGCAACTTGATCGCAAATTCGACTCCGATGTCGAGGCCATTCTGCTGACGGCTCTTGCTAAAGATCCTGCTGAGCGATACCAGTCCACTGCCGAGTTGCAGAGTGACACCCAGAACTGGCTTGAGGGTCGTCCCATTCGCGTAAAGTCGATCAGCACCCTATACCTCTTGCGCAAGATTGTTGCCCGGCATCGATACACAAGTACGGTCGCCGCTTTGCTACTCTTGATCGTCCTGGGTTTTGCGTACACGTGCCTTGATTTGTATCTAACGGCCGAGAAGGCCCGAAAAGAACAGGTGGCCTACGCTGCGCAGCTAACGGCCCAGACGGACAGGGCCAAAACGTTGACGCGGTCACTCGTTTTCACCTGTTTCCTGAACGCCTGGAGGCAGGAGAACAGTTTCTTAACCAGGCTGGTGTTTGCGTACCTATCCGAAGGTTCCAAGGAACGGCAGGCAGCAGTGTTCCTGCTCAGTTCCAAACCTGTGGCAGAGAAAGAGGCTGGTTTTCGCCGGGGTCTGTCGGAAAAGGACGGCTGGTTCGCAGATTTTATTGTTGGCGAGAATCACCTGCACAGCGGCGACCGAAAAGAGGCGATTGAAGCGTACAGACGCAGCTATGAAACCATCCGACAGTTATCGCAGCATGATGACATGAATGTTGGCGGCGTGCTTGTCAATCAGGTCAGGCAGAGATTGGACGAGCTTGATGCCACTGACAAACCCCCAGAGGAAGGCCAGCAGCGACAGACAGAGATGTAAGAGCCATGCACTTTCGCGATTCGACATCAGTCAAACGACGCAGAGGTTTTACCCTGATAGAACTGCTTGTTGTAATCGCGGTCATTGCGCTGCTTCTGGCTATTCTCCTACCTTCCCTGCGCAAGGCCAAGGCGCTCACAAAGCGTATAAGCTGCCAGAGCAATCTCAAACAGATCGCAACCGCGTGGAGCATGTACCTTGATGATAACGACGGGCGTTTTTACCAGCACAGGACCGGCCACCTGAACTACGGCGGATGGCGCGGGATAATGGGCTGGTCTCCTCGTCCGCTCAACAAGTACTTCAACTTGCCTGTCGATCTGCCCGATGACCCCAATACCAAGACTAACGCCAAAATCTTCTGTTGTCCCGCCGACCGCGGTGGAGTCCCTGGCTATGCGGTGAGAGAGAAGGCTCACGACTATCTCGGAACCAGCTACCAGACCAATATCATGCTGATCGGACCGGATCAGGTCCTGGTTCTTCCCGATGCATTCCAACCGCTCCACCTGGAAATCAACAAGCGGCTGAAGAAGCTCACTCTCGACCGCGTGGACAATCACTCGCGCATGTTGCTCATAGGCGATTACGGATCGTATAACCAATGGAAACTACCGCCTCATGCCCGCGAGGACTGGAAGGAGCTTGCGGAGTGGCACGATCGGCCGGATTGGCACAATATGGCCTTCCTGGACGGCCACGTCGGCTTTCTCAATCTCCGCAAGGGAATTTACGTAGCCGACGAATATACGGTGCTGCCCTTCAATGAACTCTACGGCCTGGCCCATGAGATTCAGGCGACGTTGCCTTGAGCGAAATTCAGCCATTTTGAAGGCAACAGCCTCCGTTGTTGCCTTCTTTTAACGATTCCGGACTGGGAGCCTGTTGGGCAACTCGATCTGGCTTCGAGTGGCCCTTTTCCGCCTGGCTGTCCCGATGTACATCGGGAGCTGTATCGACGATAAGACCAATCCGCCTTCGGCGGACTTCGCCGTCTTTGCCAGGCGAAGAAATTGTCCGCTCTCGGGCCGACGACGGAATTCTCCGACAGCTTCCTATTGCTGCAGGCCCCGTCTAAGCCTCAGAATTGAGAAGACTGTGCCAATCCAAACCGGAGAATCTTCCTTCTTTTGAGAGAATTATCTTGAAATCATGGGTGATGTGAAGGTATAATTAATCGGTCTGTACCGGTAGACTCATTTGTCATTCGGTTGTCCGGGCAAAAGTAGAGAAATCTCTCGGTTTGTGGCAATTGTTACCCTGAGGAGGTGCCCAATTAACCTTCGCCGAACTGTTTCATACTCTCTGTCGGCACAAAAGAAAGAAGGCTGTAAGATGATCGCCAATCAAGGAGACAGGATTCTAAGAAAGACTATGCGTTTGTCTGTGGTTCTAATTGCGGTAATGCCTGCCTTGACTGCGTGGGCACCGCCAATCTACACGATTACACCGTCGGCCGGTCCAAACGGCTCTATATCTCCTGCCAGCGATACTACCGTAAGCCACAGCAGTGATCTTGTCTTTACGGCTGCCGCCGAGACAGGCTATCAGGTGCATAAATGGTCACTGGACGGCGAGACGGTTCAGAGCGGCGACACCAGTTACACGCTGAGCGATATCCAGTCCAATCACACCGTCGAGGTAACCTTCCGCCAGCTCAAATACGAAGTTACCGGCATAGCCGGCCCCAACGGCTCGATAAGTCCATCCGGCGCCACGACCGTAACCTACGGAAGCGATTTGGCGTTTACGGCTACTGCCGAGACAGGTTATCAGGTGGACACGTGGTCCGTGGATGGCTCTGTGGTTCAGATCGGCGGCAGCGACTACACGCTAAGCAACATTCAGGCCGACCATGCGGTCGAGGTGACCTTCCGCCTGTCGGGATACCATGTAACAGGTTCGGCTGGCGCCAACGGCTCGATAAGCCCATCCGGCTCGACGACCGTAACCCCCGGAAGCGATTTGGCTTTTACGGCTACTGCCGATGCAGGTCATCAGGTACATAAATGGTCCGTGGACGGCTCTGAGGTTCAAACCGGCGGTACCGACTACACGCTAAGCAATATTCAGGCCAATCACACGGTCGAGGTAACCTTTCACGCACTTTCGTACACGATAGACGCCACCGCCGGTCCAGGAGGCTCCGTTGATCCTACGGGCATTGATGTCCAATACGGCGGCAGCTCTACATTTACGGCAACTCCCGATACCAACTACAGAGTTGACACGTGGTTTCTAGATGGCTCTGTAGCCCAGACACGTGGCACTGCCTATTCCACCGGCAACGTCTATACTGATCACACAATTCATGTCACTTTCGTCAAAGTGCAGGTGCTGTCATATTCTCTTGGATCATTTGAATTTGAAGACGAGGATGAGTTTAGCAGTCATATTGTCAACAACAACACAGAGTACCCCGATGAAGCTCTGGTTTTCGTCGAGCCGGTGGGTCTCGGACTGGATCCTGACAACGTCGCGATGGTACTGCACAACCGAAAGGATAATGAGGGCAAGGCGGTCAATGCGCGCGCCAAAGGCATGTTTGTCAAAACGGGCGCTGACGAAATCCTGATCTACTTCAATTACTTGTTCAGGACTTCAAACGTTGAGTTAATCGTCTACGTATCAGACTCTCCACTACCGATGGCCCCCGATGATCGCCTGCGAGAGCAGCACTACATCGAGGTCGCCCGTCTTGCTTCTCCGCCTTTTCCCAGACCGGGTTCAGTTGGGAGTGGGCGCTTTGCAGTCTTTCAAAGAATCGTCTGGACAGGCAGCCTGGACTTTGCCAAAGGGCTCTATATCGAACTGGAGCTGGTTGAGCCAGATTTGAACGGTATCCTTTTGGCTAGCCCGGTGCCGAGGGTACCGGCGGGCAACGGCGGCAGCTCAGTCTACGTTGACAATTGGAGCACCACGGTGCAGTGTTACGGCATCTGTCAGGACATCAACGGGGACAACTTTGTCGACGAGGCGGACTTCCTCATGGTTATAGGTGGATGCGGAGGCGATGCATCCGGTGACAGGGCCTGCCTGGAGGGGGCCTTCAGTACCGATGGATATACGGATTCCTATGACGTGGCTTCGTGGGACTGGGCCATGAATTCCGATCAGCGTCTCCTGAATTACTGTGGCTTGCCTCTTACAGGTGGGTCCGCAAGCTTCCAAATGATGAGTGCTCCAATGCTTGCTCCGACAGGTCCCGGTGAGGCTATGGCATTTGCAAACCTGCCCAATGATTTGAGTGACTTGCTGGTACTAGGCAAGCAGGGGCCTGCCGATGCGCCCAGCAAGCTGAGAGACCGCCTGTACACCTTCGCCAATGATGGCCGATACACTGGATCGTTCGAGCCTGCATCGGATCGCGGCAACATCAGGCTTATCCAGGGTTCGGAAGGTGGGCTCTACCAACTTAATTCCGAGACGGGTCTGCTTCGGTTGGACAGCACGGACGAAGTGATCATACCACCTGGCAAACTCGAGCCCGCCGGCTTCAGGGAACCTCGCTACAATCGGTCCGCTGCGGTCTACATCGGTATTCAGGGCTCGGACGCGGACTCATTTGGCCGTCCTATTCTTGACGCGGCTGTGGAGGCGAACCACGTCTATGTTGTTCCGGTTGTGGTCAGTCCTAATGGCGGTCAGGCTTACACGGCGGCAGCAAAGCTCAAGCTGCTGACCGAAGGGACCGCCCCATACGAACTTGTAGAGCTATACGACGAGCCTCCGCTCTTGCACGATAACCAGTACCGAGACAATCTGAGAGAGATCGAATTCGACAGTTCAGGCAACCTGTATGTTCTCAACGTGAATTCTCTCAATGAGAGCGACATACTCTGGAGATACAGGCCGGATGGAACGATAGATCGCTTGGAACTGGGCAGACCGGACGGCGCCAACTACGTGCCGGATCCTATTGCGATGCACGTCTCACGGACAACTGACGTGCTGTACCTTGCATCGGCCGCACTTGATCCGCTGGATCCGGAGTCGACCATTATCTACCGCTTTTCCACTCTGGGTGCCATTACCCTTGAGAAGTCCATTGCGATTCATGGCATACAGCATGTGACCAGCATAGCCGAGGATTCGCAAACCGCAGCGATCTGGGTCGCAGGCTTTAATATGCGCAACATCCCTCTGTATCCGAATCCGACCCAACCGGCATTCTACTACCCGCGTCTGGCAAGGGTATCATTCGAATACGGCAATGTCTGGCTGGAGTCTCTGTTCGATCCTTCGTCGCATGACCTGGCGCTGCCGATGTCAATTCTATGGACAGGGGCTGTCGAGCGAAACGCAGTTCAGTAGGACCGCGTCGGAGACGTAGATTTTGGTGACTTTATCTTCATGACAAAAGCGTCGCCCGATCACGTTCATTTCGCCAAATCTGAAAATTGAAAATCGATGGTCATTAACAGATGATCGCTCAGTTTGCTGTCGGCAGCATCCAGTTTCAGTTGCCTGCATTCGGTTTGATTCAGGAACTCGGAATCGAGTATGAATCCATTCTTGCCAGCAAGAGTCTTGGCGCTATAGATGACATAATCCAGCTTGCCCGGTGAAAAGGAGGCACGCGATCCTCCTCGCCAGGTGACAACAGATTCGCCGATCAAGTTAGGTATCAGCCAATCTTTCAGGCCGCAGGTTTTCTCTTCGAGGATCAAATCCAAAGGCGCCCTGGATCCGACCAAATTGAAATCGCCGACAATCACTACGGCTGGCTTTCTCCCTCGCGCATCATCTTCGAAATACTGCCCGCTGCAGACTTCCTCGATCGTGGCAACAATGTCACTCGCCTGCCGGATGCGAAGCCGATCTTCACTGCTGTCAATATATCCCATGGCTTTTAGATGAACATTTATGATCAGCAGGTTGTTTTCGGCCAATCTGACCAGAGCCGCCGCATACCTGTCATTTTTCGACGGCAATATGTTCAAACGATACTTCGATGCAATGACATTGCCGTGTACTTTGTGGATATGCCACCGACCTTTGTCCTCTGGCGGCATCAAATGTTCCAGGATTTGACCGTGACCTTCGGTCTTCCACTCTTCCTGAAAACAATAGATGTCACCGTCAACAGAATTCAACAGACGCCCCATCGCCCCTGCTCGATCAGGATCGCTCAAACCTTCGAAATAGGTGTTGAAACTCACAATTCTCATGTCGGTTCCGGGCTCCCGACGATGGGAACGGCGCTTGGGTGTTTGCGAGGATTGTGAAAATGTAAATCTAACCGGGGCCCTGAGCTGATCGGAGCCGCCGAATTGAATGCTTACCGAATCGCCGCGGTCTATATCGAATCGGGCAAGGTCAATCTGCATTTCGAATTCATTCTGCGCGTAGGTCGGCCCGATGACGTACTTCAAGTGAGTCCAGGCAATTCGTTCTTTTGCGCCGTCGTTTAGAAAGGCTCGCCTGCCTCGCATATCGAGAACCAGTTGTCGACTGTCCGGCAGACTGATTGTGACTAGCAGAGTCCCTTCTGCTTCCGGGCCGTTCTGGATGTTCAGGAGGTTAGTCGTATCGAATCGAAGATAGAGCATAGAGCCCTGACTTGCGGCGCAGACCGTCGTAATGTCAAACGCGCCCTTGGCGTCCCCTTTTGGATCGCGTGCACAAACTCTGACATCTTTCCAGTCTTGAAATGCTCCGTCAATTCTCATGACCGATGCCGATAACCTGCCTGTCGAGATCAGTGAAAAAGTGGCAGCAAAAAGACAAGAACCAATCCATGTGCGACGAGGCGATTTTGGGTTCAACATTTTTGGGCCTTTCAATCCCGCTCGACACATCAGATCAACATTCCAACAACACATGCGGTTGTAAAGCCGGCTAATGTGCCGCCGACCATGGAGCGTAAACTCAACTGGGCAATGTCCTCCCGACGGGATGGGACCATGGCGCCGATGCCGCCTATCTGGATGGCAACCGAGCCGAAATTAGCGAATCCGCACAGCGCGTACGTTGCGATGGTGAACGAGCGCTCATTCAACTGATCACGCATTTCTACAAGATCCATATAGGCGATGAACTCATTGAGCACCGTCTTTTGGCCCAGGACGGACGAGACTTTGAGTACATCCTCGCTGCGGATGCCCATGACCCAGGCAAACGGGCAGAATATCCACCCCACGATTCTCTCGAATGTCAGCGGGGCGGCCACCGTCATCTCCACTGCGGCCTCAGTGCTCCGCGTCATGTAAATCACGAAGAACTGACCTCGATCGAGGCCCCAATTGATCAAGGCGATCAGACAGACAAAGGCCAAAACCATGGCCCCGACGTTGAGTGCGAGTTTCAGGCCTATTGACGCCCCGTTACAGGCGGCGTCGATGACATTGCGACCCTGGCGCGGGACTTCAACGCTGACCTGTCCCCTGGTCTTTGAAACCTCTCGTTCGGGGACCATGATCTTGGCGATCACGAGCGAGGCCGGCGCCGACATGATCGATGCAGCTAGCAGATGCCCGGCATCGATGCCGAGGCCGACATAGGCGGCCATGACGCTGCCTGCGATGGTTGCCATGCCGCCTGTAAGCATGGCCATCAGTTCCGAGCGAGTCATCGATTCCAGATAAGGTCGAACCATCAGCGGTGCCTCGGTGTGCCCAAGGAAGACGTTGGCTGCCGCAGCCAGTGACTCCGAACCGGAGACATCCATCACGCGCACCATGGACCAGGCCAGCACTTTGACAATCTTCTGAATCACACCCCAATGAAACAGAACACCAGTCAGACATGAAAAGAAAACGATCAACGGCAACACCGAGAACGCAAAATAATGGTCTCGAAAACCCTCCCCAAAAAGGAAGGTCGACCCCTCGTTTCCACATGCCACGATTCCATTGACGAATCGCTGCAGTGCGTCAAAGACCAGGCGCCCGGGAGTTGTCTTGAGGATCACAAGTGCAAAGGTCAACTGAAACAGCATGCCCGTTACGATCAGTCGCACGTGAACACGCCTGCGGTCCTCCGACAGCGCCCACGCCAGAAGCAACATCACCCACAACCCCAGGAAACTGATCAGTCTGGGCACCAAGCCATGCATCCTTTCACTTCACAGCACAAGTCACGGGCCGGGCCGCGCGGCCGCCCGTTGGCAATGCTCGATTGCACGCCGTCGCAGCATACTACCACAAGAGCACGATATTTCAAGGCCGGTTGCCATAATGACCACAATTTGGTCGCGCAAGGGCAATGTTGGAACCGAAAGTGGCCGATAAAGAGAGGGAGACTTCCAATTAGTGAAGTCTGAAATAGAGTTATCGGGATATAGTGCTCCCGATTGAAGATTCCCGTTTTTGCGCGGGTGAGTAACCTTACAATAACAGATTATGATCTTGCTCGCGGGAATTTACTACCCTTCAAGGGTATCAAGCATGAAGAAAGCAATATTAATCGGCATCGCCGGCGCCTCCGGCTCGGGCAAGACGTCTGTCGCAGCCGGCATCATCAAAGGCCTCGACTCGGACGAGGCGGTGATAATTCAGGAGGATTCGTACTATAAGGATCTTTCCGGCATCCCATTTGCCGAGAGAAAGGGCAGAAACTTCGACCATCCCGACGCGTTCGACCACGATCTCCTGGCCAAACATCTACTGCAACTGGTCAATGGTGAGGCTGTCTCACAGCCCATTTATGATTATAAGCTCCACACCCGCTCGAAAGAAACGAGGATGGTAGGACCAGGGACCTTGATTATTCTGGAGGGCATTTTGGTTCTTAGCAAGGCGCAACTGCGCGAGCTGATGGACTATCGAGTGTTTGTAGAGACACCGCTCGACATCTGCTTAGCTCGTCGCTTGAAACGTGATGTAGAAGAAAGGGGACGGACTGCTGACTCTGTGACCAGGCAATACGCAGAGACGGTTCGACCCATGTACCGTCAGTTTGTTGAACCCTCAAGACAGTACGCAGACATTACGATCTCCGGAGAGGGGGGAAATTCCGAGACCGTTGACATTTTGACAGCTAAGATCAATGCTCTGCTGGACAACAGCCACCAATAGGGACCACTTGGGAACACACCATGGCTAAAGGCAAGAAAATCACAAAAGCTTACGACAACAGCGAATTCTTACATGGGCGCTCGGCGAGGCCTCTGCGAGTCCTGGCGGAATTTATCGAACCCGAAGAGCGTTTGAGAAAGCACGACATTCGCAACACTATCGTATTCTTCGGTTCGTCGTTGTCTGTCGATAATCGTACTTTTAGAAGGCAAACACCGGGCAGTAAGGTAGTGCCCGAAAAAGCCCTCCGTGTGAGTAACGCCCATGAATCCTGTATCGAACTGGCCAAACGCATCACCGCTTGGTCGCAGAAGATAAAGGAACCGAACAAGCGATTCTATGTCTGTTCCGGCGGCGGTTCCGGCATCATGGAGGCGGCAAACAAAGGTGCAAAACTGGCGGGCGGAAAATCCATAGGCCTTAATATTACCCTTCCTCTTGAACAGTCTCTGAATAGGTATATTTCGCCGGAGCTTCGTTTTAACTTCCACTATTTCTTCATACGTAAGTTCTGGTTCCTGTACTATGCCAAAGCACTGATCGGTTTCCCGGGCGGGTTCGGCACCATGGACGAGGTTTTTGAGCTGCTCACGTTACTGCAAACCGGAAAGATCCAAAAGCGGGTTCCCGTCGTACTCTTCGACAAGACGTTCTGGAACGAAGTCGTTGATTTCCAGGCGTTACAGGAATACGGCGTAATCGGGCCGTCCGATCTGAAACTCTTCAAGATCATAGACGATGTCGACGAGGCCTTTGAATATATTACAGGACAGCTGAGTAAGCTGTATCTCTGATTCGCGCAGTGAATCAGAAAGAGCTTAGAATGAAATATTTCTTCACAATTCTAACCTGGTTATTCTTATTGTTTTGTGCGATTGTTTTCTATAGTATATGCAATAGATTTCACCTCATAAAACGTAAAGAACTGGAAATCCTAAAGGAAGAACAACATGTCTAAAATAAGAGTAGAAGGCGTCCTCTTCTGTCTCGGTCTGCTGTGTTTCTGCAATGCAACCTCAATCTGCTGCGCAGATGACAACGTCACATTCCGACGACGGCCAGGCAGAGTCGTTATCAATGTTGACGACAAGACGATAGCGACATACGTTTACGGTGACCCGCAGATCTTGCGCCCTTATTTCACCGGCCTGAGGGCTCCGTCGGGCGTTCAGGTGACACGTCACCATCCACCTCGAAAGGGTATCGACGCCGACGATCATGCGACCATGCACCCGGGCCTGTGGCTGGCATTCGGAGACATAAGCGGCAACGACTTCTGGCGAAACAAGGCCCGCGTAAAACATGTGGGCTTTTCAAAAGAGCCCTATGCCGGCGAGAAATGCGCAGGCTTTGCCGTGCGAAATCGATATATGGCAAACGGAAAAGTCATCTGCCAAGAAACCTGCAAGATCACAATCCTCAATCGTCCTGCCGGTTACCTGATTCTCTGGGATAGCCAATTCACCTCCGATAGAGAATCCTTCTACTTCGGCGATCAGGAAGAGATGGGTCTCGGCATTCGCCTGGCAACCCCCATCGTCGTCAAGAACAAAAAGGGCGGCAGAATCCTCGACGATCAAGGCAATATCAACGAGAAGAATATCTGGGGCAAGCCGAGTTTATGGTGCGACTACGCAGGCCCGATCGACGAGGTCTTTGCAGGTGTTATGATAATGCCCGATCCGGATAATTTCGCCCCCTGCCGATGGCACGTGCGCAACTACGGATTCATGACGGCCAACCCGTTCGGCAAAAAGGCGTTCAACTTAGGCGCCCCCGGCAAAGTGCTCGTCAATAAAGACAAGCCCCTGCGCCTGAGCTTCGGCATACTCCTGCACAGTTCCAGCGACGAGAAGTCAATCGACCTCGCCGCCGCGTACAAGGACTATCTGAAGATCAGCGCAGAATTCAAGCGACGATATGCCGTCTCGTTAAAATAGCCACAGATTTCACAGATTTCACTGGGGACACTGAGAAAGGCAAAAGCAAAAAGTGAGAAGGAAAAACAGCCGCAGGTGGCCGAGAAATTTGTGCAGATTCGTGTGAATTAGTGGCCCGCTTCTATCTCTGTGAATCCTGTCTGAGATGCAGAATTCTTTTCTTATCCGCTATCCGCTGCATGCTAAACGCCATCTTTCTTGCCTTGTTTCCTCCTGTATTCTGTTCTATGCCTTTGCCTGTTGAGAAACGCCCTTATTGGCAGAAGGGCAAAAGTTGTCCACAAGTGACCTTGCGGAAGAGATTACGGCGGAAACAGTTGTCCCAAGCGGAACGACTGATATAATATCGAACAGCAACCTTGAGTGAGCAATAGAAGACGCCAAACAAAGAGGCAGACTATTAGGGCGGCAGATGGATTTTGCATCGAAAGTGTACCGGATATACGGGATATCTTCTTAATTCGCCGCCTTTTATTCGCCCCGACATAAGAACAAACAAAGGAGATGGATCTATGTCGCTGTATATATCAGAAAGTTCTCTTGAATGGGCTCTCAGGCACATCGAGAGCTATGGTGACACTGATATCTTTCCTTTGGCGTTCGAGTTTGAGTCAATACGGCATTCTTGGAATTCTAAGCTTCAGAAATTCCTCTCAACACTGGATCTCCACAACTATAGAACTCGTCCTTACCGCCGCTGTTTATCGCCGAAGCATCGCTTCGGATTTCGCATTTCAACACAACTCGACCCGCTTGATACGCTGATTTACACAGCGTTGGTCTACGACATTGGCTCTGATATTGAAGCACGCCGGGTGCCGGCTATCGAACAGGTTGTGCACAGCTATCGATTCAATGCAGACAGTAAGGGGAGATTCTTTGATCCTAATGTTGGCTACGACTCCTTCATTCAACAATGCAATTACCTTGCTTCATCTGGGAAATTCGGAGCTGTTGTCGTGGCAGACATCGCTGATTTCTTCCCACGGATATATTCGCACCCGCTTGAAAACGCTTTGCACGCGTGTACACAACATCACGATCACGCAAAGGCCATCATGAGACTGATTAAGCAATGGAACTTCACCGTGTCATATGGAATTCCAATAGGTCAGACCGCCTCCAGACTGCTGGCGGAACTAGTCATCTCTGATGTTGATCAAGCACTTCTGAGCGAACGCAAAGTATACTGTCGCTACTCTGATGATTTTCGTATCTTCTGCACCGATGACAGGGAGGCATACGAAAGCCTCGCCTTTCTCGCAAACGTGCTTTTTGAAAATCATGGCCTGACATTGCAGCAACACAAAACACACATACTACCGGTCCGTGAGTTTCAGAGGAGATACCTTGAAACGGGCTCCAACAAAGAGCGGAACTCATTGACAGAGAAGTTTGCTGACATTCTGGATGGACTTGGCATCGATAACTGGTATGAGGAAATTGACTACGACGACCTTGACCATGAAACTCAAGCAAAGATTGATGCTTTGAATCTCGCCGAAATTCTAGGTGACCAGATCAGGCGGGGTGGCGATTTGGATCTCAATGTGACGAGATTTGTTTTACGGCGCCTGGCTCAAATCAATGACCACAGTGCGATCCAGGTTGTTGGAGCAAATTTGGAAGTTCTGTATCCACTCTTCAAAGAAGTCTTGGCATACATCACTTCAATCAGAAGAATTGATTCAGCGTATCGTCGAGAGTTGGGAAAGTACCTCATCGATCTAATCGAGGCATCGGTTGTCGGGCACTTGGAGTTTCACAAGTGTTGGATCATGAACACTTTCACTAAGGACAGAGAATGGGACAATGAGGCCGAATTCGCGGCTCTCTATAACTCCAATAATGATGAGTTTTCAAGGCGAGAACTCACATTAGCTCTTGGACGGGCTGGGCAAGAACATTGGTTCAAGACACGAAAACGGAACGTATTCCAATTAGGCCCTTGGGAACGACGCGCGTTTCTTGCTGCGATCAGTTCTTTGCCTGGCGATGAAGCAAAACATTGGTACGGCTCAATATTCAGACAGTTGGACGAGCTTGAGCAAGCAGTTGTAAATTGGGCAAGAGCGTATCCTTTCCAGTAAGAGAATGGATTTTGGCGTTGCGAACTAGACAGGGTGGGGGGAATGACCAATGGGCGTCCAATCTGTTACACGCTGTGCTCGGACCAAGCCTTAGAAACCTACCTATGCTCTCATTTGGAAGACGTCGAGGTCGCCGTCATACGAATCGTGGTCTGTAAGGGCTCAGACGTAGTTGAACATCAGCTTTGTGTTGGGGCTGAAATAACGGTTCAAGCCGACGGTGACGTCGTTCCCGAATATCCGGCGCACAAAAAAAAGCCTGGCGAGGTGCGCGCCAGGCAATTGAAAGGAGACCACAGCGATTCTCGCCGGGTCTCAGAGATCCGATTCCCTTGAGCCCTCAGTCAATCCACATTCATATTGCTGTCGGCATCTCATTGAGGTCGATTACAGTCTCTACAATAGGCTCATCGGCCAATAAGATTTGAAAACTTGAGAAAATAGCAGCTCATGGGGATAAGCCGGCCCCGGCCCTGACGCCGAACTCGGCCATCCGCGCTCGCAGGCTCTGACCCGGACAAGTGGTGTGTCTAGTTGAGCTTGAGATTCAGCTCGAACTTGTTGGACATATCCTCAACGTCCGTCTTCAACGTGCGATCCAATTCGACTGCTTGCAGCATTCCGCTTCTTGCTTTGTCATGCTCGGCCAAGTAGGCGTAGCTGATTGCCCGCATGTAGTAGGCCCTGGCAGTGTCCGGATTGAACTCGATGGCCTTTGTGTAATCCGAGACGGCCCGGGCATAGTGGCTCTCCGCAAGGTGGGCATATCCTCGCCCCATATATGCCTTGGCAAAATCCGGATAGAGTTCAAGGGTGTTAGTGTAATCCAGGATGGCCCGGGTGTATCGACCTGAGCCCAGGTAGGCGTTTGCCCGGTTGTGATAGGCGCTGCCATATCTCGCATCAAGTTCAATAGCCTGGTTGAAATTGGAGATAGCCTCGGTGTATTGGCCCAATGCGAGATAGGCGCCGCCTCGATTGTTGTAGGCCTTGGCACATTGTGGATTGAACTCGATGGCCCTTTCATAGTCAGATATGGCTTGCGCGCTGCGACCTGACATGTAGTTGACCGTTCCACGGCAGAAGTACACTTCGCCAACTAACTCGTTCTTGTCCAGGATGTGAATTGTCTTGTTGTTCCTTACGAGGTTGCCTTTGTTCTCGAATCTCCAGAGACTGCCATTTCCTTCGAATTTGGCGTCCGTGATGATGCGTTCACTGACAAAACCATCTGAACTTGTCAGGTCGACCACGGTCATTGTGCCGTCGGACAAGACAACAATATTGGCTATGTGTTCCGGCATCACGCTCGCGGGCCAGACTGATAGTCTGATGGAACCGCCCAGGATATACAGTAGTTGTGAATACCCGAAGCAATTAGCTACCTCACTCTCAATTACATCAGCCAAATCAAAGC
>CAZLTY010000034.1:0-26031 GCA_964562575.1 uncultured Pirellulales bacterium
CTGACTCAAGAACACCGGCATCGCCATCAACGTCAACTGAGAATCTGCAGAGCCATCTTCAGGGAGGAAAATGCTCCTGAGCGAATCGTGCTGGGAGATATAAACGAAGGCGCATATCCCGAAAAAGTACGGTAGCAGGAATCGGATGAGGAAACCGACCGAAGCCCAGGTGTTGATCTTCTTAACGGTGCGCGCGTTTTCCGCAGAACATGCGCGAATAACAGCCGTCTGCCAGACCGCGCAACTGACCAGTCCGAGGAAGAACATCCAGACCACGTAAGAGACGCCGAAACCTTCACCGTGGAACGGGTTGAAACCGGCTTCGCCCTTCAGTTGTGACACGGTATCGACTATGTTGGCCCAGCCCAGGTATTTGATTGATATCAGACTCGTCGCCAAAAGGCTAAACGACAATACAACGAACTGTATGTAGTCAAGAACCACCACCGAAACCATCCCGCCTAAAGTGGTATAGAGCAAGACCATTGCGAGCAACACGCTCATTATGATTTTGAGGTGAACATCCTGGGTCAGTCCGGTTATACCCATCACGAAAATGGAGCCGGCCTTGAGGAACATCCCCATGTTGAGGATGCCGGAGAAGGCCAGTATTATCCCGCCCAGAATGCGGACACCACGACCGAAACGCCTCTCGTAGAACTCCGGGATGGTCATCACCTTCATGCGCCTCAGCGGGACAACGATAAATCCGGTCAGCCCTACAACTAATGTCACAATGGCCGCAGCCAGCGCGATGTGAAAGGCCGCGAAACCACCGGTGAATCCCTTTTGCGCACTGTACATGACTGTGACCAGGCCCAACTCAGTTCCGATCATCGTCGCGATTGCGAGAAAAGTCTTCAGGCCCCGGCCGGCAACGATGAAATCAGTTACGTTGGTTATGTACCGCCTTATGTAAACGCCAAAGGCCACGACGGCAAGCAGATAGCCGATGACAATGCACCAATCGATGGGGCCAAAATCGGTGCCGATTCCAATAGTGCTCAGGTCCATATTGTCTCCATGTTTAGATTGAGTAAACCAAAATCCTAAGTTCGAAGCACTAAATTCTAAACAACTTCTTAAATTCAAATTCACTAATGACCAAAACTGTTTTGAACATTGGAATTTCAGTCATTCGAATTTGTTTAGGATTTAGCATTTAGAGATTATGATTTGCCGCCTTAACGACTGCACGTCAGGGCGGCCGCCCCGGGTCGCCTCTACTTCAGCTCTTCCTTGCAGAGCTCTATATACTTATTCTGTTCGCCCGAACGCCTGTGTCCGGCGGCTCCTTGCTTCCATGCCGAACGCGCATCGGCCTGCCGCCCGAGGGTTTGCAGCGCCTTTCCGCGCCAGTACTGTGCGGCGGCCTCCGGCGGCTTGTTCGAGCGTCCGACGCCGATGTTATCCGGATATGTCAGGGCCGCCTCGAAATCCTCCAAGGCCGCGGCGAACTTTCTATCGTCGTAGCGCTGCCGGCCTCGTTCCACGTGCGCCTTGTGGAAAATGTCCCACGTGATCGTCTGGCCCTCCCAGTTGACAAAGTACGGCGTCGATTCGAGCAAGTCGATTGCACCGGTGTACATCTCTTCATCGAGGTAAGCCTGGGCGAGCATGATGATGATGTCGGCACGTCGGAGCGTCTCGAACGGCGTCGATTCCATGACCTTTATCGCCTCGGGCCGTTTCTCTGCCGCCAGCAAGACATCTGCGAGATCCCGATACAGAGTCTGGTCCTTTGGCCGAGCGGTGATGGCTTTGCGATAAAGCCGTTCTGCCTTCGACAGGTCGTTCTCCACCGCCCGGGCGTGAAGGCCGAGGTTGCGAAGGGCGACACTCAGCGACGAGTCCAGATTCGCAGCCCTTCGCCAGTGCCGGACAGCCTCGTCCACCCGGCCGAGATGAGCGTAGAGATTGCCGACGTGCAGATGTGCATGAGCATCGTCAGGGTTCTCCCCGATGGCGTGGGTGAACACCGCAATCGCTTCGGGGCGCGATGCAAATACGAAATCCTTGTGCGCTGCGGCGGCCTGCTTGAGATATGCCTTCGCCCTGCCCTGCCTCTTCTGCTGCGATGCAAAGTAGGCCAGATAGTAGAGAGGCAGCGGACTGCGCTCATCCTCGGGCACGGCCTCGACGCACACTGCCTGCAACAGCCTTGCGGCCTGGTTGGCCAATCCCAGATCCGCAAAGACAAGACTCGTCTCCAACATTTGAAACTCGTCCTCTCCGACGAAAGCCCGCGACTCACGGACGAAGCGATCCATCTGCTTCGTACCTCGCAGGGCCAACAGCGCCCTTGGGACAAGATCCGTGGGATTGCGGTTGATTCTCTGCCTGGCAATCTTGCCCGCCGCCGCTTTGTTGCCCGCAGCGTGCAGGGCCAGCATCAGATGATTCTCTATCTTGGTGTCGGCATTGTTATTTCGCCTGGCCTTCTTGAAGGCCGGCACGGCCTTTGCATGTTCTCCCAGCCGCATGTATGCGCGCCCGGCCAGGTCGTGACCCAGAGAGGCCGTGCCGAGACACCTTGCCGCCTGGTAAGCACACGTCAGTGCGTCTTCCTCGTTGCCCCTTTTCAAATAGCTCACGCCAAGGAAGTACCACGACAGGCCGTCGGCGTCATCCTTGCTCAGGGCCGTTTTCAAGCGGTCAACCGCCTTTTCGTAAAGCCCCGCTTCGACATCGAGTACGGCCAGCCCGCGCAGTGCGGGCGAATATTGTGTATCTTCCGCTAGCGCCTTTTCGTAGTATTCGCGGGCCTTCTGGCGATTTGTCCCCAGATCGTGCTTTCGGCCTTTCAGGAATTTCTCCTCCAGAGTAAGCTGCTCATCCGGTTTTGTCATCAGCCCGGAGGGCTCCGGCGGAGTCTCATCAGGAATCGGCAGAGGAGTTGTGAACGAGGCAAGAACGGTTCCTTCGTTGCTCTTGAGTGTGACATCAACAGGCGACTTAGGTGCAGAAATAAGTGTCACCACCTGGGGATTCTCAGGAGCCAGATCAACGGTCTTGGCGAGAAGCTCGCGGCGTCCCTGAGAGATCGAGCAGGTTGCTCCTGGAAATTTGCCGGTCGCGAGTATACGCAACTGGAGCTTGCCGTCCACGCGAACAGTCTGGGCGGCGATATCCTTTGTTGCGTATTCGAAGCCGTCACCAAGCCCATGCACGGGATACCAGTATTCCTGCCACGAAACCTCCTGCCTCGGCATCAACATGCCGTAGTCGGACTGCGTCGGCAGCGGCCCGCTTTGGACCTCTATATACGGACCGTCATCATCAGTCAGGTTCTTTTGGCTTACCAGGCCAAAGTCCCAATTCCCCCATGTCCAGGCCTTCTTTCCGCTTAGTTCATGGTGGTTGGCGACCTGCACAATTCCACGGTCCATATCTACATCGTAGGCTCCAAAGAAGTCAAACGCACAGTCCACCGAAAAAATCGAAGCCGAGGTTTCATAGTTCTTGAGCCAGGATAAGTCCTTGCCTTCGTGAATGGGCCAGGAAAAGAATTTGGCTCCATGATGGTCTGTTCCAAGAGTCATTGGGTAGATAAAACGCGTTCCAGGTTGATTCGGAAAAGCTGTGCAGTTCCAGAAATAGTACGGGCTTATCGCATCGGTTGGATTAAAAATGCGAATCTGCTCATCTAAGTAGGCCTTTCCCGGATGCAAAGTTACCCGCACTGTCCATCGGGTCCGCAGGCTTTTTTCCAGATTACTGACTTCGATATAGGCTGAGCCGTCTGCATTTTGACCGATCAGTGCATCAACCGGCGAAGCGATCGTTACAGTGTGTACCTGCGGCCCAGCGTTCCACTCCACCCCACCGCTGATAAAAGCTCCGCGCATTGCTATCATACCTGGTTTGATAACTTTATTGAGATGAAACATTTCCTTGTCTTCGGTCTTGTCGAAAACCGAATGCAGGCGGCCGCCCAACTCGGGAAGGCAGGTGATCTTCAAGCATTCATTTTCAAGAAATAGTGCTTTGTAGGTTCGGTCTGCTTTGGTTCTGTAAAGATGGTCCTGCATCGTATAAGGGTAAACGATAGAGCCTTTGACCGTGGTCGAGAATTTCACCTCGCTTTCGATGGCCCAGAGCTTGGGATTGACGTCTTCGGCCCATCCATAGGTAGGAACAGTCAAAGTCCCCTCCCATGCCTTGACCTCGGCACGGCACAGGCTCGAAAGCGTCAGAACCAACCCGGTGGAAAGTAAAATCGTGCGGAAAGACTTGCTAAGACCTCTCATAACGTTCACCTCGTATTTAGTAATTCGGTTCTCGTGTTTCGTATTTCGTATCTCGTGTTTCGTTTCTCGTATCGCGACGAACGACGAACAACAAGATACGATCGACGAGATGGAAGGACTGTAATACTTCAAATCCAATATTTCAAACCCAAAATCCAAAACAATCGTAAATCCAAGACTCAGAAACCCATCCACCAGAACCGCGTATTGGCATCCTATGGGAGATGACACCTGAACAGGTTGCGTTCTCTCGCCTGATTCGGTAGACTTCTAAAATGTGCTGCATCGCTGAGGTTGGACGAACAGCTATATCAGACATATACGATAGCAATGAAAGAGAGGCCGCAAATGAAATTTCGAATGAGCCGTCGTGGTTTTCTAAGCAACTCTGCGCTCGCAGGAGCGGGCCTGCTGATTCTGGACAACAGCAAGTCGGCTCACAGCTACCAGGCGAATGAAAAACTCGACATAGCGCTGATTGGTGTCGGCGGGCGAGGCAGATGGTTCGTGGGAACAATGCCGAAACTGGACACCAACGTTGTGGCAATGTGCGATGTCAACGAAAGAAAGGCGAGTCTGTCGTTCGATGAGATTCCGGAGGCGAAGAAGTACTTCGACTATCGCAAGATGCTGGATCAGATGGACAGGCAGATCGACGCGGTGGTGATCGCTGTGCCCGACCACTCCCATGCCGTCGCCTCGGCGATGGCGATCAAGATGGGCAAGCACGTGTTCTGTGAGAAGCCTCTGACCCGCACCCTTTCCGAGGCCCGCGCGCTGCGCGAGCTGGCGGCCAAATCTAAGGTCGCCACGCAGATGGGAAACCAGGGCACCGGCAGCGAGGCCTTCCGCCGGGCGGTCGAGCTTGTTCAGGCCGGCGTCATCGGTGAGGTGCGCGAAGTGCACGCCTGGAGCACAGGCGGCGGCCCCGGCGATCGGCCCATCCCGACCGACGAGCATGACCTGCCGGACTACCTGCATTGGGACTTGTGGCTCGGCCCAGCCGAGTTCAGGCCTTACAATTCGCGATGGCTGAGCGGTTGGCATGGCTGGAGGGATTTCGGCACGGGAAATCTGGGCAACTGGGCATCGCACACGATGAACCTGCCCTTCAAAGCTTTGCGGCTGGACAGGCTCTGGGATTACTCCACCGCTTCGGCTGATCCGGTCAGGCTCATCCCGGAGGTCTCAGGCGTTCACAAGCACTCTCTGCCGAAGTGGGAAATTATCCGCTACGACTTTCCCGCCAGAGGTGATCTGGTGCCGGTGAGAGTCAACTGGTATAACGGTCCGGGCCAGGCGCCGGGACCGAGGCTTATGATAGAGCAACTCATGGGACGAAAACTGGATTGGGGTGACGCCGGTGAGAAAAAATGGCGCGACCACGCAGGCTGTCTCCTGATCGGCACAAAGGGAATGATTCACTCGACCGGGCACAACATGTCCTTCAGCCTGCTGCCGGAAGACAAGTTCAAGGACTTCGAAGGGCCGCCGCGCAGTCTGCCTCGCACCCGTGGACACGAGCGGGAGTGGCTCGAAGCATGCAAAGGAGGACCGCCGGCCATGTCGAGCTTCGACTACGCAGGTCGGTTGGCCGAGTTTGTCCTGGCCGGTAACGTCTCAACACTGGCAGGCGAGACCATCGAGCTCGATCCGGCTGCAATGAAGATAAGAAACAATGCCGAGGCCGACCGAGCCCTCAGACACACATACCGAGAAGGCTGGTCTCTGTAATTGGTCGGAAAGGAGCTTTTGTCATGTACTATCGTCGCGCACACGGCAGTATCCTCACAGTCGCAGCAATTCTTGCGTTCTCGGCAACGGCTCATGGCCAGCTCACGAATCGCCAGGCCGAGCAGATCCTCGGAGCGATTCCGACACAGGCTCGCGTCGCGCCCAAAAAACCCCGCAAGGTGCTGATCTGGAACACGCCTTTCATGGACAAGTGCCCCCACAAAGGCTACTGTGTCCCGCAGGCCGAGTATGCGATGAGGCTGTTAGGTGAGAGAACTGGAGCTTTCGAACCTTTCGTCAGTGATGACGTGGCGATGTACCTGCCGGAGAACCTCAAGCTCTTCGACGCGATAATCTTTAATAACAGCAACGGCCCGTGGATCAGACCTGCCGAAAAGGATATGGACAATCTCAAGGCCTACGGCCGTGATCCTGATGCGGTTGAGAAATTGCTGCGCCGCAGCCTGCTGGACTGGGTCTCGCGGGGCGCAGGGATAGTCGCCTATCACCATGCGGTCGGCGGCAATACTCACTGGGATGAATTCCAGGACATGCTCGGCATGCGTTACTGGGGCCATCCCTGGAATGAGGAAGTCGCTATAAGGCTCGATGAGCCCGACCATCCCCTGCTTGCCGCATTCGAAGGCAAAGACTTTCGCCTTGCCGAAGAGATATTCCAATTCCGCGGGCCATACTCGCGCGAGAAACTCAGAGTACTGATGTCCCTTGATGTCGGCAAAACAAACATGTCCGTTCCATGGGTGCATCGCACGGACGACGATTTCGGCCTGGCCTGGGTGAAACAGCACGGCAAGGGACGCGTCTTCTACTGCGCAATCGGACACCGCACGGAGCACTGGTGGAATCCGACGATACTGCGTTTCTACCTGGACGGCATTCAGTGCGCCACAGGCGATCTGCAGGCCGACGCGACACCGAGCGCCAAGGTAAACGTCGAGCCGGGGTTTGTAAGTCTTTTCAACGGGAGGGACTTGTTGGGTTGGAGAGGTAATCCGAAAATATGGTCCGTGAAAGACGGTGTCATCACCGGACAGACCACACCGAAGAACCGTGTTTCGGAGAATACCTTCCTGATCTGGACAGGCGGTGACCCCGCGCCTGCGCGGGGGCAGGCTCCCCCTACGAAAGCAGGGATCAAGGATTTCGAGCTGCGACTGAAGTTCCGGCTCGAGAACGGCAATTCGGGGATCTATTTCCGCAGTAAGGAGCGGACGGCCATGCACGCCGAGCCGCTGGTGGGCTGTCAGGCCGATTTCTCCGCCGACGGCCGCTGGACGGGCGTGATAATGGAATACACGCTGAGGGGAATACTGGCAGAGCGGGGACAAAAAGTGGTCATCGGCAAGGACGGCAGGATCAATGTAGTCGGCAGCGTGGGAGATCCCGATGAGCTGCTCAAGCACGTCAAACCGAAACAGTGGAACGACTATACATTCAGCGCCAAAGGCGGCCGGATCATCCTGAAAATAAACGACGTCGTCATGTGCGATCTTCAAGACAATGACCCAAGAAGGATAGCATCGGGCAGGCTGGCCCTGCAGGTGCACCAGGGTCCCGACATGCTCGTTCAGTTCAAGGATATTAGAATCCGCGAATTCTGACGATACCTGATCTTGAGGCCTCCGAACGCTGAACCAGGGAGACATCGATGGATACGAATATGCAATTGAACCGCAGAGAGTTTCTTTCAGGGATCGCAGGCATACTCACGTTCCCGCCCGTAGTAGCCTCGTCGGCGCTGGGCAGAGCCGGCACCGCAACTGCGAGCCAGACAGTAGCCACCGGAGCCATCGGCATCGGCGGGCGGGGCAGGCAAATCCTTCAGGCACTTATGGGCCACTCCGACTGCCGGATGCTCGCGGTTTGCGACGTGGATTCCCGACGGCTCTATCAGGCGCGCAATATCGTGAACTCCAAATACGGCAATTCGGACTGCACCGCATACTCCGACTACCGTGAGCTTCTGGCCCGCGACGATATCGATGCGGTACTGATAGCCAGCCCCGATCAGTGGCACGTGCTCCAGTCGGTTGAAGCGGCGCGTGCGGGTAAAGACATATATCCAGAAGAAACACATCTGGCCAATAGCAGTGATCACGCGGGGAATTTCCTCGATTGCGTCAAAAGCCGGAGCACTTCGGTCTCGTCGATAGATTCAGCCGTTCGCACCGATACGGTCTGCCACCTCAGTGACATAGCGATGCGACTGTCGCGCCGATTGCGGTGGGACCCAAAGTCCGAACGATTCATCGACGACAACCAGGCCAACCGGATGCTGTCGCGCGCGATGCGCAGTCCCTGGCACTTGTGAGATGATGGGGATCAGGGATCAGGGTATCAGGAAACCAGGAAATCAGGAAATGGAGATCAGGAGACCAGGGTATCGGGAAGGCGGCAGGACAGTTCAGTCACCCCTGATATCCTGATGCCCTGGTAACCTGCACCCTGATCCTCTGGTAACCTGATAACCTCTCTTTTCTCCATCCTCCTACGATGCTTGGCACATGCATTGCTTTCACGGTTTGTGCCAGAGTGATTGCCAGTACCTTCTGTCGACCGCGTAGACGTCAATCTCCGCGTCTTCGGGCAGGTCCTCGGGCAGGATGCCATACCTTTTCATCTCGCTGATATAGCCGGCCGGCGGGACAAAGCCCGGCATGTCGAATCGTTTGATTTTCTCCAGGTTCCTCTTGCCCTGTTTGCACATGGCCAGAATCTTCCGATAGTCCGGATCCTGCGCGTCGGCGAACACCGGCGTGCCATCAACCATGCAGAATCCGTACCCACCGGCCTCTTTGGCCAGAGGCGCCAGCAGCATCAGTGACTTCTCGGGACGGCTCAGATTGAACACGAGGTGGCGTGTCATGCGCAGACGCGGATCATCGGGATCGGGCCTCCAGAAGGACACTCCCCGCTCATCCGAAAGAGCAACCGGAATGACCTTTTCGCCGCTGTGGCATGAAATGCATCGGTCGCCGATCGCTGCGCCGGCCGCTTTGGTGGGTTCCCACTCGAAATCGGTGTTCACCTGGCGATTCTCATAGTAACCCCCGATCATCCCACTACCCAGGGCGCCGTACGTGCCCGGATAAGGGGCACCGGCCTCGATCCAAAAACGGATCATCCTGGCTTCGGCGGGCGAGACCTTCACGTCGTAATGCTCGCCGGCGATTTTCTTCATCAACGGGCTTGCAGCCGCCCCGATCGAGCGCGGTGCGAGACTGCTCTCGGGATTGTCCCGGCCGTCAACAAACTGGCGAAGGTACGTCAGCGTGTAATAGCTGTGCGAGAACATCGGGCCGCGATCGCCTGTGAGGTTCACTCCGCCGTCATACTTGTCGCTTTTATGGCACTCGACGCAATGCCTGTCCAGGATCGGCTGGATGTCACGGGGGAATTCGAATACGTCGGGGATTCCCTCTATCGGCTCGATTTTGCTCGGCCGGCGTTTCAGCGCAACCAGTGTCCCCATACTGCTGCGGTTTTCCGGTGTCTTGGTCCGGTGCTCGTGACAACCCACACAACTTGTCGTCTCTCCGGGCATCACCGTCAGGAAACTCTGCATCCTCTTGACCGAGTCGTCATTCTCATCCAGTGCGACAAAGAAGAAACTGCGCAGCGCAGGCAGTTCCAGGTAAGCCGAGCCATCGGGCTCGACCGGCACTGTCCCCAGGACACGCTCCAACGTGAACGTCCCCCCGAAACTGACCGGATCCATTCCGCCCGTATAATGAATCGGCATGGGCAAAGTCTCGAGCACCAGCAGCTTCTTGATCTCGCCTCGTTTGACACCGTCCATTCGACGTCCGTTGTAGACATCCGAAAGAATCAATCTGCCGGTAGTCTCTTCAAACGCCGCGCGCGAGGCTATCGCCCCTTCCCGCGTCCGGGGCATTACCGGTCGCGGCTCATGGCACTTGACTCCCAACTTGACCAGTTCTTGCGGCAATTTATAAACAAGCTCCACTGCACCGTTATCATCCATGAGCAGCAGACTTGCTTCCTGGGCAACCAGAAACTGATTCGCCGACAGCGGATAAGGATCCCTGTAGGTGTAAATGTTCTCCTTGCTGATGCGCTTAGCCGCTTTCTTCTCGTCGGGCCCTTGCTTGGAGCTGAGAATTCTTATTTCTCCGGCATGCTCGCGCCGGCCGTGGCCGGGCGAGAAGACAGCGACCACTTTTTCAGTCCCTGGGATCGGCTTGGCGTCGATCATCACAATCCCCGGGTGCATGTTCCCGTAGAAGACCATTTGTCCGGTCCCGTCAGGATTGGTCGTCCATAGATGGTGGTAATGAACCTGACTGCGGTCAACATATTCCCAGCGCTGATACAGCACCCGGCCGTCAGGCAGAGGCCAGGGCGTGTTCTCGTGCTCGCTATTGCTGGAAATCTGGCGGACGTTACCGCCGTCTGCGTCACATCGATACATCACGGCGACCTTCGTGAGCCAGCAGTTCACCCAGCGGTTGCAGCGGTCCGAGCAGAAAAGAATCCCCCCGTCCGCAAGGTAGGTCGGCTCGATGTCATTATATGGACCGCCGGTCAACTGACGAAGACCAGTGCCGTCAACGTTGATCTCATAGAGGTGGAACGACTCGGTCCCGCCCTTTCGATAAGAAAAGACTATCTTGCGACCATCATAATGCACCTGAGGGTCGCGCACCGTTCCCTGCCGGTCATCCACGAGGTTCGTCAGCTCACCCGTGCGGACGTTCAATCTGCACAGCCGCCCGAGAGCCCGGTAGGCTTTGCGTTGCCCGTCACCTGCGTAGTAGCCGAAATTCGCGTACCAGTGCCCATCGTGTCCTTCCTGCCGGCATGCGAAGACTATTTCCTCGTGCCCTCCAAGCAGGTCCAACAGGATTTGCCGGGGACTGTCGCTTCCGGCGTCGGCCGACCGGCCGCAGACAATGTCACTGGCTAAGAAGAGTCCGACCAAGGCCACCGCCAAGAGCATGGCTCTGCTGTATCGTCTGTCTGCGCCCACTTCGAGACCTCCAAAAGTGCTCCAATGTCAGCTTGAAAGGAATTCGTCTTACGGCAACACCACCATTTGCCAGATATCTTATCAAAAGCCGTCCGTGAATTCCACATCAAAATTACGCGCGAGAGTCTTGATTTCCACGACCAGCGGCTTAGAATAGGAGAATACGTTAACCGATGCTTTCTTGAAAGGAGCGATGGAAAATGTCAAAGAAGATGCTATTGGGTATTCTGGTGTTATCGTTAATTGCCACGAGTGCGGGAGCCGGCGAGTGGGCGGATTTGTTCAACGGCAATAATCTGAACGGCTGGACCATCCACAGCGGCTTTGCGAAATACGCAGTGGAGGACGGCGTGATAGTGGGAACCGCCGTTGAGGGCAGCCCAAATTCGTTCCTTTGCACGGATAAGGAATACGGAGATTTCATTCTCGAGTTCGAGGTCAAGTGCGACCCCAAACTGAATTCGGGGGTGCAAATTCGCAGCCAAATTGCAGGCAAGGAGATGTTCTTCGTGTTTACGGGACGTGACGGCAAGCCTCGCACTCGCATGATTCCGGCGGATCGAGTATACGGCTATCAGGTGGAAATCGCCAGTTCTCCCGGCAATTCGGGCGGTATTTACGACGAAGCCCGTCGTGGATTCTTCCTGGCCGGTGTCGGCGATGACCCGGCAGCCGCCAGCGCGCTGAAAAACAACGAGTGGAATAAGTACCGAATCGAATGCAGGGACAGCTCGATCAAGACTTGGATCAACGGGATTGCCTGTGCCGACCTGACCGATTCGATGGACGCCAAAGGTACGATCGGCCTTCAGGTCCACGGTGTCGGCAGGAACTTTGAGCCCTATCAGGTACGTTGGCGGAACATCCGGATCAGGGAGCTGGACCCGGACGAGGTGACTGCCAGGCTCAAGGTCGTGGTGGTAACCGGCGGGCACGGTTTCGAGCATGACCCCTTTTTCAAGGTCTTCGACGGGATGGAAACTGTGAATTACGTCGAGGCCGTCCAGAAAGATCATAGCGAGCTGTTCGAGGACATAAGCGGCTGGGATTATGACGTGATGGTGTTTTACAGCATGACCCAGAATATCTCGCCGAAGCGGCGGAAGAATTTCGTCAAGCTGCTGAGCCAGGGCGTCGGTGTTGTCGCTCTGCACCACACGATGGGTGCATACCAACAGTGGCCAGAGTTCAAGAAGATCATCGGCACAAAGTATTATCTCAACGAGACTGTGGAAGACGGCGCCACACATGGTAAGGGATCTTTCTTGCACGATGTGGACATGAAGGTCCATGTAGCAAACAAGAGCCATCCGGTCACAAAGGGTATGCGCGATTTTGCGATTCACGACGAGACTTACAAGAACTGCTGGTTCGACGAGAAGAACAGGGTGCTGCTGACCACCGACCACCCGACCAGCGATAAGACAATTGGCTGGGTAAGAAGATATCGCAAGGCAAGGGTCTGCACGATTCAACTGGGACACGACTCGAAGGCCTACGCCAACAGCAACTACCGGCAACTAGTCGAGCGTGCAATCCTGTGGACCGCGGGCAAACTATAGAGCGTGCGGAATTGTGATGGCTCGAAGAACCTTTATCGCCAGACGTTCGGTTGTCTTGTGCTTGTGGCTGGCCTTCTGCACGGCCGGTGGCCCTCATCTCTGTGCAAAAACACCGGATCGTGACGCCTTTGTCTACATCCTGAACATGGGAATCAGGGACAACAAGATTGTCTATAACGGACTGCGCGTCGGGTTTGCCGTCGCAGACGGCCAGACGATTCTCACTGCCGCACATTGTGTGGAGGACTTCGAGAACGCCAATCACTCGCTCTTTCAGCCGCTGGTGATCAGCCGTCACTACGGCGGCATCTTCGAAGCAAGAATTATCGACATCGATGAGCAAAGTGACATCGCCATCCTCAAACCCACATGGGATCGGCATCCTGGGCTCAACATAGAAACCAGCGATCGATGGAAGAAGGCGGGGAAGATCGCGGTCGCCGGCTATCGTCCGAGCGATCTTGCCGAGGGCCGCAACAGCAAACTCAGCCGCCAGATGTCGTTGCAGGAAGAAACCGTCGTCAGAACCAGTGGAAAGGACCGATACGCAATCCAGTTGGGCCCGGTCAAATATCCGGGCAAGGGATGGAGCGGTTCGGCGTTCGTGTTGCCCGATACAGGTACTGTCGTCGGCGTCCTGAGCAATGAAAGGTACGTGAGAAGATTCTTCCGAAGAAAGCATTACATCTTCGGATGCAACGCCGAGGCCATTGTCGAATTGTTCCAGAGAAACGCCCTTCCACTGGTCGCTTCGGCGAGCGACCTGCCCGAAAAGAACGGTGCCGAACACTTCGATTCGATCTTGCAGTTGTTCGACAGCATTCTGGCCGAAGATACCGAAACATCGCGCAAGATTGCCAGAGAGCTTTGCCAAATCTGTCCTCATTCGTACATCCTGCACATCCTCGCGGCATGGATGCTCGATGCGCCCAGGGACGAGGAGTATTTCACCAAGGCAATCGAACTGGCGGGTGAGAGGGCATTTCCACATGCGGTCTATGGTAGTTACCTGTTGAACCACGGCAGAGACAAAAAGGCATTGCGACAATTCCACAGCACGGTAGCCATCGATCCGAATCACGTCTTTGCTCTCACTCGCAAAATCGTCGCTCTGACGCGGATCAATTCAGCCGAGGCGGAAATGCAGGCCCGGGAGCTTACGGCCAAGTGGCCGTCGAACGGTGGTTTCTGGTTCGAGCTGTCACGCACTCTGAGAAAGCAGCGAAAATACGAGCAGGAGCTGCCGATCATAAGAAGGGCGAACGAACTGCCCCACCCAAACCATCTGCGTCACCTTTATCAGCGGCATCTGGCCGATTCGCTGGCCAACACCGAGAACTATTATCAGGCCGAAGAGGCCTACAAAATCACACTCAAAGAGCACCCATGCGCCAGATGCTGGTCGGCCTACACGTCGCTTCTGATCCGACTGGGTGCCGACAGAGTCGACGATGCGAAGCTCGCCCTGAATAACGTCAAGGCGATGAACGAAGACGAATCTGTTCCGCAGAAAACCATCCGAAACTTCGAGATGGTCATCAAAAAGATGACAAGGGCCGAAAGCTCCTCGCGATAATCCGATTCGCGTAACCAACGCTGCAATCCGGCGCCAACTTTTTTTTTCAGACGAAACAAGATATTTTCGCACTTTTTAATATAGGTAAGGAGGTTTTTCTTATCGGAAGAACCCTCCCTTATCGGGGCTAAGCAAGGCAAATTGTCACAGACTGGACAAGCCAGACAAAGTGTTAAGCTGGAGTTTAGGGCTGACGAAGCAGCCATGAGAAGCTCCCGGATTGCCGGCGTTTTTGCCGGCGTTAAAGCGTAACATCTGGCCGCAGCCAAGCCTCCTGAAAAAGGCTCAAGGACGAGGACGAGTCGTGCCGATGCAAGTTACTGACAAGTTAATACTGAAAACGAAAGTGGCTCTGTTTAATGACCAGCCGGCCATGTTAGCTCGAACCTGCGTTGCCACTCAAAGAGGTTCGCACACAAGTCAGATCGTAACGCGTGGCAAACGTCGGCGATGAGTTGCGTAAAACAAATGGAAAGAGCCATAATTTCGTTTTCGCCCCCGTCAGGCAGAAGACGAGTATCTCAAAAACATAACCAAAATTGGAGATAAAGGGATACACTCGTTTTTCTCGCTTGGATGGGGGCTTTTTTTTTACAGTGATCCGTTAAGAAGGTCAGAGGGTGTTTCAGAGCCACTGCCAACACAGAGGCGAACAAAGCCGTTACCTGGGATCCGAGGCCGCCATCGCCAAGTAGGCAATGGCGCCGCATAGGTCTGTTTTTTTCAGGGTTGCCTACTCCCGAATATTTCCATAGAATTGATGCTCGTTCGGTGTTCAGGGAGGCTATATGAGACACCAGCATTGAACAAGTTCGAGTTTTTGAGTAGGACATGTGGGTGTGAGGCTATCCAATGATGTATAGGATCAGGAGAATATGATGATGCGTATGCGATCAATGCGGTGTGGAGCGGCTCTGATGGTTTTCCTCGTTTTGTGCGGGGCAGCGGGCAGGCAGGAGTGGACGCGGTTCCGCGGGCCGGATGGGACGGGCATTGGCAAGGGCGAGTCTATTGCCGTGTCCTTTACGCAAGCGGACTACCTCTGGAAGGTCAAACTCCCCGGGCCGGGGCACTCGTCGCCGGTGCTGTGGGGCGATCGCATCTTCCTGACCTGTACACACGACGCCCGCAAGCAGCGCGAAATCGTCTGTATCGATGCGAAATCAGGCAAGAGGCTCTGGTCGACTGAGATGGCGTTCACGCCGTACCGGCACAATCGCCAGAACAGCTTCGCCGCCTCAACACCAGCCGTCGACGCCGAGCGGGTATACGCTAACTGGATCTCGGGCGGGACATTCGTCGCTCTCGCTCTGGATCATGCGGGCAATACGCTCTGGCGGCGAGAGATGGGCAAGTTCAAGGCCAGACACGGCGCAGGCGCCTCGCCCATCGCCCTGGGCGGGCTGATGATCGTCGGCAATGACAATGCACAGACCAGTTTCCTGGCCGCCCTGAACGGCAAGACGGGCGAGACTATCTGGCAGGTCAACCGGAACAGTAAAATGACATCCTACATCACGCCCGCCGTGTACCGCCCTGAAGACGGCGACCCGGAAGTGGTCTTCGTCAGCGAGGCAAACGGTATGACGGCGGTCGATCCCGTCAGCGGGCAGGTGAAGTGGGAAAGTGAAAAACTGTTCACGCTCAAGAGCGTCTCCTCGCCCGTCGTGGCCTCCAGCGTGATCTTCGCAACGGCCGGGACAGGCGGGACGGGGCGAGAGTCGGCGGCCGTTCGCCCGGGCCACAAGCCGACCGGGCGCAAGGCGACAGTGGCCTGGAAGCTGGACCGTGACCTGCCGTATGTCACCACGCCTATTGCGATCGGCGAGCACCTGTACATCCTGAGCGACGCCGGCGTGATGACCTGTGTGGTATCGGCCACGGGCACGCAGGTGTGGCAGGAGGACTTGGGCGGGAAGGTCTACGCCTCACCCGTCTGCGTCAACGGGCGGATCTACGTGGTCACCCGTAGCGGCGAGGTGATCGTGCTGAAGGCGGGAGGCGAATACAAAGTCCTCGCCAGGAATGCGTTGCCCGAGAAAACGGATGCGACCCCCGCAATCGCCAACGGGCGAATGTACATTCGCACCCTCAACCACCTGGTCTGCATCGGGGACACCAAGGCCGAACGCTGAGATATGACGACGCTGCGGCCGCGTATGGCGATTTGTCTATTTCGCCAAAGAACGGCAATCTGGTCTGCATGGGCCAAAATAGGTAGTCGAATGACACCATCGGAGGTATGACCATTCTTATGAGCGAAAGATCGAAATCCCTCTCAGTGACTGAAATCACGCAAGCCATGGCTCTGGTGCTTTGTCTCGCCACTGCCGCCGGCGCGGCCACGTCCTGGCCGACGTACCGTGGCAACAACACGCGAACCGGCAGCACAACGCAGGATCTGACACCCCCCCTCCATCTTCAGTGGACGCACGTCCCGGCCCATTCACCGCGACCGGCGTGGCCGGAGCCCGGCAAGGAGGTCCACCGCATGACCTTCGACTACGCCTTCCAGGTCACCGCGACCAACGGACATCTGTTCTATGGATCCTCGGCAGACCACAAGGTCCGCGCGCTGAACCTGGCAACGGGGCAAGAGCAGTGGACCTTCTTCACGGAGGGACCTGTGCGGTTTGCGCCCTGTGTCGGTGCCAATCGCGTCTATGTTGCCGGCGACGACGGGCGCCTCTACTGCCTCGACGCAGATAGCGGCGATCTTCTCTGGCAATTCCGGGGTGGTCCGCGTGACGAACGGCTGATCGGCAACGAGCAGATGATATCCCGCTGGCCCGCCAGATCGGGCGCGCTTCTCGACGGCAAGACCGTCTACTTCACCGCAGGCATGTGGGGAACGGACGGCATCTACATCTATGCGCTCAACGCCGAGGACGGATCGGTAATCTGGAAGAACGATACGTCGAACATGCAGTACATGCTCCTGCCGCACAACAACTTCGAGGGAATCAGCGGTGTCTCGCCGCAGGGATATCTGGCACTGGCCGACGGAGTACTGCTGGTGCCGACCGGACGGGCAATTCCGGCGAGGTACGATGCCGCAACCGGCAAGATGCTGCCGTGGAATATCGCGTGGGGCAAGAACCATCGCCCGGGCTGCTCATGGACGATGAGCATCGAGGGCGTCTTCTTCAGCGCCTGCCGACGCAGTACGGGACTGCCGGTCTCCTCGCTCGGACCGGACAGCAGATTGAGGCCCGAGGGGCTCATGGCGTGGGATGTCCGCACGGGAGAGGCCAAGTTCGCCATCCAAGACGTGTATACCGCGACGTTTGCCGACAAGACTCTTTACATGACCAGCGGCACTTTTTCCACAGACACCGGCTCTGTCATTGCCGTCGATTATGGAAGGATATCGAACCAAGTGAGCCTTGCCCCCCCGCACGCGGGCGGCCATGACGGCGCGGGCTTTGCCGCGCAGAAGGTGACGGACAAGGCGAAATGGCAATCGCCAGCGGGACGGATATACGAACTTCTCTCGGCCGGCAATGTCCTGGCGGCGGGCGGACAGAACACCGTGATGTTGCTTGACGTCGATTCAGGTAGGGAACTCTGGAAGGCAAAGGTCGAGGGCCAAGCCCGCGGGCTGACAGTCACATCCGGCCGTCTGGTGGTAAGCACATCGACAGGGAAGATTTACTGCTTCGCCAGCAAGAAAATCGACGGTCCGCCGGTGGTGACACCAAAGCTGGGAAACGGGGCAGTAACAGCAAAGTCGGCACAAGCCGACAGCATCCTCGACCAGGGCGGGGTACGGACTGGATACTGCCTAATCATCGGCCTCGACGATCCGCAGCTTGCTGCGGCTCTGGCGCTGCGGTCGGACCTCAACATCGTCGTCGTGGAAGAGGACGCCGAAAAGGTCGCCAAGGCCCGCCAACTGTACGACCGTCTCGGCCTCTACGGTACCCGGATTGCAGTTCACCAGGACGACCCTGACAAACTGCCGTACGCACGGTACTTTGCGAATCTGATCGTCGCGCGCAGCAGTTCGTTTGACGAAAAGGTGGCCCAACGTTGTCTCAGGCCGTGCGGCGGCGTAATGGCTGTCATCGGCGACGATGCTCCCGGCGGCATCACCCTCAAGGAACGGGGACCCTTGCCCGGGAGCGACGAGTGGAGCCACCCGTTTGCCAATGCCGGACGGACCTCCGCCACCGGCGACGAGCACGTGCGACTTCCGCTTAAAATGCTCTGGTTCGGCGGTCCTGGCCCGGCTCGAATGGTGGACCGGCACCGATACCCACCCATACCAGTGTACGCCAACGGGCGACTGTACGTGCCCGCCGAGAACTACGTTATCGCTGTTGATGCCTACAATGGCCGCGAGATGTGGTCGCGGCAGCTCAAGGGTGTTGGCCGTTTCCCCGGCAACGACCGTGGCGCCAGCGTGGTGGCAGACAGCAGCTCCGTCTATTCACCCCATGGCACGACCTGCGTGCGCCTCGATGGTGACACCGGCAAGATCCTGCAGATATATGAGCCGCCGATGGAAATCGAGCCTGTACAAAAGACGGAACCTGTGCCCAAACCAAAGGGGGCGGGGAGAAGAGGCAGTTACCTGCTGAACGACGTGGAGTGGAACTACCTTGCCGTGACCGACAAGGCGGTCCTCGGCACGGTTGGCGAGGCACGTCTCAGAAAGTCACTGGCCAACTGGCCTTTGTCGGCCCCGAACGGGAGAATCCTCTTCGCACTGGACAAGGAAAGCGGCCGGACGTTGTGGGTCTTCAGGGCGCAGCACGCAATCGTGCCGAAGGCCATTGTCCTCGATGAACGCCGGGTCTATGTCCTGGATCAGGAGAATACGATGGGCAAGATCGGCAACACCGTCCTCAAAGCCCTCGACATCGACAGCGGAACGATCGCCTGGTCAAAGCCTGTGAAGGACCGCTGGGAACTGCTTCTCTCAGGCGATCTTCTCGTCGCCGCCGGCACGGGATACTCCGTGTTCGATGTCGCAAGCGGCAAACAGCAGTGGTCGAACCGTGTCGAGCCTGCCAGCTACGATGCATACGGCGCGGGTATCGACCATTACCAGTGGTCCGTGGCTCTGCGGGACTTCCCCGTGATACCACCGATGATCGTAAACGACGCGATCGTCGCCCCGCCGCGCGGGTACGACCTGGCCACCGGCAGAGAAATGAGCCGAGTCAATCCCATCAGCGGCGAGACCATCCTGCCGTTCGGCGTCGGAAACGGAGGCTGCGGGACCTATTCGGCCAGCCCGGCGATGATGTTCATGCGGTCGGGTTCGCTGGGGATGTACGATATGGCCTCCGATACGGGGATGCACTGGCTCGGTCAGGTCCGCCCGAGCTGTTGGATCAACACGCTGCCGGCCGGAGGAATTGTCATGATGCCGGAGGGGGCCAGCAGTTGCACGTGCGCGTACAGTTTCCAGACCTCCCTCGCCCTGATAGCCGCCGACCGCCACGAGGAATGGGGCGCCTACACGTGCGAACCCCCGAAGCGCGGCACTCGCCTGAAGAGTGTCTCGCTCAATTTCGGCGGCGTCGGGGACAAAAGAGACGGCAGCGGAAAACTCTGGTTGGGATTTCCGCGTCCCTTCTCACCGCAGAACCTGAAGGTGCCGATGAGCACATCCGCCAGCGCCGAGTACTACCGCCGAAACGCCGACGAAATCACGATCCAGGGCTCCAGCCGACCGTGGCTCTACAGTTGCGGCGTGAAGGGATTGGAGACGGCGACGTTGGAGATGGATCTTACCCGACCAGCCGTGGCAGTCAAGACCGCAGTCGCACTGGAGATTGACGGCAAGCTCGATGAGAGTTGCTGGGATGGCAGTGAGGAGCTTCGCCTTGTGGACGACGATCGCCGCCAGTCCTCCGCCCGGGCGTGGCTGCGTTATGATTCGAAGAATATCTACGTCGGTTTTCGTCGCGAGGCCACACTCAGGGAGGGCAAACCGATAGCCTGGACGCTGGGCACAAAGGGTGACAACGCGCCGGCCTGGCGGGACGACAGTCTGAAGGTTCGTATTCAGAATGGTGACAAATACGAGTACATATTCCTCTCTGCCTCAGGCGGCAGAACTACCGGCCGCTCCGACCGCAGGTGGAAGATGAGCAAGACCGAGACAAAGACCGAATGGAAGAGCGCGGCCCATGCCACCGACAAGGCCTGGTCGGCCGAGATCGCCGTGCCTTTGGGCCCGGCCAACGGGGTCAAAATCTTCCTCGAAAGCTTCAACCGGACGGGCGCCGGACCAGAGAGGACATTCTACCGATTCCGATCGTGGCGACGATGGTTTGTCAGCGGCGGTGAGGCAGACGTGCTCTTCGCTCCTGCGTCGACACCAGTTGAGCGGACATTCAAGGTTCGTTTGCATTTCGCCGAACTGGAGGATGTCGAGCCGGGACAGCGCGTCTTCGATGTCAAGGTCCAGGGCGCCGATGTGATCGGCGCTCTCGATATTGTCGCCGCAGCCGGCGGAGTTCGCAAGCCACTCGTCAAGGAAATCGAGGGCATCAAAGCCACCGACACAATAACCATCGGCTTGACACAAGTAAAGGGTAGCAGACTGCCCGCTATTATCTGCGGCGCAGAGATCGAGCCTGAATAGAGAATTCATTTCATCCTGTTTGGCTCCTTTGTGAACGATTTCTCTTGACAACAGCAACGCCTATTTTGCCCGGATCGCCAGGCCAGCCAAGAGCGGCTGCGTGGCATTGCACGGTATCAGTTCCAGGGTCAGGATATCCGAGGCGTCAACCGAGAACGTCTTGGTGATGGGCCTTGCTGTGTCATTCGATGCCGCGCTGCGGTTCATGTCCGAGTCTACGATTTGGCCCTGGAGTTTGACGTCGAAGCGTGCCGGGGGCTGCTTAGGATCCAATTGGCGAAAGAAGAGCGTCACCTCCCAGCCTTGAGCGTCACGCGCTTTCTCGTCCAGACGAATGCGCAATTTGACAGGCCCCTGCAGCGCGCAACTGTGGATCCACGGCCGATCGGTATCGACGATCCGGGTCCAGTCCGGATTTTGGCTGACACGCTCGATGTCACCCGATGAACTCAGCAGTTCCACCGGCAATTCATCCTGCAAGGGTCTCCCCATGCCGCCCGCGCCGCGTGGCCCGACCGTGGAGGGCCGCGGAAAGGCATACCATATCGTTCCATCTTGATCCGACTTGTCGCCAGGCGCGCCGAAGTTCAAATGTAGTGACGAGATACGGCCATCCTCTTTCCATTTTGAGCCTGAGAAAAGGCCCCAATGATTATGCCGCTCGGCCGGCACGAAGGCGATTGATGCTTTGTAGTTGTAGGCACAGGGACAGGAACTGGCGCCCTCGGGTACAAGGACGAGGCCGCATGCGGGAATCATGTTAATCCAGCAACTGGCCCGCATGTTGGGGAAATGATAAGCCACGTTCTGCTGTTGAAGGTCTATGAATCCCAATGATCCGGATCGTTTCATCAGCGTGCTCGGGCATCCGGCGTAAGCGCCACATCCACCGCCGCCGTTCAACACCAGGGGCACATCCTTGCCGGTCAAAGGATCGACTCGATGGATTGGCTCGCCCGTGTGGAGATTGTGGGCGGATGCAGCAAGGTAGACCGTCTCGCCAATAATTACGGGCGTGTGTCCCGATAAGCGATCCCTCGACCAAAGCAGGCTCCCATCAATGGCGGAGAACGCAGACAGACCAGGGCGTTTGGAACCCAGACTTCCGGTATTTCCGTGATTCTCCGGGACCGTGGCCAGGATGACACCGCCGGCCGTCCACAGGGAGTCCTGGCTGGGCCCGAGATTTTCGGTTCTCCACAATTGTTCCCCGGTATCCATGTCGAGGGCGAGCAAAGCTCGAGGATCTTCTTGATCTCTTTCTTTGCCAACGGGAGTGCCGCGCCGCGAATTCTTCGCCACTATTTCCGCCAACCCTTCGGCAAGGAACATTCGATTGCCGGCGATCACTATGCCGGTCGACGAGATAGGGCGCTTTGGACGGTAAGACCATCGAAGCTTGCCGCTTTGCTTGTCGAGTACGAAGACAACAACGTTCTCGGGCCGTGCCTGCGACCACCAGGACCTCATAATGTTCGGACGGGCGATCGTTCCAACAACCGCACTGTCAGTCACAGCCAGGAATTCCCAGGCAGGTTCGTTGGGCCGAGTCGGCCTCTTGCCACCTCTTGCTTTGCCGAGCCGTTTCGTAATGTCCGGCACGGCGCCGCCGTCGACCTTGGGCGCCAGGTACTTGAACAGGGTCGCGCCGGTTGCCGGGTCGAGACGAAGGCAGGTCTCTTTCAGGGGAACGTAGAGACCATCGGCGTCCGCAGCAAGGCTGCCGCCACGGTGCGCCGCTGGCCAACGTCCCACCCCGGGAAATTCGCGCTGCCAGATTACCCGCCCGTTGTAGGCATCCACGGCATGCAGGGACTCGTTGCCGGGAACGAACAGATAGCCGTTGACAGCCAACGGTGCGGGAGCACGATAATGCCGGCTGACGATATCGGCCGGCCCCAGCCCACCGAACCAAAGCGTCTTGAGCGGCAATCGAACCCGCTGATCGTTGGAAGCCCCCGATCGACCCACGTCGGCATACTGATGTGTCCAGGCTCCGGCGCCGGGCAAGCGGCCGCGTTGGATGCGCAAGCCGAGGTCCACGCGTTTCCACTCGTTGCGCGGGATGCCGGCCGCGGTGAGCCACTGTTCGACCTGTGGCCGCAGATCATCCAGGCATGTGATCACGGCCACGCTTCCGTGTGGACGGGTGACGCGATAGAGTTCTGAGGCCGAGACTTCCCGCAGATCTGCAACCGAGTCGACGAAAAAGACGGCCAGATTGGCCATGTAATCGGCATAAGGCAACGGGTCCGTCGAGACCTTGTGGACGGCAATGCGCCGGCCGTAAAGCCCGGCATCGGCCAGTCGCTCACGCAGGATCGTTGCGTCGCGGCCACCAGCGGCACAACTCCACGAAAGTCCAGGCCTTTGGGCCAGCTCGGCCAGCGTTTCAGCGTCGGCCCTGCCTAATGCAATCGCGTAACCCCGAGAAACGTCTGCCGTTTCAAACAAGTCGGCCACGCTCCGCTTCGTGCTGCCCGAAGCGACAATCGGCGAGGTGATTGGTCGAACGACCTTTTCTGCATCCCCTCTTCCAATACGATAGCAGCGGATTTCGCCCTCGGTTGTGCTTAGCAGCAGGTCACCGCCGACCACGACCAACTCGTGAACATCACCCGGCATCGTAGTCTTCCAGACGAGCCGGCCGCTGCCCGCATCGTAACAGGCAAATGCGCCCCGTTGTCCGGCGATGAGCGTAGAACCGGCCTGAATGAGTTCGTAAATGCGCTTGACCGGTGTTTCCCAGCGTTGAATGGCGGACGCTTCGACAAAGTGCCCCTCGGAACTGCCCAGTTTCTTCAGATATCCACCGGGAGCCCGGTCAAGAACATCCTTCAGGGAAACGCTCATCAACTTGTTCCTTCCGATGAGATTGAGGATCCCTCGATCGGTGATGACCCCTCGCAATGCCCCGCGCAGGTGAAACACCTCTTGTCCCGTGCTTGCGCGAAGGGCGACCATGGTGGCCTCGTCCGAGATCTCGGCCTCGCTGGCGCCGGGTAGTTCGGCATTCGGCTTCTTGAGGTACTCGCATGGCGTAAACACGAGATCGCCGAATGTCATTGTCCAGGCACCACCCGGGAAGAGTCCCTCGCTTTCGTGATAGATCAGTTCGCCGGTCTTGGCGTCAAACAGCGCCGGAGTGGCTCGGCCACACGGCACGATGAGTACGTCGTCGCATAGCGCCAGGTAACCTTGCGGCGAGACCCCGCCCATCGCCTGGAAGTGCGGTTGTGTGGCATAGCGTGTTCCGGATGTCTCGTTCCGCCAGATGACCGCGCCGGTTTGGGCGTTTAGGCAAGTGACGACAATACCTTCCGGCGAGAGCACGCCAAACGTTGTGTAGGCTCGGTCAGCGTCGACCAACACGCCGGATCGCGCCGGATGCCGGGAGATGACCTGATCGTTGCCAGCCAGACGCTCATCGGGGATTTGCGGTCGATGCTTCCAGATGAGTTGTCCAGACTTTCCATCGAGGCAGTAGATGTAGCCATCGTCCGAGGAAAAGAAGACGCGGCCGCCCTGGACGGCCGGGGCCAACCGCACGGGGCCTTCGGTGAAGTATCGCCACTGCGTCTCGCCCGTCGCCAGGTCCAAGGCATGCACTGCGTGGTCGCTGGAGGAACTATAGTAGACGAGACCGTCGGCCGAAGAGAGGGCATAGGCATAGTCGAAATCGATTCGCTGCACTTCCCAAGCCGGTTCAGACCAGGCATGTCGCGGCTTATGGAGCGTCTTGTGGGCCCAGACCAGATGGTATGGCGGTGGCAACTCTTGCCGTCTGTACCCAGTGCGTCGCGCACCCAGCAAATGGTTAGCAGTCCCTTGCTCACTAGCGCCAGATCGGTCCGCATTGCCAACGAATCCCACAAGAAGGCCGATCATGCAAGCACATTTTCGTATATTCATGTGTAACCTCTTACCGATACTGACAGGCATTTTGACTCTTCAGCCGTGAGAATGATCATACCCCTCGGACGGAAGGCCGATCAAGGGAAAACAGCCGAGGCCCCGATGAAATCGCGTTGGAAAGGAGATCCACAAGTAGTAGCCAGTGAGCCACAGAAATATCATAATCCAACCGAATTTTGTGGTAAATGGAAAAAAGAATTGACAGCATATGCAAGAAGTTGTTATGGTTTCGGGGTTTAGAAAAGTCGGCGGCGTAGCTCAGTTGGTTAGAGCATGGGATTCATAAGCCGTTGCTTCGTTTTGTAAGTGCTTGTGGCTAAAGCATTAATGACTGCAAATTAAAGACTTATGAAACTGATGGTAGACCAACGAGGCACCAAAGTAGCATCAAAGGTGCAACGTTGGTACGCGTTTTGGTACGCGTGGTTCAGTTCACACGGTATATAGTTTGGTCGCACTACTATCTGAGATGGGAACGAACGGCAACGAGATGAACAGGCAGATAAGTGCCTGTGAGACCACCGCAGTTCCATACCGCTCCACACCTTGAAACGAACTTCGGATTTGCGAATTGAAATCCCCATCCTGAAGAGGCTTTGTAACTCTTTTGCATCGAGGACTTTAACAAAACTCCCCGACGAGGACTCGAACCTCGAACCTAGCGGTTAACAGAAAGAGCCGGAGAGCCTGCCAAAAAGCCCAAAAGTCCTTTGCTTTCAATATCTTAGCGAGTTCCTATACTTTCGCAAGCATTCTTATCTATTCGCGTTTTTTCGCACGTAATCGCGGTATTGAAATGCCAAAACGGTACAAAACGGTAGAGAGATTTTCAGTGCCATCGAGATCAGGGCTGGTCGAAACCAGCCCTTCCATCAGCTTTGGCTGGTTGGGGTCAGGCTGGCGTGAACATGGACCTCAGAATCGGCAAGTCTAGCTGTGTCAACTGCTGTCGGAGATGAGCAGGATGCAGGGGTCATACTTGGGGGTCAGGATGGTGGTTCTTTGCTTAGCTCTGGTAATGCTAACCCGGAAGTTCTGGCGGGCTTGGCTATCAGCATTCTCCGACAGGTTGGCTCGCACAATACGGTCGGGATTCGAGACGATGGTGTTTCCTTTGAACCGAGGGTATCCGTCAAAGATGATCACCTCGTCGAATTGTTTCCCCTTTGCCTTGTGCATGTTCATTACGATGACTCCTTGCTCTGGCCGCTGAGCCATCGCGAAATGCTCCTGAACAAAGGCCTGCCTAGTAATCTCCAAAGCATTGCGGTAGCACCCGTTATCTCTCCAGTCCTGAGACAATGCCTGCCGCAATTGGGTCCCTCTGTCCAGTAATCGGATGCCGTCCGCGAGAGGTGGCCGAGCCGGCCGCCGCGAAGGCG
>CAZLTY010000035.1:0-25946 GCA_964562575.1 uncultured Pirellulales bacterium
AAGAGGATAGGAAGAGAGAGCCCGTAGTCGTACTGGTCTGGAGAATCCAGAGCAAGGCACAGATGCTCGAAAGAGTGCGGGGCAAGCTTGCCATAGACCACCAGGCGACAAAACTGTAGACGACCGAGGTATCCCCAGGTATGGCGACGACGCTTTGCCCTGCCGAGGGGGAGTTTGCGCTGGCACTACTCTTCGACTTCGGGACAGGACATAATGTAGTCGACACAGTCGCTCATCTTGGCTGTCGCCACGGCGATGGTGCTGTCGGCAGCTCCGTAGTAGAGGTGAATCTGATCCGTCTCCTTCTGGACAGTTGCACCGTTAGGGAATACTACATCGCTGACGTCGCCAATACGTTCATAGATCGCGCTCGGCCCAAGGATCCACTCGTCGCCCCGGCGCAGGACTTTCCAGGGTGAATTCAAATCCAGAAGGGCTATACCCACGCGGTATATCGCCCCGGCGGTGGTATTGCGCACGCCGTGGTAGAACAGCAGCCAGCCCTGCGGCGTTTCGATGGGCTGACAGGCCAGCCCGACCCTGTGGCCGTCCCAATAGGCTTGCCTGGTTTTGATCAAAGGTCTGTGATCGCCCCAGTGTTTGAGGTCGGGCGAAAAGCTGATCCACATGTGGGCCTCGCCCCGCACGATGGGCCGATGAATCAATGCGAATCGCCCATTGAACCTGCGAGGAAACAGACATGCGTCCTTGTCCTCCGGCGGCAGCAGGCCGCCCAGACGGGCAAATGTCCTGAAATTCTTGGTGATTGCAAGGGACACTACGGGGCCGCCCTCACTGAACGAAACGTAGGTGACGGCGTACTGTTTTTGCTCTTCAAGCCAGACAATGCGAGGATCCTCGAGTCCCCATTTTTCTTCTCGGGAGTTCTGGTCTGCCTCCATGGTCGGCGTCGGGTCAATCTCCCAGTTCGTGAATCCATCTGCGCTGCGGGCGACGGTCAAATGCGAGAAGCCTCGCATATCCTCGACGCGAATCAACAGAAGCGTCTCGGTGTTTAGCTTGGCCGCGGCGGGATTGAAGACGGCATTTGTCGCGTAGGGCCAACTATCCGCCGTCAGTATTGGGTTACCCTCGTACCTCACAAAAAGATCGTGGGCTTTCGCTTGGCGCAGAAGATCAGGCATAACTTCAACTCCCCACAACGTTAAGGGACATCTTCACAACAGCAATTTAACGCAGAAGACTGCAATTTTTTCAATCACGAAGCTCAAAATTACATCCCCGGCTGACATCACCTATTCTAATCGGCAAGATAGGCAATCTCCTGTGAATCAAAGTGCGAATTTTCCATACGACCAGGGAAAAACTTGCATACACCATTCGTGCGCGAGCAACAATCCGGGCACACTGACAGGCTTGGGTTGCCGGTCAAGTGGAAAGACTGCTTGACGGCCCAAGCCCGCTGGCCTATCATAATTGTTTTTGACAAGGAGCATAAGGAATGAAGATTGACAGCCTGATCTTGGGTGCTTACGAAACCAACAGCTACGTTCTGCGCGAAAGCGAGACAGCCGCCGACTGTCTGGTGATCGACACCGGTCTTGATGTCGGCGGATTGATCGACTTTCTCCAAGAGCAGGAACTGAATCCGGTTGCGATAGTCCTCACTCACGGCCATGCAGATCACATCGGAGGTGTCGCGGCACTGCGCAGCCGATTCGGGGACATGAAGGTCCACATTCACAAACTCGACGCCGAGATGCTGACAGAGCCCCAGGCGAATCTGTCCGCTATGACCGGGGCGCCGTTCACCACCGAGCCGGAAGATTTCTCTCTCCAGGAGCACAGCGTGATCGATCTGGCCGGCATTGAACTACTGGTGCTTCACACTCCGGGTCACACGCCCGGCGGCATTTGCCTTTACTCGAAAGAAGATGGCGTTGCCTTCGTCGGCGACACGCTTTTCGCCGAATCGGTGGGCCGAACGGACTTTCCGGGCGGCAGCACGTCACAGTTGATCAGCAGCATAAAGGAGAAACTCTTTACGCTCCCCGATGAGACAAAAGTCTATCCCGGCCACGGCCCCGCTACTGCAATAGGCCACGAGAAGGCCCACAATCCCTTCCTGTGATAGTTACAACCTGTAACTATAGTCATTCGTTGGGCAAGAGTCAGGGGTGTGGGTGCTATGCGAAATCAAAAGTTGTTGTTGAGGTGTTCCGGTTTGACGTCATCGCTATCGTAAGTCTTCGTCTCTTCGGTGTCGGTGTCAACTCTAATGCGCTCGATTTTATCGGCTTTTTTCGTGTTGCTGTCAACGGTGACAAGAACCCCATTGATTCTCACACCACCGGTTGCTATCTCGAACGGGAACGGCATCTGCGTTCGAAACGCCTTTAAGACATTCTCTGCGCTTCGGCCGAGCACGGAATCGTGCGCCGCTGTCATGCCGATGTCCGTGATGTACGCAGTGCCTCTAGGCAGAACTCTCTCGTCAGCGGTCACAACGTGAGTATGGGTGCCGAAACACAGACTAACCCTGCCGTCGAGATGATAGCCCATGGCGATCTTCTCGCTGGTTGCCTCGGCGTGGAAATCGACTATGACGATGTCGGCCTTCTGGCTGATCCGGCCAAGGATCTTGTCGATGGCATTGTAGGGACAGTCGCCCGGTTTCATGAAGAGACGGCCTATCAGGGCGACCACTGCCACTACCGGTCCTTTGTTTGTCTGGTAGAACGCGACGCCCTTGCCGGCCGCGCGTTCGGAGAAGTTTGCCGGCCTGACGATATTGTCTGCTGTTTCCAGCGTTGGGATTATGCTTCTCTTGCGGTAGGTGTGGTCGCCGAGCGTGATCAGATTTACGCCGGTTCGCAGCAGTTTTTCGTAAATCTGTGGCGTCAAACCCGAGCCGCCGGCCGCGTTCTCGGCGTTGGCTATCACGCAGTCGACGTCCAGCTCCCTGATCAGCGGCTTTAGCTTATCGCCGATAATGCGCCTGCCGGGCCGACCTACTATGTCACCAATGCAAAGGATATTCAACTTCATTTTGTATGTACGAGACTATTTTGCGTATTCGATGCAGCGGACCTCACGCAGCAGTGTTACCTGGATCTCGCCGGGATAGGTCATTTCGTTTTCGACCTTATTGGCAATGTCGCGGGCAACTTTCATAGCCGACTCGTCGTCCACATCTTCGGCCGATACGATAACGCGGATTTCCCGCCCGGCCTGGATTGCGTATGCGTTCTCGACCCCTTTGAAGCTGGCTGCGATTTCCTCGAGTTTCTCAAGTCTCTTGATGTACCTCTCGAGCGTTTCTCTTCTGGCGCCAGGGCGCGAGGCGCTGATGGCGTCGGCGGCGGCAACGAGCGGAGTATATGGGTTATCCGGCGGAATATCGCCATGATGTCCCGCGACGGCATTGAGCACGATAGACGACTCGCTGAAACGCTTGAGGTAATTCACACCTATTGTGGGGTGGTTACCTTCGACTTCGTGGTCGATCGCCTTGCCGATGTCGTGCAGCAGTCCGGCACGCCTTGCTATCGAACCGTCCAGGCTAAGCTCGTCGGCCATGACCTGAGCCAGAAACGCGACCTCCACGCTGTGGCGAAGGACGTTCTGGCCGTAGCTGGTCCTGTAGGCCAGGGCGCCTATCAGGCTGACCACCTTGTTGTTCAATCCCCTGATGTTGGTCTCCACTGCAGCGTTCTTGCCGATCTGCAGGACCTTGTTGTTGACGTCCTTCTTTGTTTGCGCCACAAGCTCTTCGATGCGGGACGGATGTATGCGACCGTCCTGGATGAGTCGCTCCATGGAAAGGCGGGCAACCTCGCGTCTGACGGGGCTAAAGCCACTTACGACTATCATCCCGGGCGTGTCGTCGACGATCACGTCTACACCTGTGGCTTTTTCGAAGGCACGAATGTTGCGTCCCTCTCTGCCGATGATCCTGCCTTTCATGTCGTCACTCGGTATTTCCACGGTCGAGACGGTGGCTTCGCAGGTTTGCTCGGCGGCGTACCGCTGAATGGCCGAACTGATTATTTCCCGGCTCTTTTCGTCGGCGGTCTCGGTGGTCTCCTCGACCTTGCGCTGAATCAAAGATGACATTTCGTGCTCGCACTCGTCTTCCAGACGCTTTAACAGCAGCTCTCTGGCTTCATCCATATTCATTGCCGTGATCTTCAGCAATTGGTTCTTCTGCTGGGCCATCAGGACCGATAGCTGTTTTTCCTTCAGGTCGATATTGTGCAGCTTTCTCTCGGCCTCCTTCTGCTGCTTTTTCAGCCCGTTCTCTCGCTGCTGGAGCAACTCCGCCTGACGATCAAGCGTATCCTCGCGCTTGGTCAGCCGCATCTCGGTTTCGTGCAGCTCGCCGCGGACTTTGTTTGCCTCGGCGTTCAGTTGCTCCCTCTTCTTGATTGTCTCGGCAGCGGCATCGATCTGGGCGGATTTGATTATGTTCTCTGCTTCTCTCTTGGCGCCTTCAACCTGTCTGTCCAGGTCCTGTTTCAACGTCTTGGCTTTCGCTCTGGAAATCATCTGGACAACGATAAGAGTCAGACCTATCCCCAGAAGAAAGGCAATAAAGGTGGCCATGATGTCTGAAAGAGCAATTTCCATCATTATGACATCCATATTTTCCTACCTTTCCATTGCACTTCTTACAGAGTTATGTAAACGTTGCTCAATGGAATGGATGAGACCTCCAGCGGCAGGAAAGTCACAAAGAAATGGCTATGAATTACGAAATCCCTTTCGCGCGAGCGCAAAATCAGCTACATGCCACGAAAATCTCCCCTAGCAGCGAGACAATCGGCAAAAAGAGGTCTGTCTTTTGGTCACAATCGGCTGATTCGTTACTCAACACTAACACTTCCTCTCGAACAAGCGAACGCTCTTTCAAGCAGATTTCGTTTCACGCTAAATTTACTTTCAGCGATATGTTCAAGGCCACTTTCAACACATTTGCTCGACCGCGGACATCGCCGAAAATATCTTTGCAACTTAAATACCACAAAAGAAAAGACCTACAAGCCTTCTCTCTTGTGCGTCCCTTGGCAAAGCAACAACAAAACCATAGAACGCACGGGACTACCCACAAGCTCATTCATCCATCATGAGCATCATACTTGACCACATCCTAAGGTGCTCACATGCAGCGGTCAAGAAAAAAAACTCCCTAAATAACCTATATTTGTTGTCGTTGACACATTGACCACCACATATGTCGACCGAAATAGGGGCCAAGTTTGCCCAAATATCATGGCAATAGCCCATTTTCGAGCCAATTGTCAGCCAAAAGTGCAAAATCGGCGAAGTCGATCCGGTTGTCGTCGTTCAAATCGGCCGCCAGCTCCAGGGGCAGATCGAAGACGCCGGTCCCGTTGGTGGCCGCGTGGGCGATTTCGGCCTGTGAGAGGGCGTAATCGTAGATTTGGAAGTCGTCGATCAGGCCGTCGTAGCCGCCGTAGAAGCCCGAGCCAATCTCGAATGAGGTGATTCGCGAGATTGGTGAGTTTGCCCCGGTCCGGCTGTCATAGAGCCGCCCGTTGAGGAAGATCTGCATCTGCCCCAGACGCACATCCTTTGTGAACGCCCAATGGTTCCATCGACCGGACCATTCGCTCTCGTAGCGGTGGTTTCCGCTGAGCCGTTCGTGGAAAGACCGAGGCTCTCCACAATCCCAGGTGTACTGGCCGGGCCGCCTCCAACAGCCTAGATTGACAGCTATCGCCGGATCACTGTTGCCGTAGACATAGTTCGAGCAGCATAGCGTATCGGTCAGGTGCTGTGAGTCGGCGCCGTATTGCCAGAAGGCGATGGTTATTCCAGAGGTGATTGCTGAGAACAGATTCATCGACCGCGTCAGTTCCACGGAGTCCTCGTAACCGTCGAAGTTGATTGCCTTACCGTGCATGCCCGGAGCAAATGTTGGATTGCCGTGCAGCAATCCGTGGGCGCTGCCGGCGCTGTCGTCGACGTTGTCGTCGAACTTGTACCACGCTATCGGGGCGTTCGGAGCCGCCACTGCGTACGTATTGCGCCCTCTGTCAAGCCAGGTATGTGTCAATTCTTCGATGTCCGCCAAGTTCACAGCGCAATCGCCATTGAGGTCGGCCGGCGGCCTGTTCTCTTGGAGGCACCTGGAAACATGCAGCGCAATGTCGTCGAAGTAGACCGTGCCGCTGCCCGTTGCGTACGGGTCTGCCAGGGCGGTGCTAAAGCCAATGGAGAAGCTCTCGATATTGCTCAAATCCAGATCGTTGAAGTCGCTCAGCTTGACCCTCCACGGCCGCCATGTCTCGCTCCTGAGATCGTTTGCATCGCCGGGGTAAGGCACAATAGTCTCGGAATTTCCATCGTTGAAAACCACGTACATCTGTCCTTTGGAATTGTACTGCTGGCCGAAGAAGAGCAACTCCAGGACTTCGACGCCGATCTTGGCCCAATCCTGCGGCGGATCAAACGCAAGGAGTGCCTCGGAATAGACGGAGTTGCTGTAATAATAGTAGCCGAACGCCATCGACTTTTTGCTGCACTCGTGAGTCTGCTCGGTCGAAATGTACACGTCGGCGTTCTTCCACTCGTCGTAGATTGTCTTACTGTCGAGATTTGAAGGATCGACAAGTACGTCGTACGCCTCAAAATCGTCCACCACGAGATGGTCGGCAGTGGTGAAGCTCCAGACCGCGCCGCCCCCTGCGCCGGGATCGTTGACCTCATCTACGCGCCAATAGTAGGTGCTGGCCAATTTCAGGCCGGACGGATCGAAGCTGTTGGCATCCAGCACGCGCCCGGCCCCGCCCAGCTCGGCAATGTCAGTTGACAAACCGAGGAGATGTTTCTCGGCCGAGCCTGCGGGCAACCAACTCAGGACGGCATCTGCCGGGACGTTCACCGCGCCATCGACGGGAACCGGGTTGCAGGGGATTTCACCGCAGTTGTTGCTGATTCTCGCTCGCACGTTAGCCACGTCGAACCCGGGTGCTTCTCCGCCGTGGTCTAATCCGACAATCCGGACCGCCCGAGGGGTAAAGGGCAGGGCCAGACCGGCGATGTCAAAACCGATCTCCGTCGGGTCCACGCCGGCGCCGATGCTACCTGCCTCGGCTATTGAGAGCAGATATTCCTCGCTGGCGCCGTCGGTGACGAAGACGAGAGCCTGCTCGCTGACGGGCCCCAGCTCAATTAGCACTATGTCGTCGCCCGGTCCATCCACTACGGGAGCGCGAAACTGAACCTCCACCCAGTGGTCGGGAGGCAAAGTGACCGCTGACTTCTCCGACGGGGGTGGGCCGACAAGCCACTTTTCAGGGATTACTCGAATCGGACCTTTATACCGGCCGTGACTGTCCATGCCCGTCCAGCAACTGTCGTCGGCGTCATAGGCATCACGCAAATAGCACGGGTATTCGAACTCGCCCTCTTCGGCCCGGCCGGCGCCGGCAAATGCGAGAGCTAAAAGGATGACGATCGAGATCAAAGGAGAGCCTTCTTTCATTATTACCCTCCAGCCGAAAATACAATCGGCTCGGGAAAGACCAACTCAAAAAATACCACTAAACTCCATGAAAATTGTATCATTTCTGCCCCTATAATGCAAGGGTGAACGGTGTTGAGATCGGCCCCGGCCCGGCCCGGCCTTCGACGATGCGGGAAAAACTTGCCATGTGGAAGATTCATGGTAAACTGCCCGCGAGTTTCTGCCGAATGCATGATCGATGCAGGACAGATGTAGGATGCAAGTGGAAACTTCTCAAGTGAGGTGCCAAGATGACTGATTATTCGGTGAGTCCGGCCGGCGAGAAATATGCCATCCCCCAGCAAGACGAGTACGCCGGTGAATTCCAGCGTGTTGAGTCCCTGGTCAAGGCCGCGCGCGACGAGGGCAAAGAAATCGTCGTGGTGATGGGCGTCGGCTTCGTCGGCGCTGTGATGGCAGCTATTATCGCCGATACAGTTGATAAGGAAACCGGCAAGCCCGGAAAATTCGTCATCGGCTGTCAGCGGCCCAGCGTTCGCAGTTATTGGAAGATTCCGCTGCTCAATCAGGGCGTCTCCCCCGTCAAGGCTGAGGACCCCGAGGTCGAGCCGATGATCGCCCGTTGCGTGCGCGACAAGAAGACGCTGATCGGCACCTACAACAGCGACTGTCTTAAACTGGCCGATTGCGTAGTCGTGGATGTCCAGTGCGACTACACGAAGAAAGATCTCGGCAACATGCGCACGGGCCATGCGGAAATGGGCGCCCTTGAAGCGACGATCAGGACTATCGCCGAGAAGATTCCACCGCATTGCCTGACACTGATCGAGACGACGGTTGCCCCGGGGACCACAGAATTTGTCGCCTGGCCTGTGATGAAGAAGGCCTTTGCCGACCGTGGTATCGAGTCGGAACCTCTTTTGTCACACAGTTTTGAACGCGTAATGCCTGGCAGGCATTATGTTTCATCCATACGCGATTTCTGGCGAGTCTGCTCAGGCTGCAATACCGAGGCCAGAGCCCGCGTCGAGAAGTTCCTCAAAGAAGTGCTCAACACCGAAGAGTTTCCTCTAACCGTGATGGATCGTCCGATCGAATCTGAGACCACCAAGATTGTCGAGAATTCCTTCCGCGCCACTATTCTGGCGTTTCTCGACGAATGGAGCCTGTTCGCCGAGCGCAACGGCGTCGATCTGATCAAGGTCACCAAGGCCATCAAAGTCCGCCCGACGCACAGCAACATGATCTTCCCCGGCCCCGGCATCGGCGGTTACTGCCTGCCTAAGGACGGCGGTCTCGGCTACTGGGCGTACAAACATATTCTCGGTTTCGAAGATGATATCTTCAAAATCACCCCCGCCGCGATCGACATTAACGATACGCGCGGGCTGCACGTAGCGACGCTGACCAGAGACGCCCTTCGGAACATGGGCGGCCAGGTGGCAGGTGCGACCGTACTGCTGTGCGGAGCGAGCTACCGCCAGGATGTCGGCGATACTCGCTACAGCGGCTCGGAAGTTGTCGTTCGCAGGCTCACCGAGATGGGAGCCGAGATGCGGGTGCATGATCCCTATCTCGAACACTGGTACGAGCTGGAATCGCAGGATACGTATCCTGCACCCGGCCATTCACTGTCGCGGTTCTTCCGCAATCAGGATGAGCTGGTCGATCTTCGCATCCGGGACGACCTCGCCGGCGTTCTGGCCGGCGCGCAGGCAATCATCCTGGCCGTACCCCACCGGCCCTATCTCGAGCTTGATCCAGAAAAAATCGTCGACTGGGCGGGCCGGCCGCTGGCGGTTATTGACTGCTTCGGCATTCTGGACGATAATAGAATCCGTCAGTATTTCGAGCTGGGCTGTGAGGTAAAGGGTCTGGGTCGAGGACATATACAGCGAATCAAGGAAGAAGTCAGACGGGCATGAGGCCGACCGAAAAATGCAGGACGCAACAAGCAAGCTGAAACAAAAACGGATAGCAATTCTCTCACCGGTCGCCTGGCGCACGCCTCCACGGGCTTACGGCGCCTGGGAAACCGTCGCAAGTAACATCACCGAAGGGCTGGTGGCCCGAGGCTGGGAAAACGTGACGCTGTTCGCCACGAAGGAGTCTGTCACCGGCGCCAAGCTCGAAGGCTGGGTTGAACGAGGTTACGAAGAGGATAAATCACAGATCCCCCTGGTCTCGACGTGCCTGCACATTTCCAAAGTGATGGCCCGTGCACACGAATTTGATCTGATCCATAACAACTTCGACTTTATTCCCCTGACGTATCTGCCGCTGATCAAGACGCCCATGCTGACGACTATCCATGGATTCTCAGAGCCCGACATTCTGCGCGCCTACCACGATCACAAGGACACATACTATGTCTCTATCAGCGACTCCGACCGTGACCCGGACCTGCCGTACCTGGCGACCGTATACAACGGTATAGATCTTTCCAATCTTACGTTCAGGCAGACGCCGGGTGAGACGCTCGTCCACTACGGGCGCATACACAACGACAAAGGCACGCACCTGGCGATTGAGGTCGCGAAAAAGTCCGGCAAGGACCTGATTATAGCGGGCATAATCCAGGACCAGGATTATTTCGACACACTCGTCAAACCGCACGTCAATGATTCGTCGATAACGTTCATAGGTCCGGTCAATCCCACCCAGCGGGACGCACTTTTGAAAGAAGCGAGCGCCGTTCTCCACCTGAACACCATCCCTGAGCGTTTTGGCCTGGTGATGGCCGAGTCGATGGCGGCCGGCGTGCCGGTAATCGCGATGGACCTGGGCTCATGCCGTGAGGTCATCGCAGACACGCAGACCGGCTACCTCGTCAACAACGTCGATGAAGCGGTTGAAGCCGTCGGTAAGCTCGACCTTATCGACCGCAAAAAGTGCCTGCAGCGAGTGCAGGAGAACTTCACTATTGATTGCATGGTCGCCGGCTACGAAAAAGTCTACGAAGAAATCTTCCGACGGCAAGAGCAAAAGTAACAACCACCAAGACACAAAGACACGAATTTAGAATATAGAAGACTTGGTGACTTCGTGCCTTAGTGGCCAAAGAATAGATATTTGCAAGGATGTAAGTTATGCAAAAACCATTTGTCACCCGCTACCAGGGCAATCCCATCCTCACCAAGGACGATATTCCTTATCCCGTTCAGACGGTCCACAACGCCGGCGTCACAAAATTCAACGGCAGGTACATAATGCTGTTTCGCTCGCACCTCGACACGGGCAGGTCCATCATCGGCTTGGCCCAAAGCGAAGACGGTTTCAATTTCAAACCCGGACCCGAGCCGTTCATGACACCGAGCACCGAACCGGTCTTCTGCGAATATGAAGCCTTCGGCGTAGAAGACCCGCGAATTACACATCTTCAAGACGCGTACTACATAACCTACAGCGCCTATTCACCGCACGGTGTGCGAATCGGTCTGGCGAGAACTTACGATTTCGTGTCGGTCGAAAGAGTGGCCCTGATCACGCAGGCCGACTACCGAAACACCGTGCTCTTTCCGGAAAAGATCAACGATAGATATGTCAAGCTCGACAGACCGCATTCTGATATCAGCCCCTGGTCTATCTGGATAAGCTTCTCGCCCGACCTCCACCACTGGGGCGATTCGAGGTTGGTGATGAAACCCGTGCCGTACCATTGGGACGAGATGAAGATCGGTCCCGGCGCCCCACCGATTCGCACCGAAAAGGGGTGGCTGAGCATCTACCACGGCGTATTCCCCACGATGGACGGCCACGTGTACCGCCTCGGCGCCGCCCTGCACAAACTCGATGATCCCGCACAAATCCTCGGCGTAGGCGACCGCTGGATTCTTCAGCCCGAAGACCCATGGGAAGTCACCGGCTACGTACACAATGTGGTCTTCACATGCGGCGCCGTCGCCGAAGAAGACGGCACGCTGAAGCTGTACTGGGGCGGAGCCGACAGAGTAATGTGTGCCGGTACCGCGGTGATCGACGAACTTGTAGACCTCTGCCTGACTGACTCGCGTCCGGCGATATGATTCGAATGGAGGTCATTTCGAGCCCCAGCCCCGATAAAAATCGGGACGAAGTCGAGAAATCTATTCTTGAAGAAATTTCTCTGAACCTTCTTTCGAGTAAAGACAGCGGGCCATTATCCGAAGCTAACCGAGTGTTAGATTCAGCTCGAACTGATCGGAAACTTCCTTAACATGTCTCTTCAGGGCCGGGTCCAGTCTGACTGCTTTTAGCAGATCTTCTCTGGCTCTTGTCAGATCTGCTAGCATGGCATGGGCCGTTCCCCGCCGGCAATATGCCCGGCCGGATTTCGGATCGAGTTCGATGGCTTTGGTGTAGTCGGCCACTGCTCGGCCGTATTGTCCCGATTTCTGGTAGGCAAATCCTCGTTTGAGAAATGTGCGCTCAGATCCCGCGCCGAGTTCGATAGCGCGCGTATAGTCGGAGATGGCCTCGCTGTACAGGTCTAAAGCGAAGCGGGCACTCGCGCGATTGTAGTACGCGTGAGCGAATGTGGGATTGAGCCCAATCGCTTTGTCAAAGTTGTGGGTAGACTCTTTGTACCGGCCCTCGGTGAGATAGACAGCTCCCCGGTTGTTGTATGCCCTGGCACATTTCGGATTGGCCTCGATGGCTTTGCTGTAGGTCTTGATCGCCTCGGCGCCGCGGCCCGAAGCATGGTAGAGGGTTCCCCGGCTAAAGTGGAGTTCGGCAATCAACTCATTTCGGTCCAGCACTTGAATTCTTCTATCATCGATCTGTGAGCCCTGCCCCCGGGCCGCAAGCTGCTCGATAAAACACACCCCGGCAATCGAGCGTGCACCTGATGTACTGTAGGTCCTGCCGCTGCTGGCTCTGACGTCTTGTGCGCCAGGCTCAATGTCACCCTGATATTTGCCCTTGGTTACGGCGGATTCGCCGAAAGAGTCGCCTGTTCTTGTCAGGTCTAAAATGATCGTCGTTCCATCGGCAAGTTGGGCTATGTTTGCTATGTGCCGCGGAACCGTCGCCATTGGGCCTTCGACAGATTCAATTACCCTTACGGCCCGGACCGATAGATCGATGGAGTTGCCCAGAATGTAAAGCAGTTGTGAATAGCCGCAACAGTTTGTCTCGCGGTTCCTGACAAGGCCGGCCAACTCAAAGCAATCGTGCTTGTAGCTAATCTGTTTCTTTGTGGTCCTGGCAAGTTGACTAACTACATTCTTCTCAATGCCCGCAAGCTGAATCTCCGATAATTCGCCTTTCGCGCAGGATTCTTTTGAGTTGGACAATATTGTCTCTAGTGCAGCGAGAGCAGGTTGTCCTTGTGTGTCCTGCCAGTTGTCGACCATCTCGACCAGCTCGGACCCCACCTTGTCCGGGTACTCCAATTCCCTGACCATCTGCTTGATTTTTCCGTACAGTACGCGCTCATCGGTCGGCGTAAGCGCATGGGCATCGGCAGTTCTTCCGTCCAAGACGGGAATTCCCATAATCACCGCTAAAATGGCACCGATGAACACCTGTTTCGTATGTGCATCACTCTGTAAGAATGTACATCCAAGCATAGTCAGGAGCACCCGTTTGGATAAATGCTGACCCCTCCTGTGTCCGCCCCACAGACGGCAAATATATCGAGCATGCGAATGAAATGCCGTCAAGTCTCCCTGTCCAGTTCGATATCGGCCAGATTCTTGGTGCACATTGATAGATTTTGCGCCGCATTGAACGGCCAGGCGGGCATTCGCTGGATACCTCAGCCAGAAGATGAGTGGGAGGTGAGCGTCAAATTCAGCTCGAACTGATCGGACACTTCCTCAACGTGTGTCTTCAGGGCCGGATCCAGTCTGACTGCTTTTAGCAGATCTTCTTTGGCTCTTACCCGATCTGTGAACAGAGAATAAGCTGTCCCACGCCCGTAATATGCCCGGCCGGATTTCGGATCGAGTTCAATGGCTCTTGTGTAGTCGGCCACTGCCCGGCCATATTGTCCCGATTCCAGGTAGGCAGATCCTCGTTTGAGAAATGTTCGTCCAAGTTCGGCTCCAAGTTCGATAGCGCGCGTGTAGTCGGAGATGGCCTTGCCGTACAGGCCCAAGGCGAAGTGGGCACTTGCTCGGTTGTGGTATGCGTGTGCGAAGTTGGGATTGAGCTGAATCGCTTTCTCAAAGTCGGAGATAGACTTTTTGTATCGGCCCCCGGCGAGATAGACACTTCCTCGGTTGTTGTATGCCCTGGCACACTTCGGATTGGCCTTGATGGCCTTGCTGTAGGTCTTGATCGCCTTGGCGCTGCGGCCGCAAGAGTGGTAGAGGGTTCCCCGGCTGAAGTAGAGTTCGGCAATCAACTCATTTCGGTCCAGCACTTGAATTCTTCTATCATCGATCTGTGAGCCCTGCCCCCGGGCCGCAAACTGCTCGATGAAACACACCCCGGCAATCGAGCGTGCATCTGATGTGTGGCGGTTCCTGCCGCTGCTGGATCTGGCCTCCTGCCCGTCAAGCTCAATACCGCTCTGATGTTTGCCCTCGGTCATTGCGGATTCACCGAAAGAGTCACTTGTTCTTGTCAGGTCTACAATGACAGTCGTTCCGTCGGCAAGTCTGGCTATGTTTGCCATGTGCCGCGGAACCGTCGCCATCGGGCCTTCGACAGGTTCAATCACCCTTACGGCCCGGACCGATAAGTCGATGGCGTTGCCTAGAATGTAAAGCAGTTGTGAATAACCGCAGCAGTTGGTCTTCTGGCTCCTGACCGTGCTGGCCAATTCGAAGAAATCACCTTTGTAACTTATTTGTCTCTTGGTGGTCCGGGCGAGTTGACTGACTACATTCTTCTCAATTCCCGCAAGCTGAATCTTCGATAATTCGCCTTTTGTGCAGGATTCTTTTGAGTTGGCCAATATTGCCTTTAGAGTGATGAGGACAGGTTGCCCTTGTGTGTCCTTCCAGTTGTCGACCATCTCGACCAGTTCGAGCCCCACTTTGTCCGGGTACTCCAACTCCCTGACCATCTGCCTGATTTGTCCGTAAAGCGCTCGCTTATCGGTTGACGCAAGCGAAGAGACATCGGCGGTTTTTCCGTTCAAGACGGGAACCGACATAGTCATCATCGTAACGGCACCGATGAGCACTTGTCTTATGTGCGCATCAACCGGCAAGAATGTAGGTCGAAGCATGGCAGGAGCACCCCTCCAATAAATGCTTACTCCTCCTCGGTCCGTTGCACCGGCGGTAGATATACCGAGCATAAGAGCGAAACGCTCTCAATAATCCTGTTCAACTATTGATGGCGAATTTTGACGTCAAGGTATCTAACACCCCATTCCAGAGCTTCCTGATGAGAGTTGAAGAATACGTCAAGACGGTTTCCGCGAATTGCGCCGCCCCTGTCGAGGACTTCTACGGTCTGGCCGTTCTTGTAGCCGGGGATAATCATTTCGGTCCCAAATGGGTATCTCTTATCAGCAGCTACAAAGCGGTCGCCCTGTGAAATTTTGTGGCCAGAGGCTGTTACGCCATCTGAGAAGCTGCCGCAGCATTTTGAGCAGGGACAATATGCAGTTACTCGCATTTGCACAGTTTGCCACTGCCCAAGGCCCTCGCTGTCAGATGTTTCAACACGCCTCATACCTTGTTGGGCTGTATCTAAGGCGGCGATCAGCAAGGCTAGTCTGCTGTTACCATTTGCATGGCTCGTGCCAACAAAACGGCCCAGGAAGCAAAGGATCATCACAAAAAGGATTGCGTTAAGAACTGCTTTGGAACTTGCAGAGACTGCAAAGACATTTCTCGGCCTTGTTCTTTTCATGAAAAATCCCCCCACAAAAAGTGCTTCTACGATTTCGAGAAGCCCCCCAGATGTCTCAGCTCCTATCCCTGAGCGATGAAAACATTATACCACAATGGCACTCTTAATTCAACTGCATAGCGGCAAAAGGGCGTGAAAGGAGTGGTTTCAGGGACTTTGGTGACAAGAACTGACTTTTTATGGGCCCTGGCGACAAGAAAATTAGTCGGTCTTTGGAGGCGCAAAAAAAAACGATCACAAGTCTGTACTCAACTTGTGATCGTATGATTGACCAGACGTGCCTTGGCTTTTACGCCACGACATCTCTATTCAACTACTACTACTTCCGATACGCCTGCCCTGAGTAGATCGTATACTAGTTTCACGTGGTCATCGAGAAGACGCATACAGCCACGCGATCCCGCTGTGCCAAGCTGCTCCGGATATTTCGTGCCATGAATTGCAAAGCCGGTCCTGCCTTTGGCGTCGCCATCCAACCCCTCCAGCGCTATCCATCTTGCCCCCAAAGGGTAGTCAGGGTTGTCAGCTTCATATGTCTTGCCGGTGTCTGGGTCTGTCCAGGTAGGTGATAGAAGTTTGCCCTTAACCCTCCAGCGGCCTGTTGGTGTTTCCCTTCCGGGCTTGCCAAGCCCTACTGTAAAAGTTCGTACAAAAGTATCCTGAAGGTATAGATCCATTGTAAAAGCCGAACGGTACACTCTGCAACTGAACGGGCCGTTAATGACTTTTATGGTGTCCCCTGCACGCAGGGTCCTGGGATCGCTGATATTGTTAATCCTCATAATAATAGCGTACGGAACCTTAAACCTCTTGCCAAGGGCTTCCAAATTGTCTCCCGGCTTGACCTTATACCGGCTGCACAGTTGGTCATCTGGAAAAACTGCTCTGCCGAAAAGCCAATTTTCCGAAAGTGCTGAAAGCTGTTTCTTGGCAAATGACAATTGCTCTTCACTAATGGTCATTGAAAGCGTTTCATTGAGTTTGTCACGAGCCTCTATAACTCGAGGCCCATTTGTGTCAATACCAGCCAGAATATCATCAACAGGCATAGCTGGCCCAGGATTCGATTGCGGGCCTGAATCGGTTATCTGATGCACCTGCGGCTCTGATGCGGGGCGGACTGTTGTTGGCAACATAGCACCATCTTCTATGTCGAGTTCAACTGCGGAAATCCCAAGCTCGCTTTCATCAGCAACAACAAAAACAGGGCCAGCATTGTGTTTGTAGATCTTTAACATGGCAAAAGTCAGGATTATCACGATGATTGTCCATTTGCCTTTTCTCTGCACTCGTCCACTGTACGAACGATGAGGATTCATCCTAATCTCTCCTTGTCTGTTTTTGACAAACCAACTCAGACTTGAGTTGCGGCTTTGGCATTTTCCGCCTTATTGTACTTCGGCGAATTCATTGTGATTATGGTGACACTTTTTATATTCTTCACATTGGACGCCGGCTCGACTGCTATTTTCCAAAGGAGGGGATTTTCATCATCCGTTTCGCACTGAGTAATTGTTCCAGCTATCATGGGAACCTCCAGAAAGCCTGGCTTTTTCTGGACATAAACAATGCCGCCTTTTTCGACTCTATACTCTCTCGGGATCAGTTCAATTCTCGCCGAACCGTCGCCGTTGCCCTGCATTATGCCTTGAAGGCCCAAATCACCTATCTTTACCACCACTTTGGATCTTGGGTCGGTTAGCAGTTGAACACGAGCGATACACCGATCAAGATCAACGATAATTCCGATGACGCTATGGTCGCAAACTACAAACTGGCCCTGAGTCAATCCATCATCTCTGCCACGGTTTATAACAAGCTCATTTTGCGATATATCTGTGGAATCTATGATGATATCAGCTAAGACAAAACCAACGCCTTCCCAAACAGATCTGCTGCGAAGCCCGGATAATTTTGCGACATTCTGGCGCTCTTGATGCAGCCATTGTAAATTATTGGCAAGGTGATTCCGAAGTTTAAGGTATTGACGCTGATCGACAAACTTCCATGTCGATTGCTGGGTAGATGCCGCCCGTGTGAGATTCCGGCAAATGCTTAAAGGCTTGCTGAAAACACGGACAAAAGCGAACTGTAGTTTGCTTGTCGCGGTTTGTGGCATCAAGAACATAACAAGCCCGAGTAGCATAAGACAGGTAAACAACTTTCGTTCAGAAATCTTGATTCGTTTCCTTGCCATCTTAGTTCAGTGTGTCGAACCCCTATACGTAAGGATACATGAAATATCTTTCGTCAGTGGATCAGCCGGGCCCTTTACACTCTTTCGGACTCAGAATGAGAAGTTTCGGCCTCAGAACAAGAACTCTCGGACTCAGAATGAGAAGTTTCGGCCTCAGAACAAGAACTTTCGGATTCAGAATAAGAAGCTTCGGGCTCAGAATTAGAGGTTGTGTGTTTCCACGTATCCAGATTTTCCAAGTACAGAGAGGCGCCTTTAGCTACAGACTTCAACGGATCATCAACTCTTATGACCTTCAAGCCCGTTGCGTTTGCCAGAACAGTATCCATCTGCCGCAGCAATGATCCGCCTCCGCAAATATGAATACCATTGTCGATTAGATCAGCAACCAATTCAGGCTTAGCCCTTTCAATCGTTCCGGTAACCGCGTCTATGATTGCGCAGATAAGCTCTTTAAGAGCTTCACGAATTTCCCCACTGTTTACGGTAATTGTCTTCGGCATGCCAGTGACGACATCTCTGCCGGCTACTTCCATCGTTAACTCTTCTTCCAGAGGCGCGGCAGAGCCAATTTCTATCTTCACTTTTTCAGCTCTTGGTTGGCCAACAACCAGGTTATGAGTTTTCTTGAGATAGTTGATTATGGCCTCATCCATGACATCTCCCCCAACCGGGATTGATTCACAGGAAGCAATATCGGCCAGGCTTATTATCGCAACTTCCGTGGTCCCGCCTCCTATGTCAACTATCATTGAAGCAGTGGGATCTCCAACTGGTAGTCCTGAACCGATTCCTGCAGCCATCGGCTCATCAAGCAGATACACCTTACGAGCCCCGGCACGCTCGGCAGTTTCGATGACGGCGCGCCGTTCGACCTGCGTTATTCCACTCGGTACGGCAATTGCCACTTGAGGCTTGGTTAATCCCATCCCGCCACTACCCTGCGCCTTTTTCATAAAGTAAACGAGCATTGCCTCGGTAGCATCAAAGTCGCTTATTACACCATTTTTCAGAGGTCTTATGGCACTAATTGAGCCGGGTGTTTTGCCAAGCATCTCGTGTGCAACCGAACCAATAGCACTGCTGTTGTTCAGAACAGTATCAGTCCCTTTCTTGACAGCGACTACAGAGGGTTCGTTTAGAACGATACCTTTGCCACGCAAGCTTATCAAGGTAGTGCAAGTACCAAGGTCAATGCCGACATCCGTATTCACCCAGCTTACGAAATAACCTAGAAATGTCTCAACTAATCTCTTTGCTTTCTTCAATGCCATCATATCACCCCGCGCCTTATTGAATTCCATTCATCAGGCGCCAGTGCCTGATGAATCATGTCTTTCACAACGTCCTGCTCTTAAACTCCACCTCGCCCGTTCTGTTTATCGGTTTGTCAGACAGACCTTCTTGACTTGGGAGCTGCTGTGTCGGGCACAGGTGAAGTAGATTGCCTATCATGGCATTTCTTTTAGGACCAGCAAGATTGTCCGGTCCTATAAGATTGAGGCTGCTGGAAGAATCAGCGTTACGGAATTTTTGACCCGAAGCTCGCCACTGCCACCAATTGTCCGGGTAATAGATCGATGCAGGCTTAATGCCTAACCTTCTGGAAAGCGCTTTTGCCAGCATCTCTGTCCTTTTTATCTGAAAGTCAGTTGCATCGGTGGTCTTACCATCGACCATAACGCCAATGTGAATTGTCTGCTCGCTGCCATGCAATGTGTCACCAGGGGTAGTTGACAATTGTCTTTGCCATTTTTCCGTCGATTGCATCTGGCCGTCTCCACCGATAAGACCGTTCCAAACAATGAAGTGATAGTTGAGAACATCGCGATTAACCGGATCACTTCGTGAAAACCGTTCATCAATAACAATCAGCTTGGTGTCGGTGTAACTTATCTCAATGCTGTTCCAGTGGCGACTGGTTCGGGCCATACTAGATGAAACTATCTTTTCAACAGATCCAAGATGATAGTACTCAGATAAGCTGAACGCACCTGCCTCAATAGGACTACTAACCAAAGTCTTTAAGACCACCGTCCCGATTGCCATCGAAATCAGTGCTGCCGCAAAGACTTTTGTATTTCTATCTTGAAACAACACGGTCTTCCCCCCAGCCGGTTCTAATTTACACAAAGTATAAGAAGCATGCAGTCCAAGGCCAAACGAGCCAGCAGGAAGGACTTTCAAAGTTGGTGGAATTTGCGGCACATCAACCCGGATTTCCCAAGTAGTCCGTGACCAATGAACCCTCTCTTGTGAGATCCTTGAGCGAATCGGGCGATTGAGAACCAGCCCAGAACTTGCGGGAGCAGAATGACCGGCAGGATAGCGAAGACCCGCAAAACTGAGGAGAAATTGGCGGTCGACGTACGTCAAAGAAGTGCCAAAATACTGGGTTTTCGGTGAATTGGCCTGTTCTTGTGCCTATCTGTGACGTGTATGAGCCGTGTTGATGACCAGATGTGTTGGAACCGGGGTCCCGATTGTGGCATTGCTGGCCGTTTCGAGTACAGGAGCACCGATCACGACATCAAAATGGCAAATCCCTGCTAAAGTGACCCCTTCGAAAAGCCGACAACAGACAATACGGAGGTACGATCGGTCAAATGCGAGCGGCCGGAACAGTCAACACAAGAGCAAGACAAGCTCATCAAAGAGGATATGGCCGGCACGAAGGAATATCCCTTCTGCGCCGAGCGGATCCAAGTCTAATTGGGAGGCAGGAAAATGCAATATCACAATCAAATGCCTAAGAATCACGGAGTAGAACGCAGGATCACGGAAGTCGCCGCCACACCGCGGCAAATCAGCAGTCTCAATTCATCGTTTCTAATGGTCGCGTTCGTTCTGGTAACCGTGGCCTCGGTCGGTCTTGCCGTGCGGGCCACCGCTGCCAAAAGATCCACTGTCGCGCCCGAGGAAGCCAAGACGCCGGCCTTCCCGTATTTTGCCGAGATAATCGAAGACAACGTCTATTTTCGCTCCGGCCCCGACAGGAACTCTTACGAGTCCGGCAAACTCAACAAAGGCGACAAGGTGAAAGTGGTCAGCAAACAGCTCAGTTGGTATAAGATAGTCCCACCGCCCAAGAGTTTCTCCTGGATTTCGATGCAGTATGTCGAGGAAGATCCGGAAAATCCCGATTTTGGAATCGTTACAGGCGACCGAGTGGGGTGCTATGCCGGTTCCGATCGCATCCCGCCACGCCATTGCACGAGCCTACAGGGCAAGCTGAACAATGGTGAAAGAGTCAAATTGACGGGTCAGGAGCTTAACGGTTACTACAAGATAGCTCCTCCGCCGTTCGCATATCTCTGGGTAAGCGCACATCCTACCAAGCTACGTCCGCTGACCGTGGAGGTTGAGCCTATGGTGATCCCGGCTGGCACGACGCCGGTTCCGGAAGTAAGCACGACGCCGAGTTCGAGGATAGAACAATACCGGGCCCTGACCGAGAGGATAGAGGCCGAGAAAACCAAACCCCTATGCGAGCAGGACTACAAGGCCATGAAGACCGCGCTGACCGAGATTGCCAATAACAAAGACAAAGATAAAGAGGCTCAGAACGCCGCGCGATACGCAAAATGCGTGCTCAAACGGGTTGAGGGCTACGAGCTGGTCCGAGCAATATCTGAAAGAGTGCGGCTCCAGAAGGAGCAATTGGATAAGAAAACGGCAGGGATAGAGCAGAAACGCACGGCAAGACTAGCCGAAGTCGAAGACCTTGGCAGATTCGCCGTTACGGGAAGACTCCGGCCCTTCATACTCTACGGCGACGGCCATTACCGCATCGTCGACGATTCCGGCAAAATGTTGTGCTATGCATTGCCGAGCGATTCGGTCTCTCAGATGGATTTGACTGGCATGATAGGCAGGAAGGTGGGCATCGTGGGAGCGATCGAGCCGCATCTGCCCACGAAGAAAGCCATGGTGCAATTCTCGCAAATAGTCCCATTGAACTAGCAGCGCCGCAAACCACCCAGGCGGTGTCTCTGATAAGATCCAAGCGAGGAAAGGTCGCCCCGTCGAGGGGCGGCTTTTTCTATATGGACACCCACCACAAAGGTACAGCCTGCCATACACGAAGCCGAACGGGAACCGGCAAGAGAACAATAATCAATTACAAACGCCCGTCAGCGAAACAACAAACCGTTGCCTTTGTCACTGCCGGCCATTCGTCATTTCTGGACGACGGGATTTACGCTCAAGCACTTGCTGCTTGCAAACTCAGGAAGATATGGTAGGATTCTTCCTATGCAAACTGAACATTTCGACATCACACGGCGTGATTTCCTTGGCGGGGCCACTGCGACCGCCGGGATACTCGCTGCAGCGTGGCTTGGCCCTGCCGATGCGCAGGCCAAGCTTGAAACCGAGCAGAGGCAACGAATCGCCGCGGCGATTCCAGCCAACGCCTTCGCTAAACCTCGCAAGAAGCGCCGACTGCTCATCTTCGATCTCAACGTCGGATACGGTGGACACCGCTCGATCCCGACCGCCAACCACGCCTTCACACTTATGGGCAGAAAGACCGGCGCGTTCGAGACCGTTGTCAGCAGGGACCCTGCCGTCTTCGAGCCCGAAAGCCTGAGACGATTCGACGCCGTTTTCTTGAACAACACGGTGGGCAATCTCTTCACGGACCCGGCGCTGCGACAGAGCCTCGTCGAATTCGTCTACGGCGGTGGCGGGCTTCTCGGGGTCCACGGCACTACGGTGGCATTCACCCGATGGCCCGGTGCCCACGAGGACTGGCCCGAGTTCGGGATAATGATCGGAGCCCGCGGCGCCAACCACAAGGCCAACGATGAGCACGTCGTTATCAAACTCGATGATCCGACCCATCCGGTCAATCAACCTTTCGCTGGCAAGGGCTTTGACTACAGGGACGAGTTCTTCCGCGTCCACGGGCCTTACTCGCGAGACAGGGTGCGCGTGCTTATGAGCATCGACACCGTGAAGACCGACATGAACCAGGACCCTGCCTACGGTAAGGTCGTCCGCGCCGACAATGACTACGCCCTGGCCTGGGTCCGCCAGTACGGCCGGGGACGTGTGTTCTACTGCACGATCGCGCACAATCCTTATGTCTTCTGGGACCCAAAGATGCTGGAGTTCTACCTTGCGGCTACTCAGTTCGCCCTTGGCGATTTGCCCGCTTCGACTGTTCCGAGCGCCAAATTGACACCGGCCATCGCGGCTCAGGAAAAGCTGGGCTGGCGCCTCGGCATCGAGGCATACACCTTTCACAAGTATACGCTCTTCGACGCGATCGACCGCACCGCTCAACTCGGCCTGCCCTTTATGGGAGGCCTGAGTTTCCAGAAGGTCAGTAAGGACATTGACAAGAACTTCGACCCGGAATTGACCGATGACGAGCTGAAACAGATCAGGCTCAAACTCGATGCAGCCGGCGTCCGCCTGCTGACATATTACTTTCACAGCATCCCGGGCGACGAGGTCGGCTGCCGGAGGGTCTTCGAGTTCGCCCGCAAGATTGGTATCGAAACCTTTATGTCCGAACCTGCCGTCGAGTCACTGGATACTATCGAGAAGTTCTGCGACCAATATGATATCAACGTGGCCCTCCACAACCACGACAAGAAGGCGTCGCCGCAGTACTGGCATCCCGAGGGGATATTGAAGGCCTGCCGGGGTCGAAGCAAACGGATCGGAGCATGCGGCGATCTGGGCTATTGGATGCGATCAGGCATAGATCCGATCAAGGCCGTGAACATGCTGGGCAAGCGTCTGATCACCGTGCAGATGCACGACCTCGACGAGCTGAGCGGCGAAGGTCACGATGTACCCTGGGGCTCGGGCGCAGGCAATAGCGAGAAGTTCATCAAAGAGGTTCATCGTCTGGGCATCAAACTCACCATGTTCGGCCTCGAATATTCGTATAACTGGTACGAGTCGATGCCTGATGTAGCGCGGTGCATTGAGTTTTTCAACAAGGTGAGCACGCAACTTGCTTGAAGTGAGGTAGGCCATGACAGAAATGAACAATTCCACCGCAACAGGCACTTGTCGCATTACCCGGCGCCAGTTGCTGCGCCGCACGGCTGCGATTTCAGGCGTTGTCGCCGCGCCGTGGATAATCTCCTCTTTCGCCCGAGGGGCGAGTGGCAATGCCGCGCCGAGCGAGCAAATCGCCGTAGGTCTGATCGGCAGAGGAATTATGGGTCGCGGACATCTGCGCAGGCTTATCGGCGATCGGGAGGTTCAGGTGCCGGCCGTCTGCGACGTAGATCGGTTGCGACGCGAGGAGGGCAAGAAGCTCGTGGAAGAAACCTACGCTGCGCAGCGCTCGCGCAGCACCTACCGCGGCTGCGCAGCATACAACGACTATCGCGAACTTCTGGCCCGTGAGGACATTGACGCCGTGGTGATCGTGACACCCGACCACTGGCATACGCCCGTGGCAATCGACGCTATCAAGGCGGGCAAGGACGTTTATTGTGAGAAGCCGATTTCGATAACGGTCCCAGAGGGACGTCAATTGGTCGAGGCGGCGCGCAGGTACGGTCGCGTATTCCAGACCGGAACACAGTATCGCTCCATCCCAACGGTCAGGCAGGTCTGCGACTTTGTGCGAAAGGGCGGACTCGGTAAGGTCAAGCAGGTGTTCGCGCTGTGGACCCGCCTGGGCGGCTTTGGAGCGGCAAGATTCAAGCCTTATCGCCATTTGATGGACGTCGAGAATTCCGGCAGGTCCTACGTACCTTTGGCGATGACCCTCCCGGGCGAACCGGTGCCCGACGGGTTGGACTGGGACCTCTGGGTCGGCCCAGCCCTGTGGCATCCGTACAATCCGGCGTACCACCTGAACCCTTTGCCCGGCGTCGTACCGTGGGCGTTCTGCGAGGATTTCGGAGCCGCCTCGGTGACGTGGCATCACTCTCACAGCGCCGACGTGATTCAATATGCCCTTGGCGCCGAGACCAGCGGGCCGGTGGAATTCATCCATCCCAGCAGCGGGAGATTCCCGACGCTCACCTGCAGATACGCCAACGGCACACTCCTGCACCTGGTTGACAACTGGAACATGGTCAAAAACGTCTACAAAGCGGTCCCCACGACGTCAAGGTTGGCCGGAAACTTCGGAGGCCTTTTTGTCGGGGAACGGGGCTGGGTCACGTCAATGTCAACGGGTGGACCCATCGAGGGCGGGCCTGAGTCGATTTTCGATGAAATGAAGCTGACAACCCGCCAGGTGAACATCGGAGAGAACAACCATCATGCAAACTTCTTCGACTGCATTCGGACGCGGCGCAAGCCAAGCTGCAACGAGGAAATAGGTCATCGCTCGGCATCGCTTGGACATCTGACGATCATCGCGCATACCCTGCAGCGATCACTGAAGTGGGACCCGGCCGCCGAAGAATTCCTCGGAGATGAGGCGGCGAACCGCCTGCTCTCGCGAGCGAAACGCGCACCATGGCGCATCTAACCGGCCAAGACGCAGACTCTGTCAACGTCACCTATTCGGCGCTGACGTCATAAGCGTAAAGATCCTGACCGGACCGCAAGTAAAGCCGCCCGCCACAAATGACCGGATGCGCAAGATAGGAGTTGGGAGGTTTCCTCTTGAGTTCAAATCGGCTGACTACATCGAAGCCGTCGGGCGTGACGGCCAGCAGGCGCATTGTCCCTCGGTGGTTCATGGCATAGATCATTCCATCTGCATAGGTGATGCCCACCTTGCCCAACGTCTCGTCGAGCTTGATCGTATCGCCCGTGAGAAAGTCGACGCAGTAGAAATGTGCTCCACCCTGTCGGCATGCGGTACCATAGAGCCTGCCGTCTATTAGAACGGCGCCGCTGTGGCAGTCGTCAAGGTCCTCGCGGTGCCATACTCTCGAAGCTGTACGCGAAGCGGAATCAATCTTCATCACGGTCCCGCCCGAAGAGTGTCCGCAAGAAACAAACACGTAGCCTTCTTGGAACACCGGTGTTAGAGAATTCTGCGGCGACCTGGGCACAAAAGGCGCCGACCAAACGAGCGCTCCGTTCTCGACGTTCACGCCGACCACCGACCTCTGTGTCATGGTGATGAGTTGGCGGACGCCGTCGTGAGTCACGACTCTGCCTGAGCAGTAGGCCGCCGAGTGCTCGATCTGGGTATTGGTCCAGATGGTTCGTCCCGTCCGTTTGTCCAGGGCGACGACGCGGCCCTTGGGCCCGCCGGGCATACAGAGAACCTTGTCGCCATCGACAATCACGTGTTCGGCCAGAGCCCAGATGCCGTATCTTGCATCGAAGCGGTTCTTGAGGTCCACGGCCCAGATCTCATTGCCCGACCGTGCTTCATACGCCGCCAGCCTGCCGCTGGGATTCATGTGATACACGGCGCCTTCACTGTAGGTGGGCGTCGAACGCGAGCCGGGGCTCGAGCCGCGCCACGCGTTGCCGTTGGGCGATTTCCACAACATGTTCCCATTCATATCGAGCGCTTGGATTATCTCCTCGCGGCCAAAATCTCCAGCCGTGAAGATCATC